>QYQC01000075.1 GCA_007280315.1 Betaproteobacteria bacterium | reverse complement strand
TGAATCTGGATTGAGCGAGTTCCCCGCCTAGATACACACCAATTTCGACAATATCGCCGAAAGCCTTGTGCCATGCGCCTTGCCGCGGGGCGTGTTACTGGGCGGTGTCAAAGTCAGGCCAGATACAGGTTGAGTATCGGTCCCAGGGTGTAACCCATGAAACCGGTGAGCGCGAACACGAACGCGAGGCCGAGCGCGCTGTCGCGGAATTTCGTCGTCAGAAACAGCAAGCCGAAGTAACCCGCCAGAGTGATCAGTACCCCCGGATGCGGCAGCTTCATCGACATCGACACCCCGGCGGTGAGCGCGCTGAACGCGAGCGTCATCGACAGCAGCAGGTAGGTATTGCGGATGACCTTATTGGCGGCGAGCGCTGCCGGCGCAGAACCCGCGGCGGACTGGCCCTCCAATGCGCGCACCTGATTTTCGAATCGCACGGTGTAGCACCTCCTTCTGGTTGGGACAGATACACGATAACGCCCTCGAAGTGTCTTGACAAATCGAATATAACTGTAGAATCATTCGGAAAAGCCGAAGAGACCGAAAGGACGTCGTTTGATGAGCGCGCTGAATTACAAGCATCTGCACTATTTCTGGGTGGTCGCAAAAACCGGCGGCATCGCGCGCGCAGGCGAGCGCCTGCACCTGACGCCGCAAACGGTCAGCGGGCAGCTGGCGCTGTTCGAGGACACGCTCGGCTACAAGCTGTTCGCCCGCGTCGGGCGCCGGCTCGAGCTCTCCGACGCCGGACGCGTGGTGCTGAGCTATGCCGACGAGATTTTCAAACTGGGCGAGGAGTTGCAGGGCGTGATGCGCAGTCCCACGGAAAGCCGCATCCCGCAGTTCCGCGTCGGCGTCTCCGATGCAGTGCCGAAATCGATTGCCTACCGCGTGCTGGAACCGGCGGTGCGCTTGGCGCAGCCGCCTTGCATCGTCTGCCGCGAAGGCAAGCTCGGCGCTTTGCTCGCCGAACTCGCGGTGCACCGGCTGGATATCGTTCTCGCCGACAGTCCGCTGCCTTCCAAGGTCAGCATCAAAGGGTTCAGCCACCTGCTGGGGGAGTCCGAGGTCACCTTTTTTGCGACGGTGCAGCTGGCGCGAAGACATAAGGGGGCGTTTCCGCAGTGCCTGGACGGTGTGCCGTTGCTGCTACCGGGAGAGGACGCAGCGGTGCGGCCGCGCCTGCTGCAATGGTTCGATAAGCTGCAGATCCACCCACGCATCGTCGGCGAATTCGACGACAGCGCCCTGCAGAAGGCGTTTGGCCAGGTCGGCATCGGTTTTTTTTCCGCGCCATCTGTGATCGCCGCGGAAGTAAGCACGCAATACGGCGTGGTCGCCATCGGCCAGACCGCCGCGGTGAGGGAACAGTTCTACGCCATTTCAGTCGAGCGCCGGCTGAGCCACCCGGCGGTGCTCGCCATCAGCGCGGCGGCGAGGCAGGAACTGTTTCTCCGGAAAAATCCACGCCCCAAGAAGTCCCGGCCATAGGATTCCAGCCATGAAAACGCTTCCGCATTTGTTCGAAAGCAACCGCGCCTGGGTGGAAAAAATGACCGCCGAGGACCCGGATTTCTTTCGCCGGCTGGCGGCGCTGCAATTGCCGAAGTACCTGTGGATCGGCTGCTCCGACAGCCGCGTGCCGGCGAACCAGATCACCGGCCTGCAGCCGGGCGAGGTGTTCGTGCATCGAAACGTGGCAAACGCGGTGGTCCACACCGACCTGAACTGTCTTTCCGTGATGCAGTTCGCCGTCGACGTTCTGGCGGTCGATCACATCATCGTCTGCGGCCATTACGGCTGCGGCGGCGTGCGCGCCGCGCTGACCGGCGAACGCCTCGGCCTGATCGACAACTGGCTGCGCCACGTCAAGGATGTGCGCGACAGGCATGCGGATTTGCTTCCCGCCGGCATGGACCTCGATGAGCGCTGGAACCGGCTGTGCGAACTGAACGTGATCGAGCAGGTGCGGCACGTGACCCAGACCAACATCGTGCGCGATGCCTGGAGCCGCGGGCGGGCGCTGACCGTGCATGGCTGGATCTACGGTCTCGTCGACGGCAGGCTGCGCGATCTGCGCGTTTCGGTGGAGCGCGGCGAGGACGTCAAAGCCGCCTGCGCGGCGGCGGTGCGCGGGCTGGATTAAGCGCGCCGGTCGCTTGCTCCCTAGCGGGCGAGAGATCGGCCTATGACCAGGCGCTGAATGTCACTCGCGCCTTCATATATCTGCGCCACGCGCACATCGCGATAAATGCGCTCCACCGGGAAGTCGCTGAGATAGCCGTAGCCGCCGTGGATCTGGATCGCGTCCGAACACACTTTCTCCGCCATTTCGGAGGCGAACAGCTTGGCCATCGAGGCTTCCTTCAGGCACGGCAGCTCGGCGTCGCGCAGGGTGGCGGCGTGCAGCACCATCTGCCGCGCCACTTCGATCTGCGTCGCCATGTCGGCGAGACGGAAATTCACCGCCTGGTGTTCGATGATGGGCTTGCCGAAGGTTTCGCGCTCATGCGCGTATTTCAGCGCCGCCTCGAACGCGGCGCGCGCCATGCCCACCGACTGCGCGGCGATGCCGATGCGCCCGCCCTCCAGGTTGGCAAGCGCGATTCGATAGCCCATGCCCTCGGTGCCGAGCAGGTTTGCCGCCGGCACGCGGCAGTTCTCGAACACGATCTGCGCCGTGTCGGAAGCGTGCTGGCCGAGTTTCTCCTCGATGCGCGCGACCACGTAGCCGGGCGCGTCGGTAGGCACGATGAAGGCGCTGATGCCTTTCTTGCCCGCCGCCTTGTCGGTCACCGCGAACACCACGGCCACCTGCGCGTTCTTGCCGCTGGTGATGAACTGCTTCACGCCGTTCAACACATAGTCGTCGCCGGCGCGCTCGGCGCGCGTCTTGATCGCCGCGGCGTCGGAACCGACGTGCGGCTCGGTGAGGCAGAAGCAGCCGAGCATGTCGCCGCGCGCGAGCGGCTTGAGGAAGCGCTCTTTCTGCGCGTCCGAGGCGTAGCCGTTGAAAATATTGCACACCAGCGACTGCACGCTGGTGATAGTGGACGTTGCGCCGTCGCCGGCGGCGATTTCCTCCAGCGCCAGAGCCATGCTCACGTAATCCAGTCCGGCGCCGCCCCATTTTTCCGGCACGGTGATGCCGAGCAGGCCCAGCGCCGCCATTTCCTTCAGTTGCGCACGCGGGAAGGTGCAGTCGCGGTCCCACTGCGCCGCGTTCGGCGCCAGGCGTTCGGCGGCGAAGGTGCGCACCGAGTCGCGGATCATTTGCTGTTCCTGGCTGAGGATCATGGGTGGACGGTGCCGGGAAAGTCTAGACCAGCTCGAGTGCCATCGCGGTGGCTTCGCCGCCGCCGATGCACAGGCTGGCGATGCCGCGCTTGCCGCCCGACTTGCGCAACGCGCCGATCAGCGTCACCAGGATGCGCGCGCCGGAGGCGCCGATCGGGTGTCCGAGCGCGCAGGCGCCGCCGTGAACGTTGACCTTCTCGTGCGGCAGGCCGTGTTCTTTCATCGCCGCCATGGTCACCACGGCGAAAGCCTCGTTGATTTCGTACAGGTCCACCTTGCTTGAGTTCCAGCCGGTTTTGTCGTAGAGCTTTTGAATCGCACCGACCGGGGCGGTGGTGAACCAGCCGGGCTCCTGCGCGTGGGTGCTGTGGCCGATCACGATGGCCAGGGGCGCGAGGCCGAGCTTTTCCGCCAGCGAGCGGCGCATCATCACCAGCGCCGCGCCGCCATCGGAGATCGAACTCGAATTGGCCGCAGTGATGGTGCCGTCTTTCTTGAACGCGGGCTTGAGCGCGGGAATCTTGTCGAAATTGGCCTTGAACGGCGATTCGTCCATTTCCATGAAACGCTCGTCTTTGCCCGTCTTCACGTTGAGCGGCGTAATCTCCCAGGCGAAGGCGCCGCTTTTGTTCGCGCTTTGCGCGCGTTCGAGCGACGCGACCGCGAATTTGTCCTGCTCGGCGCGGGTGAAGCTGTACTTGGCGGCGCAATCCTCGGCGAAGCTGCCCATCAGCCGGCCTTTTTCATACGCGTCTTCGAGTCCGTCGTAGAACATGTGGTCGAGCAGCTGCCCGTGGCCTATCCTATAGCCTCCGCGCGCCTTGGCCAGCAGATAGGGCGCGTTGGTCATGGACTCCATGCCGCCCGCGACCATGATGTCGTTGGTACCGGCGGCGAGCAGGTCGTGCGCGAGCATCGCCGCTTTCATCCCCGAGCCGCACATCTTGTTGATGGTGGTGCAGCCGGTGGCGAGCGGCAATCCCGCGCCAAGCGACGCCTGGCGCGCCGGCGCCTGCCCCTGACCCGCGGGCAGCACGCAGCCCATGATGACTTCGTCCACTTGTTCTGGTTTGATGTTCGCGCGCTCAACGGCTGCGCGGATTGCCGCCGCGCCGAGCTCGGCAGCGGTGAATAGCTTCAGCTCGCCTTGGAACGCGCCCATGGGTGTGCGCGCAGCAGAGACAATGACGATGGGGTCGTTCATGGTGGTTCTCCTTTTCAAAAGGAAGATCGAATTTAGTAAAGGTGAACGACAGACACGCCCCTCACCCCAGCCCTCTCCCCGCAAGCGGGGCGAGGGAGTAATTCCGGCGCTTCGGCCTTACTTGGTCTCACCGAACAGCTCACGCCCGATCAGCATGCGGCGGATTTCCGAGGTGCCGGCGCCGATTTCGTAGAGCTTTGCGTCGCGCCACAGGCGGCCGGTCGGGGTTTCGTTGATATAGCCCATGCCGCCCAGCGCCTGAATCGCTTCGCCTGCCATCCAGGTGGCTTTCTCCGCGGAATAGAGAATGGCGCCGGCGGCATCCTTGCGCGCACCGGCCCCCGTCAGCTTGCCGCGATCGAGCGCCTTGCCGACAGCGTAGACGTAGGCGCGGCAGGCGTTCATGGTGGTATACATATCTGCGAGCTTGCCCTGCATCAGCTGGAATTCGCCGATCGGCTGGCCGAACTGCTTGCGTTCGTGCACATAGGGAATGACCACGTCCATGCACGCGGCCATGATGCCGAGCGGTCCGCCCGAGAGTACTGCGCGCTCGTAGTCGAGACCGCTCATCAGCACGTTGACGCCGCGGCCCATGCCGCCGAGGATGTTCTCTTCCGGTACTTCGCAATCGCGGAATACCAGTTCGCAGGTGTTGGAACCGCGCATGCCCAGCTTGTCCAGTTTTTGTGCGGTGGAAAAGCCGGGAAAATCCTTTTCGATGAGAAAGGCGGTGATGCCGCGCGGCCCGGCGGCGCCGTCGGTCTTGGCGTACACCACCAGCACATCGGCGTCCGGTCCGTTGGTGATCCACATCTTGTTCCCGTTGAGAATGAATTTGCCGCCTTTGTGTTCGGCCTTGAGGCGCATGCTCACCACGTCCGATCCGGCGCCGGGCTCGGACATGGCGAGCGCACCGACGTGTTCCCCGGAAATCAGCTTCGGCAAGAATTTCTTTCGCTGCGCCTCGGTGCCGTTGCGGTTGATCTGGTTCACGCACAGGTTGGAGTGGGCGCCGTATGAAAGCCCGACCGACGCCGAGGCGCGGCTGATTTCCTCCATCGCCACGATGTGGGCGAGATAGCCCATCGCGGTGCCACCGTATTCCTCGCTGACCGTGACGCCGAGCAGGCCAAGCGCACCGAACTTGCGCCACAGGTCGGCGGGAAATTCGTTGACGCGGTCGATATCGGTTGCGCGCGGCGCGATTTCGCTCGCCGCAAACGCGCGTACCGTGTCGCGCAGCATGTCGATGTCTTCGCCGAGGTCGAAGGGCAGGGAAGGAAAATCGATCATGGTTTGGTCCATCCAAAATTATGCATTTCGATTGCGCCCGGCTTTTCCTGCGCCTGCAAGCAGTTTGCGGCTCTGCGTCTCGAATACGGCAATTTCCCCGAGCATTTCGTCGATGTCTGCGCGCTGCCGCTCGAGCTGCTCGCGCCGCTCGCCGAGTGCGGCGAGGAACTGCGCCAGCTGCGGCTTCTCGTCCCGCGCCGCATCGTACAAATCGAACATCGCCGCCACCTCGGACAGCGACAGGCCCAAACGCTTGCCGCGCAGAATCAGTTTCAGGCGCACAAAGTCGCGCTTGGCGTAAATGCGCCGGCTGCCGGAACGCTCGGGCGCCAGTAATCCCTGGTCCTCATAGAAACGGATCGCGCGCGGCGTGACGTCGAATTCGCGCGCCAAGTCGCTGATGCTGTAGCTTTCTTCGTGTTGGCGGGAGGAGGCACTCATATTGCGCAGCAACATAAAATGGCGGGAATCGCAAAACTTTGCGAAAATCAGGTTAACTCGCGCCTGACCAGCCTGACTCTGCCTGCATTCTAGCTTAAGGCGCGCCGGGATTGAACCTGGGTCCAGCGGGTCACCGATTCATAGGAGTAACAGCATGCACAAGAAACAAGCGAAATCCGCCGCGGCGGCCGCCGATTCGGCGCAGGTGTTTGCCGAAGTCGCCGAGCGCTCGAGCCGCATCATGGCGGACTATATCAAGCGCCAGAGTGGCCCGCAGAAGCCGGCCGTCGCCGACGAATTCGGCATCGCCAAGGCGTTTATGGACATGTCGGCGCTGATGCTGGCCAAGCCGCAGCATCTGGCCGAAGCGCAGATGAACATGTTCTGGGACTACACGCGTCTGTGGCAATCGAGCTGGATGCAGATGATGGGGCAGAAAGTCGAGCCTGTCGCCAGCCCGCGCAAGGGCGACAACCGGTTTCGCGACCACGAATGGGAAAATAATTTTCTGTTCGATTACGTCAAGCAATCGTATCTGATCGCCGCGCGCCACATCCACGAGGCGGTATCGAAGGTCGAGGACCTGCCCGCGGACGCGCGCAAGAAAGTGGATTTCTTCACCCGCCAGTACATCGATGCGCTGTCACCCTCCAATTTCGCGCTGACCAATCCGGAAGTGGTGCGCGAAACCATGGCTTCGGGTGGACAGAACCTGCTGCGCGGCCTGAACAACCTGCTCGGCGACATCGAGCGCGGCGACGGACAGCTGCAGATCAGCATGACCGACCCCAAGGCGTTCAAGATGGGCGAGAACATCGCCACCACGCCGGGCAAGGTGGTGTACCAGAACGACCTGATGCAGCTGATCCAGTACCTGCCGAGCACCAAAACCGTATTCCAGCGGCCGCTCCTGATCATTCCGCCGTGGATCAACAAGTACTACATTCTCGACCTGCGCGAGTCGAATTCGTTCATCAAGTGGGCGGTGGACCAAGGGCACACGGTGTTCGTGGTTTCCTGGGTCAACCCGGGCAAGGAGTACGCGGGAAAAAGCTTCGAGGACTACCTGCACCAGGGCCCGAACGACGCGCTGGCCGCGATCGAGAAGGCGACCGGCGAGAAACAGGTGAACGTGATCGGCTATTGCCTCGGCGGCACCCTGCTCGGCGCGGCGCTGGGCGTGATGGCGGCGAAAAAAGACAAGCGCGTTGCCAGCGCGACGTTCTTTGTGTCCCTGCTCGATTTCTCCATCCCGGGCGAACTCGGCGTGTTCATCGACGAGAAGCAGGTGGAAAACCTGGAGCGGCGCATGAATGAGCGCGGCTATCTCGAAGGCTCGGAAATGGCGGGCACGTTCAATATGCTGCGCTCGAACGACCTGGTCTGGTCGTTCGTGGTGAACAACTATCTGATGGGCAAGGACCCGTTCCCGTTCGACCTGCTTTACTGGAACTCGGACTCGACGCGCATGCCGGCGGCCATGCACAGCTTCTACCTGCGCAACATGTACCTCGCCAACAAGCTGAAGGATCCGGGCGGCATCAGCCTCGACGGCGTGCCGATCGATATCAGCAAAATAAAAATCCCGGCATATTTCATTTCCACCGCCGAGGACCACATCGCGCCGTGGAAATCGGTGTACAAGGGAGCGCGCATCCTCGCCGGAAAAATGCGATTCGTGCTCGGCGGCTCCGGCCACATCGCCGGCATCGTCAACCCGCCCTCGGCGAACAAGTACTGCTATTGGACCAACCCTGAGCGTCCTGAGAATCCGGAAGACTGGCTGAAGAAGGCGACGCGCCATGAAGGTTCATGGTGGGCGGACTGGCAGGGCTGGATGGACGGGAACAACGGCGAGGCCAAGGTCGCGGCGCGCGTGCCCGGCGACGGCAAGCTGCGGATCATTGAGGACGCACCCGGCGCCTACGTGAGCCTGCGCCTCGGCGCGGAAAAGGCGACAGCGAAAAAGCCCTCGGCAAAATAGACGTAAGGCCGCTGCGAATTGTCGCAACGGCCTTGTCGTGGGTTCCGGCCGGCGATGTGGTATACTATGCAGCAATACTAAAAATAGTTTAAACAAACAGATACTTAGAATGCTTGCGGGAACCATTCCGCAGAATAAAGCATCAAAATTGAACTGTATTCGGTCGATGCGATAGGGCAGTACGGCGGCGCTTGATGCGCGTGGCTGCGTGTGCTGTCGCGTTGTATCCGATCATTAGCAGTTGTTCCAGGGCGCGTTCGCGCAGCAAATAGAGTGTGAGATCAGGGCGACGGCAGGTTCGTGTTTCCGCCGGCGTCCTGAGTTGAAACGCCAATTACATCAATTAGGAGGATTTTCATGAGACCACTATTCAAACGTAGCGCGATGGCGCTGGCAGTCGGCATGGCGATTACCGTCGGTACACTTGCAGGCGCACCGGCATACGCCAAGGTCGACGGCGACAAGATCATCCTGGGTTCAGCCATATCGCTGACCGGAAAATATTCCCAGGAAGGCAAGAACGCCCGTGACGGCTACGACCTCGCCGTCAAAATGATCAACGACAAGGGCGGAGTCACGGTCGCCGGCAAAGTCTACAAGCTGGAGATCGCCTACTACGACGACGAGTCGACGCCGGCGCGCACGGCGCAGTTGCTCGAACGCCTGATCAACCAGGACGGCATCAAATATGTGCTCGGACCCTACAGCTCCGGCACCACCAAGGCGGCGGCGCCGGTGACCGAGAAATACAAGATTCCGATGGTCGAAGCGGAAGGTGCTTCGCGCTCGCTTTTCAGTCAGGGCTACCGCTATATGTTCGCCGCGCTGTCGACCTCGGAGCAATATCTCGCCAGCGCAATCGCGCTCGCGGCCGAAGTGGCGGTGAAAAACGGCAAGAAAGCGAGTGACGTCAAGGTCGCGATGGCGTTCGAGAACGACCCATTCTCGCTCGACGTGCGCGCCGGTGTGCTGGAGGAAATGAAAAAATTCGGCATGACGGCGGTCATCGACGACAAGCTGCCGCGCGACCTGAGCGACATGACGGCGACGATGACCAAGGTCAAGGCGCTGAAGCCCGACATGCTGGTGGTTTCGGGACACACCAAGGGCGCCACCACGGCGGGGCGTCAGCTGAACGAGATGAACATCGCGGTTCCGCTCGTCGCCTTTACCCATTGCGAGTCCGCGGACCTGGTGGACAAGTTCAAGAAGGGCGCCGATGGAATCCTGTGCCCGACACAGTGGGCGGAGACGCTGAGCTACAAGGACCCGGTTTTCGGCTCGGCATCGGATTACAACGCGCTGTTTCTAAAAACCTACAAAGACTACGATACCGTGCCCTATCAGGCGGCGCAGGGTTCGGCGGCGGTGCTGATCTGGGCGGACGCGTTCAAGCGCGCACAGGGTTTCGATACCGAGAAGCTGCGCGACACGCTCGCATCCACTGACCTGGAAACCTTCTACGGCCATATCAAGTTCGGACCGGCGGGCAACAACATCGCCAAACCCATGGTGCTGCGCCAGATACAGGCTGGAAAGTACAATGTGGTGGCGCCGTCCAAATGGGCATCGCACAAGTTGGATTACCCGCGGATGGCTGGTGGTGGCACAATGAAGCAGGCCAGCAAATAAGCCAGCAAGCATCCTTCAGGAGGAGGAGAGGCACACGGGCCCTGCGGGGCCCGCGTGCTGTTCGCTATGTGGGATAACATTCAAATCCTTGTCGCTGCGCCGGTTTTCAACGTGCAGCTGCTATTGAACGGGCTGCTGATCGGCGCAGTGTTCGGGCTTGCGGCATACGGGCTGGCCCTCGTCTGGGGCGTGACCAACGTCAAGAATCTGGCGCAGGGTGATTTCGTCATGTTCGGCGGTTACCTGGGCTACGAACTCTCCAAGCATGGCCTGCACCCCATTTTCGCGCTGATTCCGGTCGCCGCGGTGATGTATGTGTTCGGCTGGATTGTGTACAAGCTGGTGGTCAGCCGGGTGATCCAGCGCGAACTGTTTACGTCGCTGCTTGCGACCTTCGGGCTCGCGATTGTGATGCAGCAGTCGATGAATCTGCTCTTCGGTCCGGAAGTGCGCACCGTGGAATCCGGATTCAAGACGCGCGAACTGTTCGACGGACTGGTCACTGTGACCGACATCCGCATGATTTCTTTCGTTCTGTGTGGACTGCTGGCGCTGGCACTGGTGCTGTTCATGAAGAAAAGCCGCATGGGCCAGGCGATCCGCGCCACGGCGCAGGATGCGCGCGCCGCGCGGGTGATGGGCGTGGACACCGAGCGTGTTTACGCATTTACGTTTTCCCTCAATGCCGCGATCTGCGGTGTCGCCGGAGTGCTGATCTCGATGATCTGGGTGCTGCAGCCCTTCTATGGCATTGCCTACTCGGTGCGCGCGTTCGTGATCGTGACTGCCGCGGGCCTGGGCAATCTGCCGGGCGTCATCGTCATGGCCCTGGGGCTGGGGGCGATCGAACAGTACAGCGGCTTTGTGCTCGGGGCGCAGTTCCAGCAGGCGACCGTGGTCGGGCTGTTGTTGATCGCGCTCATCTGGCGCAGGCTCCTGCTGCAGCGTCATCGCCAGGCACTGCAATGAGCAGGAACTCCATCATTCTGCATTGTGCGATACTCGCCGCGGGCATCGTCGCGCCGCTGCTGTTCCCCGGCCTGGTGTTCCAGTTCGCGATGCTGTGGATCATGATCCTGTTTGCGCTCACCTGGGATGTCCTCGGCGGGCAGATGGGCTACAACTCGCTCGGTAATATCCTGTTCTTCGGTTTCGGCATGTACATTTGCGCAATCACGCAGATCGGCATGTTCTACAACGTCGCCGAGTACACCGCGGCATTCGGTGCGATCAAGGTCGATTTCACCGACCAGCAGTACTACGTCGGTCTGGCGCTCGGACTGGTGCTGGCAGCGGTGGCCTGCGCCCTGGTCGCGGCGCTACTAAGCTGGGTACTGTTCGGCCTGCGCGGACCGTATTTCGCGATCGGCACCCTCGGCGCCGCGCTGGCGGCGGCGGAGCTGACCGGCGCCTGGAATTACGTCGGCGGCGGGGGCGGCATCTCGATGCCGGTGTTCCCCGGCGAGCCTGGAGTGCGTTCACTGTTCTTCTACAGCCTGTGCATGGCCGCTTCGATCGCCTGTTATTTCTTTCTGCGCTGGCTGTATGGCACGCGCTTCGGCCTGGCGTTGAATGCGATACGCGACGACGAGGATAAGGCCGAGGCCATGGGACTGCATACCAACCGCTACAAGATGGTTGCGTGGTCGATTTCGGCGTTCTTCCTCGGCATCGTCGGCGGGTTGTTCGGCAACATGACCGGCTTCATCGAACCGATGGAAGTGGCGTACCCGACACTGACGTTCGGCATTTTCATGGTGGCGATGACGCTGCTCGGCGGCAAAGGGACGCTGTGGGGCCCGGTCATCGGCGCCACGCTGTTTCACGTGGTGAAAGAGGTGACCTGGACTTACCTGCTCGGCTGGCAATACGTCGCACTCGGCCTGCTGATCATTGTCAACGTGGTCTACTTCCAGCAGGGCATCATGGGGTGGATGCAGGAGAGATGGCCGCAGCGCTTCGGATTGGTCGTGGACAGCGAGGGTGCGGTCGCGTCGCGGGAGAACGCGCCATGAACGCGGCGGTCATCGAAGTAACCAAGGTCAGCAAATCCTTCGGCGGCGTGGTTGCCAACCGCGAAGTATCGCTCGCCGTGCCCGAGGGCCGCATCACCGGCCTGATCGGACCCAACGGCTCGGGCAAGACGACGCTGTTCAATTCGATCGTGGGCTATCACCCGATCGACGCCGGTTCGATCAAATTCCAGGGCGAGGAGATTTCCAACCTGAACGTGCAGCGCATCGCCCGCCTGGGGCTGGTGCGCACGTTCCAGCAGACGCGCATCTACGGCAAGATGAACTGCCTGGAGAACATGCGCATTTCCATCGCCCACCGCAACGCCGCCTGGCGCGACATGTTCGCCGACTATTCGCCGACTATCGTTGAGCGGGCGGAGCACCTGCTCGAATTTGTCGGCCTTTACGCCAAGCGCAATCTGGTGGCCGGGTCGCTGTCCTTCGGCCAGCAGAAACTGCTCGAATTCGCCATGGCGCTGATGAACGAACCCAAAGTGCTGCTGCTCGACGAGCCGACCGCGGGCATCAACCCCACGCTCATCAACGGACTGATCGACCGCCTGCAGCGCGCCAACAGCGATTTTGGCATCACCATGTTCATCGTCGAACACAATATGCGCGTGATCATGAACATGGCCGAGCACATTTACTGCCTCGCGCACGGCGAACTCCTGGCCGAAGGGCCGCCGGCGACGATCCAGAACGACAAGCGCGTAATCGACGCCTATCTGGGGGCGCACTGATGAGCGAGAAGAAGTTATCCCACGGCTACCACTCGGGCGG
>QYQC01000043.1 GCA_007280315.1 Betaproteobacteria bacterium | reverse complement strand
TCGAGGCTGCCGCCGACCATCGCCTGAAAGATGGCGAGCCCGGAGTCGAATTTGATGAACTCCATATCCAGGCCTTCTTTCTTCCAGCTTCCAATGTGATCGCCGGCCCAGATCTGCCCGTCGACAGCCACGGTGTGAATGTAGCCGACGCGTACCTTTGTGGACTGCGCGCGGGAAATCCCCGGCACCGCCACTGCCGCGCTTGCCGCGCCGATACCCAAGGCCTTCAGCACCAACCGCCGGTTTCCGAATTTCGTGCTCATTTCCCCTCCTTCTGGTGGAATACGTACTTTCGAACGCCGTTCGTTCCGCCGGCACCGGTGTCACCGGTGTCACCGTCGCCAGACCCGGCTGCGTATAATGTTAGCGCTACCATAGAACATGCGTGATATCTTGTCAATTGGACCAATCAGGAGCTGAAATTGCCACGGCGCATCCTAGCCGATAGACCGACCACCATGGCAGACGTGGCGCGCCGCGCCGGCGTCGCCGCGATCACGGTCTCGCGCGCCCTGTCCAACCCGGCACAGGTTTCTGCGGCAACCCTTGCCAGAATCCAGCGTGCCATTGCCGAATCCGGCTATGTGCGACACGCGCTGGCGGGAAGTCTGGCCTCCAACGCGACGCGCTGTATCGGCGTCGTGGTTCCGGTATTGTCCAACTCGATTTTCGCCGATACCTTGCAGGGACTTTCCGAGGTCTTTGAAGAACAGGGCTATCGGCTACTCATCGCTTGCAGTCAATACGACCCGTTGCGCGAACAGCGGATCGTCGAGGCGTTCATCGGCCAGCGCGTCGACGGCATTGCGCTTACCGGGGTGACACACAGCGGGCCCACGCGTGCAATGCTGGCGCGCGCGCGCATCCCCGTGGTGCAGATGTGGAACCTGCCCACGCGACCGCTCGATTGCGCCGTCGGATTCTCCAATTTCGACGCGGCGCGCGCCATGGTGCGGCATTTGTTTTCCAGGGGCTATCGGCGCATCGCTTACATCGGCGGCCTCACCTACAAGAATGACCGCACCCAGGCGCGCGAGCGCGGCTATCGGCAGGGACTGGCCGAGGCGGGACTGCGGGTGAAGGAATCTCACGTGCGCCGCACGCCGTTCGAATTCGAAAACGGCGCAGCGGCGTTGTCGGACCTGATCGAAACCGATCCCTCCATCGACGCGGTGTTTGCCGCCAGCGACGTACTCGCGGTCGGCGCGCTGCTGCACTGCCTGCGGCGCGACTGGCCGGTTCCGCGCAAGGTCGCGCTCGCCGGGCTGGATGGCTCGCCGATAGGCGCACTGATCAAGCCGGAGTTGACCTCGATTCGCTTTCCGCGCCATCAGATCGGCGTGCGCTCGGCCGAACTGCTGCTCGATCGAATCCGCGGACGGGCCGCCGGTGTGGTGGAGGATCTGGGTTTCGAGCTTATCGCAGGCGGAAGTGCGTAGTTGGCTGGTTCACGGAGCAGGATAGTTCACGGAGAAAATTGATGTCGCGCGTTCGCAATTCACATATCAGCAGGCTGCCCTACCCGCCGGAAATACTGGGCCGGGTCGAAATCGATTGCCCGGACGAACTGGTAGCGGGGTCGATGGCGACGATACGCGTCACCTATACCGCCGGCAAATTCGGCATCGACGATCAGGGCAGCATCCGCGTCCTGTTTCGCTTTGCCAGCGATTCCGGCCGGCCGCAATTCGAGCGGCCGAACGCACCGAACTTCGTCACCATGAGCGCTTCGAACGGCACCACGCTGATTTCGGAATACCATCCGCGCGGCGGATTCCGGCCGTGGTTCAAGGCGATCCGCATCAACGTCATGAAGTATTTCCTCGCCGAGGGCGACAGCATCAGCATAATCCTCGGCGACAAAAGCCAGGGCTCCGCCGGCTGGCGCGTGCAGTCGCTGCGCGAGCCGATGTTCGAAGTCAGGGTACAGGCGGATCCTTTCGGCGCGGTCGTCTACGGCGACGTCGCCGGCGGCAAGCAGATCCGCATCGTTCCGGGCGAGCCCGCGCTATGGAAGCTGGTGCTGCCGACACTCGTAGCGCTCGGCGAACCGTTCCGGCTTTCGCTGCGCGCGGAAGACCGCTGCGGCAATCCCACGACGCATACCAGCGGTCGCTTTCGCCTGGTGCCGAGTGCGCCGATTGCGGGCCTGCCCGAATGGATAGAAGCGACACCGGCGGCGCACCCGATCGTTCTGGAACGGCTGAGCGCCCGATCGCCCGGCGACGTGCGCATCACGCTGGTGGACGATAAGAATCAGACCCGCGCCGTATCCAACCCCCTGCGTGTCAGGGCAGATTCGCCCCAGCGGCACTACTGGGGCGATTTCCACGCGCAAAGCGAGGAGACCATCGGCACCAACACGGCGCGCGACTATTTCCTGTTTGCGCGCGACCGCGCATTCAGCGATTTCGTCGGCCACCAGGGCAATGATTTCCAGATCACCACGCCGTTCTGGAACGAACTCAACGGGCTGTACCGCGAATTCAACGCGCCCGGACGCTTCATCACCCTGCCCGGCTACGAATATTCACCGGTCACCGCGCTCGGCGGCGATCGCAACATCTACTTCTTCGACGAAGACCGGCCGATCCGGCGCTCGTCGCACGCGCTGGTCGAGGACATCTCGGACATCGACACCGACTGCAATCATGTGAACGAACTGTTCGAGGCGCTGCACGCGGCGGGTGAAAACGCCCTCGCCTTCGCCCATGTTGGCGGACGCTATGCCGACCTGCGCGCCGGTCACGACGGCACCATCGAGAAATCGGTGGAGGTGCACTCGTCCTGGGGAACCTTCGAGTGGATTCTGTTCGACGCGTTCGAACTCGGTCACCGCGTCGGCGTGGTGTGCAACAGCGACGATCACAAGGGACGCCCCGGCGCGAGCCATCCCGGCGCGTCGATGTTCGGCGCCTATGGCGGTCTGACCTGCATTGTCGCGGGCGAACTCACGCGCGCGGCGATCTGGGACTGCCTGAAGCGGCGGCACCACTACGGCACCACCGGCGAGCGCATGGTGCTCGATGTTCGCGCGACGTTCGGCGCGGCGGCGGAGCGTTTCGAGGACGACCCCAAGCTCGGCGTCACGACCTCGACGCCGGTGCGCGAAGCGATGATGGGCGATATCGTGCGCACCGCGGGCGTAAGCGCGCATCTGACCGTCTCGATAGCAGCTTCCTCGCCGATCGAACGCATCGATTTGCGTTGCGGCGAGAAGACCGTCGAAGTATTCCGGCCCTACGCCAAGGCAGATCTCGGCCGGCGCATCCGCGTAATCTGGGAAGGCGCCGAATATCGCGGCCGCGGCCGCATGAGCTCATGGGACGGGAATCTCGAATTGTCCGGCAACACGATCGAATCGTTCGAGGCTGTCAATTTCTGGCATCTCGAGAAAGAACTGCGCCGCGCGGGTGAGCGCCGGCTCGAATGGGAGTCCGTGACTACGGGCAATTTCGCCGGTGCCGACATCACGCTCAAATCGGCCGACGCCGGCAAACTTGCGATTTCGACGCCCCACGTCAAGACGACGATCGAGGTCAGGGACATCGGCTATGACGACACGTCGTTCGAAGCCGGCGGCCTGGGCAGATGCGTGCGCGTATTCCGGCTGCCGGACGCGAACCCGCACCTTGCATGCGAATTCGAGCGTGACATTCCGATTGCCGCGCAGGGCGATACGCCGGTCTATGTGCGGGTGACGCTGGAGAACGGGCACCAGGCATGGTCCAGCCCCATTTATCTGTTTCATTGAGGAGATGACGATGAAATTCCTGCGACTGATCGCATCCATGACACTTGCGCTCGCGACATCGCTATCGCAGGCGCAGGGCTGGCCGCAAAAGGCGGTGCATATGATCGTCGGTTTTGCACCTGGCGGAACCACCGATCTGATCGCGCGGCCCATGGCTGACCGCTTGGCCAAGATGCTGGGACAGACTGTTCTGGTCGAAAACAAGGCGGGCGCCACCGGCTTGATCGCGGCGGAATACGTCGCCAAGTCCGCACCGGACGGGTACACCATCCTGATTACGCCCTCGGACCAGTTCACCCTCGTGCCCAATCTGCAATCGGGCCTGCGCTTCAATCCGGCGAAGGATTTCGCGCTGATCACCACTATCGCGCGCGGACCGATCCTGCTGCTTGCGCATCCGTCGGTGCCGGCTTCGAACCTGAAGGAACTGATCGCGCTGGCCAAAGCCAGCCCGGGAAAATACGGCTACGCAACTTCTGGCACCGGCACCGGCCAGCATCTCACCGGCGAATTGCTCAAAGAGCGGGCCGGCATCGACCTGATCCACATCCCCTACAAAGGCGGTGGCCAGGCGATCACCGATCTGGTCGGCGGCCAGGTGCCGCTGGCGGTGCTCGGATCGGGGCCGACGCTGCCGCAGGTGCGCGCAGGAAAAATCAAGGCCATCGGCCTTTCCACCAAGTCGCGGCTGCCCTCCGACCCCGCCATCCCCACCCTGGACGAACAAGGCCTGCGCGGTTTCGATACCAGTCAGTGGTTCCTGCTTGCCGCGCCAGCGGGCACGCCGGCGGATATCGTCGCCCGCCTGAACAAGGAAATTACGACGATTCTCAATGAGCCCGATTTTCGCCAGCGCCTGCTCGGCTTCGGCATGGTGTCCGCACCGGATACGCCCGATGCGTTGCGCAAGACACTCGAGGAGGAATCCGCGATGTGGGCCAAGGTAATCCGCGACAATGGGATCAAGGCCGAGTAGCGCGCGACAGGCGCGGCTACAACGACCGCGCCAGCATCAGCAGTCCGGTAAGCACGCATAAGCCCGCCGCCGTGCGCCGCAGGACGGTGACACTGACGCTGTGCGCCGTGCGCACACCCGCCACCGCGCCGGCGAGTTCAAACAGCGTGATCCAGCCGGCGAGCGTGAAATCGATGGCGCCGAATTGCAGATTGCCCAGTGTCCCAGACAGCGCGGCGAAGATCTGCAGCACCTGGCTGGCACCGATGGCGGCGAGCGGCACAAAACCCAGCACCAGCATCATCGGCACCGAGAACAGCGGTCCGCCCGCACCCGAAAGCCCTGAGCCGAAACCCGCAACGGCACCGACCAGCAGTAGCAGCCATTGCTGCGAGCGCGAACGGCCATCGCGATAGTCCGCGTGTCCTCGCGTCAGCGGCAGCAGAACATAAGCCCCGGCGAAAATGATGATCGACGCGATGATCAGCGTCAGCGCCTGCGCATCGATCAGCGCGTTCACCCGCGCGCCGAAATAGCTGAACACCAGTGCGCCCACGAGTACCGGCCGCGTGATGCGCCAGTCGATCGAGCCGCGGCGCTGGAACAGCCAGCTGCCGGCGAGGCCGGTGAACAGGAACGAGAACAGCGCCGTCGCTGTCGCCAGATGAATCGGCACGCCGGTGAGCCAGACCATGGCCGGAATCAGCAGAACACCGCCTACGCCGACGGCGCCGATGAAAAAACCGACCGCCAGTGCAATCGCCGCCAATGCCCACCACTCGCCGGAAATCATCTCCGCCTCACAGCTGCAGCCGGCGCCAGTAGCCGGTCAGTTCCAGATAGCCGAAGCCCAGCCGCTTGCCGCCACTTTTCGCCGACACTGCGCCTTCCCAGTAAATGGTGCCGGTGCTCGCGCGCGCATCGAGTTCCTGATCATCCATCAGCGGCTCGAGTTCAAAGCGCAATTCGCCCGCCCGAACCCGCAGCGCAACCGGATACTCGGTTTGCGTGCGCGGCGAGCGCCAGCGGCGCACCGGTTCGAACTGTACTTCGTCCGGCGCGAGGCTCTTCACGCGACCGTCCGCCGCGCGCAGCGTACCGCCGGCCCACAGCGTGCCGCCCTGCGTATCGCGCATGCGAAACGCCATCAGCGCGCCGCCGTCGGCCAGATTCAATCCGACCCAGTCCCAGCCCGCAGCCTCCGCAGCGAGGTATTCGCTCGACCATTCGTGATCGAGCCAGGCGGTGCCGCTGACGGCGCGCGTTTCGCCCTTGACCGTGATCGAACCCGAAACCGCCAGTTGCGGCTGGCTGTAGTAATAGCTCGCCTGCGCCGCCAGCGGTCCTTTGCGACTCAGGCCGCGCTCGCCCTGCAGCAGCACCGGCTGCGTCGTCCTGAACTCGAGCGCATAGGTGAATTCGCGCGCGGCGATATCGGCCCGGTAGCCGCTTGCAGTCTGCCTTAGCGACCAGTCGTCCAGGACCACCTCCGTTGCGCCCTCCTTCGCCTCGGCCAGGCCGAAGCCGGCGCGCGCGGCGCGCTGATCGTGCTGCAGTTTTCCCGCCTTCGCATCGGCCAGCGCCGCGTGGGCGAACAGCAACTGCCGCGGCGCGAATTTACTCGGATTGTCCTCGGCCACGCGCGGGCGGTTGCGAAAGAACGTGATTTGTATTCCCAAGTCACGCCCGTCCTTGTCCTTGACCCAGCCGGTGAGATACCACCATTCGGTGCGAAACTGGGGATGGCTGCCATGATCGCGCGGGAATTGCAGCTCGTGGCCGGGTTTCACCGGCGCGTAGTCTTGAGCAGGCGCAGCGCCGCACAGCAAGGCGAACATTGCGAATAGCGATACCGCCTTGCCTCTCATCGGCTTAAATTTTGCTCCAGGCGTGCCTGTACGACGCCATTGCGACACCAACATTCCTGAACCATTAAGATCGGCATTGACAAGTCCGCTACCTACTCCTGCGATGGAACCGAATAACGGCGGATTACACGGCCAATCCGGAAACTTCGGTCGCAGCCTTGATCAGTGTCGCCTCCGAAACACCGCTTTCGCGCAGCTTCTCGATCAGCCTTGCAACGGCCGAGCCCTCGAAGCGCTCCATGTCGTCGCGCAAACC
>QYQC01000256.1 GCA_007280315.1 Betaproteobacteria bacterium | reverse complement strand
TTCACATTCTGTGTCTGCTCCTTCGCCGTGCGAAAGCGCGACAGCTGGGCGATCTTGATCGGCCACTCGTCTGCAATCTGCGCGAAGCGGTCGGAGAATGTCTGGAAATGCTGCTCGGCGAGCAGCGTCGTCGGCGTAAGGATGGCAACCTGCTTGCCGCCGCACACGGCGACGAATGCGGCGCGCAACGCCACTTCGGTCTTGCCGAAACCGACGTCGCCGCAGATCAGACGGTCCATCGGCTTGCCGCTGCACATATCGGCGACGACTGCCGTGATCGCGGCCGCCTGGTCGGTGGTTTCCTCGAAGCCGAAGCCTTCGGCGAACGCTTCCAGATCGTGCGCCTTGAGTTCGAACTGATGCCCCTGGCGCGCGGCGCGCCGGGCGTACAGATCGAGCAACTCGACCGCCGTGTCGCGGATCTGCTGCGCTGCTTTCTTCTTGGCGCGATCCCAGTCTCCGCTGCCGAGCTTATGCAGCGGCGCCTGGTCCGGCGCGACGCCGCTGTAGCGGCTGATCAGGTGAAGCTGCGCCACCGGCACGTAGAGTTTGTCCTTGCCGGCGTACTCCAGATGCAGAAACTCGGTTTCGCCTTCGCCCAGATCCAGGCTGGCAAGGCCGAGGTAGCGGCCGATGCCGTGCTGGGCGTGCACTACCGGATCGCCGACGCGCAGCTCCGACAGGTCGCGCACCATGCCCTCTATCGAGGTCGCGCGGGCCTCGGTGCGATTGCGCGTGCGCACCGTGCCGGCATAGAGCTCGGCTTCGGTGACGATGCAAATGCCTTCCTCCGGCAGGTCGAAGCCGCTGTGCAGCGTTCCGGTACCGAGCATGGTGCGCGCGCTGCCCGCGCGAAATTCGGCGAAGCTCGCACAGGGCGCGGGTGCCAGCCCGTATTCGGCCAGATACTGGCTCATGGTCTCGCGCCTGCCCGCTGATTCCGCCAGCAGCAGCACGCGCGCCGGCGTGGACGCGAGGAACTGTTTCAGCCGGGTGACGGGGTCGGCGGCGCGGCGCTCGACCGCAAGCAGAGGCAATGCAGTCGCGACCAGTCCGCCTTCCGCCGCCGCGCTCGTTTCCTGCGCCTCGGTGATATCGATGCGCGCGTGGGCCTTGGTCGCAATGAAGAAATCCTCGGCCGGGACGAACATGTCGACCGGCGACAACAGCGGCCGCGTGCGGTCGCCGCGCAACAGCTGATGGCGCGATCGCGTTTCGTTCCAGAAGGCTTCGATGCTCGCCGCGACGTCGCGATGCAGGCACAGCGTCGCCTCCTGCGGCAGGTAATCGAAAATCGTCGCGGTGTGCTCGAAAAACAGCGGCAGGTAGTATTCGATTCCGGCTGGCGCAACACCGTTGCTTACATCCTTGTAGATGTTGCTGCGCGATGGATCGCCTTCGAAGGTCTCGCGAAAGCGTGCGCGAAACCGGGTGCGGCCGGCTTCATCCAGGGGAAACTCGCGTGCCGGCAGCAGGCGCACGTCGTTCACCTTGTAAATAGTGCGCTGCGTATCGACATCGAAGGTGCGGATCGATTCGATTTCCTCGTCGAGCAGGTCGATGCGATAGGGCAGGGCACTGCCCATGGGAAACAGGTCGATCAGGCCGCCGCGCACGCAGTATTCCCCCGGCGCCACCACCTGCGTGACATGGCTGTATCCGGCCAGTGTGAGTTGGGTGCGCAGTGACGCCAGGTCGAGTTTTTCACCCTGCTTGAGAAAGAAGGTGTAGGCGGCGAGATAGGCGGGTGGCGCCAGTCGGTAGAGCGCGGTGCTCGCCGGAATCAGGGTGAGGTCGCAACTGCCGCGGGTGATCGCGTACAGCGTCGCCAGGCGCTCCGACACCAGATCCTGGTGCGGGGAGAAGCTGTCGTAGGGCAGGGTTTCCCAATCGGGAAGCAGATTCACCGCCAAACCGGGCGCGAAATAGGGAATTTCCTCGCACAGGCGCTGCGCATCCAGCGCCGAGGCGCAGAATACGATCAACGGTTTCGCCTGTTGCGCCAGACGCGCCAGCGCCAGCGCGTCGCCGGATCCGTGCAAATGGGTAAATCGGCGCTTTGACTGCGCCTGGGGCGGAGTGAAATTCATCGGAGAAATAGAGCCCGCGGGCGCGGACCTGGGGAGTGCCGCGCCGGGAAGGAGGATTCAGCAGACATCATAAATTGACTAAGCTGTATTATAACGGCTTCAGAAGCGCTTTATTACGAAAAAACAATGACGTCCGAGCGATATTTCGGTCTGATTCCGGCAGCCGGCGCGGGCCAGCGCATGGGCCAGGCGGGACCCAAGCAGTACCTGGACTTATCCGGTCGGCCGATGCTTTACCACAGTGTGAAAGCGCTGCTCGCGAGC
The DNA here is from genome assembly GCA_007280315.1 of Betaproteobacteria bacterium. Lineage (GTDB taxonomy): Bacteria > Pseudomonadota > Gammaproteobacteria > Burkholderiales > SG8-39 > 2-12-FULL-64-23. The sequence continues at coordinate 2,826 of QYQC01000256.1, read as the reverse complement.
GGCCGCATCGACATCGTGTTCGTGGTCCTGGCCCCCGCCGACAATGAATTCAAGCGGCACGATTGGACTGAGTTCGGCGAGCGCATTGCTCCGCTTTTTTGCGGTGGCGCGACGCGGCGCGACAGCGTGTTGAATGGCCTGGTCGCGGCCTCGTCCACGGTGCAGGCGGACGACTGGATGCTGGTACACGACGCGGCGCGGCCCTGCCTCGGCCGGGACGAATTGCAGCGCATGTTCGACGCGCTCACCGCCGACGAAGTCGGCGGTATACTTGCCGTGCCGGTAGCCGACACGCTCAAGCGCTCCGACGCTGATGCGCGCATCGTCGCGACCGAGGGACGCGAGCAGCTGTGGCTGGCGCAGACGCCGCAGATGTTTCGCCATGGATTGCTGCTGCAGGCCCTGGGCCGCAGCGGCGAAGTGACCGACGAAGCCGGTGCCATGGAGGCAATGGGATTGAAACCCAAGCTGATCCAGGGTAGCGCGGCGAATTTGAAAGTGACTTACGCGCAGGATCTGCGACTGGCGCAGACCATCCTCAGCAGCCGAGAGACGCAAACATGAGAATAGGGCAGGGATTCGACGTTCACGCCTTGGTGCCCGGGCGCGCACTGATCATCGGCGGCGTGCACATTCCCTACGCGAAGGGCCTGGAGGGACACTCGGATGCGGACGTATTGCTGCACGCACTGTGCGACGCGCTGCTCGGCGCCGCGGCGATGGGCGACATCGGCGCGCATTTTCCGGATAGCGATGCGCTTTACAAGGACGCCGACAGCCGCGTACTGCTGCGCGCAGTGAATGCGCTGGTGCAGGAGGCCGGCTATCGCATCGTCAATATCGACGCCACCATCATCGCGCAGGCGCCGAAAATGGCGCCGCACATTCTGGCGATGGTCAACAACATCGGCGCCGATCTGGGCTTGTCGCGCGGACAGATCAACATCAAGGCCACGACAACCGAGGGCCTGGGATTCACCGGCCGTGCCGAAGGCATTGCCGCGCAGGCGGTGGTGTTGTTGAATTGGGCGGTCTGAGTCGGTTTTCGCCAAGAAAGCCTTTATACTTATGTACGAATCCGGACCAGCCGCCCGCGTTGCTGCGGAGTTCTGTGGGGAAACAGACGCTTTGACCAGACAATCCAGTTTTAGCTACGAACAACTGCTCGCCTGCGGGCGCGGAGAAATGTTCGGCGCCGGCAACGCCCAGTTGCCTCTGCCGCCGATGCTGATGTTCGATCGCATCACGCGGATAGCCGATAAGGGCGGCATCTATGGCAAGGGCGAGATCATTGCAGAACTCGATTTGCGCCCGGACCTATGGTTCTTCGCCTGCCATTTCCAGGGCGATCCGGTGATGCCGGGCAGCTTGGGTGTGGATGCGATGTGGCAGCTGATCGGCTTTTATCTCGGCTGGATGGGCGGCAAGGGCCGAGGGCGCGCGCTCGGATGCGGCGAAGTCAAGTTTAGAGGCCAGGTGTTGCCGAGCGCAAAAAAGATCACCTACCGTATCAGCATGAAGCGCGTGATTCTGCGCAAGCTGGTGATGGGTATCGCCGACGCTGTGATGGAGGTCGACGGCCGCGATATCTATGCAGGCAAGGACCTGCAGGTGGGATTGTTCACCTCCACTGACGAGTTCGGAGGGTAGGATCATGCGTCGCGTCGTTGTCACCGGGATGGGGATCGTCTCCAGCATCGGTACCAACAAGGCTGAGGTGCTGTCCTCGCTGCGAGAGGGCCGCAGCGGCATCGAATTTTCCGAAGAATACCGGACGCTGGGATTTCGCTCGCAGGTGTACGGGCCGGTCCGGGTGAAGCGCGAGGAGTTGATCGACCGCAAGTTATTGCGCTTCATGGGCGATGCCGCGGCATTCAACTACCTTGCGATGGTGGAGGCGGTCGCCGATTCGGGACTGCCCGAGAGCGAGGTATCCAACGAGCGCACCGGCCTGATCGTCGGCTCTGGGGGCGGCTCGCCGCAGAACCAGGTCGAGGCCGCCGATCTGCTGCGCGCAAAGGGCGTAAAGCGCATTGGACCCTATATGGTGCCGCGCACGATGTCGAGCACCACCTCTGCCTGCCTGGCTACGCCGTTTCGCATCAAGGGCGTGAACTATTCCATCAGTTCCGCCTGTTCCACCAGCGCGCATTGCATCGGCCATGCGAGCGAGCTGATCCAGTGGGGCAAGCAGGATGTGATTTTCGCCGGCGGCGGCGAAGAGGTGCATCCCTATCTGACCATGCTGTTCGATGCGATGGGCGCGCTGTCGTCGAAGTACAACGACACGCCGACGCGGGCTTCGCGCGCCTACGACGCCGGGCGCGACGGTTTCGTCATATCCGGCGGCGGCGGCGTGGTGGTGCTGGAGGAGTTGGAGCATGCGCGCGCGCGCGGCGCCAGGATTTACGCCGAACTCGTCGGCTACGGCGCGACCTCCGACGGCCATGACATGGTGCAGCCTTCGGGCGAAGGCGCGGTGCGCTGCATGCGCATGGCGCTTGCGGGCGTTGATACGCCGATTGACTATCTCAACACCCACGGCACCAGTACGCCAGTCGGCGACGGCAAGGAACTCGAAGCGGTGCGTGAAGTATTTGGCGACAAACTGCCGCTGATCAGCTCGACCAAATCACTTACCGGGCATGCGCAAGGCGCGGCCGGCGTCACTGAAGTCATCTACTCCCTGCTGATGCAGGAACACGACTTTGCCTGTGTCTCGGCCAATATCGAGACGCTAGACCCCGCGGCCGAAGGCATGCCCATCGTGCGCGAGCGCGTCGATAACGCGGGTCTCAACACGGTAATGTCGAACAGCTTCGGCTT
>QYQC01000090.1 GCA_007280315.1 Betaproteobacteria bacterium | reverse complement strand
GCTTCGAAGCGTTCGAGGATGCGCGCATGAAATTCGACGTGCGCTATTACCTGGTCGCGATTCTGTTCATTTTGTTCGATCTGGAAATCGCATTCCTGTTTCCCTGGGCGATCGTTCTCCACGAAATCGGCCTGTTCGGTTTTTTTTCGATGATGATCTTCCTCGCGATCCTGGTGATCGGCTTCATCTACGAATGGATGAAAGGGGCGCTGGAGTGGGATTGACTCCATGCCATACTCGGACAGCGCTTGTTGCCGACTACGCGCAGCCCGGCCATGTGCTGATCACCTGGGGGCTCCGCCATGGGCATTGAAGGCATTCTGCAGGAAGGCTTTGTCACCACCACGGCGGACAAGCTGATCAACTGGACGCGCACCGGTTCTATGTGGCCGATGACATTCGGCCTTGCCTGCTGCGCGATTGAGATGATGCATTCGGGCGCTGCGCGCTATGACCTCGACCGCTTCGGCATCGTGTTCCGTCCGAGCCCGCGCCAGGCCGACGTGATGATCGTCGCCGGCACGCTGTGCAACAAAATGGCGCCGGCGCTGCGAAAAGTTTATGACCAGATGGCGGAGCCGCGCTGGGTGATCTCGATGGGTTCCTGTGCCAATGGCGGCGGCTATTACCACTATTCGTATTCGGTGGTGCGCGGCTGCGATCGTATCGTGCCGGTGGACATTTACGTGCCGGGCTGTCCGCCCACCGCCGAGGCCTTGATCTACGGCCTGATTCAGCTGCAAAACAAAATCAAACGCACGAATACCATAGCCCGCTAACGCTCGCTCAGACCATCGCCGCACCAATGGCCAGTACATTAGAACAACTCAAAAACAATCTGGAGACCGCTCTGGGCGGCCGGATTGTCAGCCTTACCCCGGCCCTGGGCGAAATCACCGTGGTGGTGAATGCTGCGGACTACCTCGCCGTGGCGAAGACGCTGCATGATGATCCGGGTCTCGCTTTCGCCCAGTTGATGGACTTGTGCGGCGTGGACTATTCCGCCTATGGCGACGGCGCGTGGGAAGGTCGGCGTTTTGCCGCTATTTCACACCTGCTGTCGATGGAACACAACTGGCGCGTGCGGCTGCGGGTATTCGCGCCGGACGACGACTTCCCGCTGGTGGACACGCTTACCGGTATCTGGCCCAACGCCAACTGGTACGAGCGTGAAGCCTTTGACCTGTTCGGCATCATGTTCTCCGGCCATCCGGACCTGCGCCGGATACTCACCGACTACAGCTTCATCGGTCATCCGTTTCGCAAGGACTTCCCGATTTCAGGCCAGGTCGAAATGCGCTACGACCCGCTGCAAAAGCGCGTCATCTACCAGCCGGTGACGATCGAGCCACGCGAAATCACGCCGCGCGTCATTCGCGAAGACCAGTACGGCGACCTGGGCAAGCACTGACATGGCCGAGATCCGAAACTACACCATGAATTTTAGTTCCGGCCGCCCGGCGCAGCCGGGCTTAACTTGCGCAATGCGCAAGTTAGCCTCCACTGAAATTCATCTGCGCCATCTGCGTGTGGACACCGCGGCTTCGAGGCGAGCGTAGAGCATGGCTGAGATCCGCAATTACACGATGAATTTTGGCCCACAGCATCCGGCAGCGCACGGGGTGCTGCGCCTGGTGCTCGAAATGGACGGCGAGGTGGTGATGAACGCCGACGCGCACATCGGCATGCTGCACCGCGCGACGGAGAAACTGGCCGAACAAAAGACCTATGTCCAGGCGTTGCCCTACATGGACCGCATGGACTATTTCTCGGTGATGCTCAACGAGCACGCCTATTGCATGGCGGTGGAGCGTCTGCTCGGCATCCAGGTGCCCGAGCGCGCCCAGTACATCCGCGTCATGTTCGACGAGATCACACGCATCCTCAGCCACCTGCTGTTCCTCGGCGCCCATGGCCTCGACATCGGCGCGATGACCATGTTCCTGTACACCTTCCGCGAACGCGAGGATCTGTTCGACATGTACGAGGCGGTTTCGGGGGCGCGGGTGCATGCAGCCTACTACCGCCCGGGTGGCGTATATCGCGACCTGCCCGATGTCATGCCGCGCTTCGACAAATCGAAAATCCACGACGCCAAGGCAGTGGCGGAAATGAACCAGAACCGCTCCGGCAGCCTGCTCGATTTCATCGAGGATTTCACCGAGCGCTTTCCGGCGCATATCGACGAATACGAAACCCTGCTTACCGACAATCGTATCTGGAAGCAGCGCACCGTGGGTATCGGCGTCATCTCGCCGGAGCGGGCGATCGAACTCGGCTTTACCGGTGTCATGCTGCGCGGCTCTGGCATCGCCTGGGACCTGAGGAAGAAACAGCCCTACGAAGTCTACGACCGCATGGACTTCGACATTCCGTTGGGCGTGAACGGCGACACCTACGACCGCTACCTGTGCCGGGTGGAGGAGTTGCGCCAGGCCAACCGCATCGTCCGCCAGTGCGTCGACTGGCTGCGCGCCAACCCGGGCCCGGTGATTGTCGACAATCACAAAATCGCGCCGCCGGCGCGCGCCGAGATGAAGGGCAGCATGGAAGAGCTGATCCACCATTTCAAGCTGTTTACCGAGGGCTTCCGCGTGCCTGCCGGTGAAGCCTACGCTGCGGTCGAACATTCCAAGGGCGAGTTCGGTATCTATCTGGTGTCGGACGGGGCGAACAAGCCGTATCGCGTGAAGGTCCGTGGCGCCGGCTACAACCACCTGCAGGGTCTGAACGAGATGTCGCGCGGCCACATGATTGCCGACGTGGTCGCGATCATCGGCACGCTGGACTTCGTGTTCGGCGAAGTCGACAGGTAAGAATGAAATGTGGCGGATGAGATGCTGAGCGCGGAATCATTGAAAAGAATCGACCGCGAGATCGCCAAGTTCCCGGCCGAGCAGAAGCAGTCGGCGGTGATGGCGGCACTCGCCATTGCGCAGGACGAGAAGGGATGGCTCGCAACCGAGACCATGGACTATGTGGCGCAGTATCTGGGCATGGCGCCGATTGCGGTCTATGAGGTCGCGAGTTTCTACAACATGTACAACCTCGAGCCCGGCGGCCGGCACAAACTCACCGTGTGCACCAACCTGCCGTGCGCGCTCTCCGGCGGGGCGGACGCTGCCGAGCACCTGAAACACCGCCTTGGCGTCGGCTTCAATGAAACCACCGCCGACGGCCGCATTACGCTGAAGCAGGGCGAATGCATGGGCGCCTGCGGCGATGCGCCGGTGCTGCTGGTGAACAACAAGCGCATGTGCAGCAGGATGTCACACGACAAGCTCGATCAACTGCTATCGGAGCTGAAGTGATGCTCGACTACGGTCCCGACGCGATCCTGATGAAGGGCCTCGACGGCTCGAACTGGCACCTCAAGGACTACGAGGCACGCGGCGGCTATGCCGCGCTGAAGAAGATATTGAACGAAAAGATCGCACCGGATGCGGTCACTGCTGAAGTCAAAAAATCGGGGCTGCGCGGCCGCGGCGGCGCCGGCTTCCCCGCGGGATTGAAGTGGAGTTTCATGCCCAAACAGTACGCCGGCCCCAAGTATCTGGTGTGCAACACCGACGAGGGCGAACCGGGCACGTTCAAGGACCGCGACATCATCCGCTACAACCCGCACATGCTGATCGAGGGCATGGCGATCGGCGCCTACGCCATGGGTATAGCCGTGGGCTACAACTACATCCATGGAGAAATCTGGGCGGAATACGAGCTGTTCGAGAAGGCCTTGGACGAAGCACGCGCCGCGGGTTATCTGGGCGACAACATCCTCGGCACCGATTTTTCGTTCGAACTCCATGCGGTGCACGGCTGGGGCGCCTACATCTGCGGCGAAGAGACCGGCCTGCTCGAATCGATCGAAGGCAAGAAGGGCCAGCCGCGATTCAAGCCGCCGTTCCCTGCGAGCTACGGCCTGTACGGCAAGCCTACCACCATCAACAATACCGAGACTTTCGCCGCAGTGCCCTGGATCATCAATAACGGCGGCGACGCCTTCCTCGCACTGGGCAAGCCCAACAACGGCGGCACCAAGCTGTTCTCGGTTTCGGGCCACGTCAACCGGCCGGGTAATTACGAAGTGCGTCTGGGCACGCCGTTCGCGACGCTGCTGGAGATGGCGGGCGGGATGCGCGGCGGCAGGAAGATCAAGGCGGTAATCCCGGGCGGCTCGTCGGCGCCGGTCCTGCCCGGGCACATCATGCTGCAGACCGATCTGGACTACGACTCCATCGCCAAGGCCGGGTCCATGCTCGGTTCGGGCGCGGTGATCGTGATGGATGACACCACCTGCATGGTGCGCGCGCTGGAACGCCTGTCGTATTTCTATTTCGAAGAGTCCTGCGGCCAGTGCACGCCGTGCCGCGAGGGCACCGGCTGGATGTATCGCATGGTGCATCGCATCGAACACGGCAAGGGGCGGCAGGAAGACCTGGACCTGGTCACCAACGTGGCCGACAACATCGCCGGGCGCACCATCTGTGCCCTGGGGGACGCAGCTGCCCTGCCGGTGAAAAGCTTCATCAACCATTTCCGCGACGAGTTCCAGTATCACATCGACCACAAACGCTGCATGGTGAGCGTACCCGGCGGATATTTCACCGCCGCCGGCGCACCTGCCGAGAAGGCGGCTTGAGAACGACATGCCAAAGCTAGAAATCGACGGCAGGCAGATCGAGGTCAAGAACGGCGCAACCGTGATGGACGCCGCCAACGCGCTCGGTATCGCCATTCCGCATTTCTGCTATCACAAGAAACTCTCGATCGCGGCGAACTGCCGCATGTGCCTGGTGCAGGTCGAAAAAGCGCCCAAGCCCCTGCCGGCCTGTGCCACGCCGGTCAGCGAAGGCATGAAGGTGTTCACCGAGTCCGAATACGCCCGGACCGCGCAGAAAGGGGTGATGGAGTTCCTGCTGATCAATCATCCGCTCGACTGCCCGATCTGCGACCAGGGCGGCGAATGCCAGCTGCAGGATCTCGCGGTGGGTTATGGCAACAGCGCCTCGCGCTACAACGAAGAGAAGCGCGTGGTGTTTCACAAGAACGTCGGTCCGCTGATTTCGATGGAGGAGATGAGCCGCTGCATCCATTGCACCCGCTGCGTGCGCTTCGGCCAGGAGATCGCCGGCGTGATGGAACTGGGGATGATGGGGCGGGGCGAGCACGCGGAAATCGTATCCTTCGTCGGGCGCTCGGTCGATTCCGAATTGTCGGGCAATATGATCGATCTGTGCCCGGTCGGCGCGCTCACCAGCAAGCCGTTCCGCTACAGCGCCCGTACCTGGGAGCTTGCGCGGCGAAAATCGGTGAGTCCGCACGACAGCCTGGGCGCCAACCTGATCGTGCAGGTGATGGCGAACAAGGTGATGCGGGTATTGCCGCTGGAGAACGAGGAGCTGAACGAATGCTGGCTGTCGGATCGCGACCGCTTCGCCTACGAGGGTTTGAATTCCGCCGACCGCCTGACCCGGCCGATGCTCAAGATCGACGGGCAGTGGCAGGAAGTGGATTGGCAGCAGGCGCTGGCTGCGGTGGCGAAGGGACTGAAAAACGTCCAGGCACAGCATGGCGCGCAGGCGCTGGGCGCGCTGGCTGCACCGCACTCCACGCTGGAAGAGCTGTACCTGCTGGGCAAGCTGATGCGCGGCATCGGCTGTGAAAACGTGGATTTCCGCCTGCGCCAGTCGGATTTTTCGGCCGACCAGAAACAGGCCGGCGCGCCCTGGCTGGGCATGAACATCGCCGATATCAACGCCCTTGATCGCGTGCTTGTGGTCGGCTCGTTCCTGCGCAAGGACCACCCGCTTTTTGCCAACCGCCTGCGCCAGGCGGCCAAGCGCGGACAACAGATCAATTTGATCCATGCCACCGATGACGATCTGCTGCTCAATCTGGCGAACAAGGCCATCGTGCCGCCGCAGGAGTTCGCAGAACTGCTGGCGCAGGTGGTAAAAGCCGTGGCCGAAGCGAAACAGCAGGCGGTACCGGCCGCGCTCGCCGCCGTCGTGGTCGGCGTTCCGGCCAAAGCCATCGCCGCCAGTCTCGCATCTGGCACAAAGACGGGAATTTTTCTCGGCAATCTGGCCGCGCAGCACCCGCAGGCGGCACAGCTGCGCCTGCTGGCGCAGGAACTGGCGCGACTGCTGGGCGCGGAATTCGGCGTTCTCGGCGAGGCCGCCAACAGCGTTGGCGGCTATCTGGCCCGGGCCGTGCCCGGGGCCGGCGGCTTGAATGCAGCTGCGATGCTGGCCGAACCGCGCAAGGCATACCTGCTGCTGAACGTCGAGCCCGAACTCGATTGCAACAATCCGCATGCGGCGATGAAGGCCATGGCCGCGACCGAATTCGTGATCTGCCTGTCGGCCTATAGGGGGTCTGCCCCCGACTACGCCAGCGCTTTGCTGCCGATCACGCCGTTCACCGAAACTTCGGGTACGTTCGTCAACGCCGAAGGCCGCATGCAAAGCTTCAACGGCGTGGTCAAGCCGCTGGGCGACGCGCGCCCGGCGTGGAAGGTGCTGCGCGTGCTCGGCAATCTGCTTGGCCTGGCCGGCTTCGACTATGACTCGAGCGAGCAGGTGCGCGACGAGATTGCCAAACCCGACGAGATCACGACCCGGCTCGACAACCGTTTGAGCGGCATCGCGTTGCAAACGCCGGCCGCATCCGGCGGTCTGCAGAGAATCACCGAGGTCCCGATCTATTTCAGCGACGCCGTGGTACGCCGCGCAGCTTCGCTGCAGCAGACCCACGATGCGACCGCCCCGCGCGCCTGGATGAACGCGGCACTCATGGCCAAACTCGGCCTGAAGGAAGGCCAGGCCGTAATGGTGAAGCAGGGTGCGGGCGAGGCCGCGGTGAACGCCGCTTGCGATGACCGCCTGCCGCGCGATTGTGTACGCCTTGCCGCGGGGCACGCCGCGACGCGGGATCTGGGTCCGATGTCGGGCGCAATCGTGGTGGAGCCGCGCCCATGATGGCCCTGTACCAGCAGTTGATTGCTACCGGCCTGGGCTATGCCCAGTCCTTCTTCGGCCCGGTGCTGGGGGCGGCGATTTTCACCCTGGTCAAGACATCGATATTGATCACGCTCATCGTTGCGCCGTTGCTCGGCGCGGTGGCCTATCTGACACTGCTCGAGCGCAAGGTCATCGGCTACATGCAGGTGCGCATCGGTCCCAACCGCGTCGGACCGCTGGGCCTGCTGCAGCCGATAGCCGACGGCGTCAAGCTGATGTTCAAGGAAATCATCATTCCGTCGGGCGCAGACAAGGTTCTGTTCGTACTGGCGCCCATGATCACCCTTACCGTGGCGATGGCCGCCTGGGCAGTGGTGCCGTTCAACCAAAACGTGGTCCTCGCCGATATCGATGCCGGGCTGCTTTACGTGATGGCGATCACCTCGATGGGCGTGTACGGCATCATCGTCGCCGGCTGGGCGTCGAATTCGAAATACGCTTTTCTCGGCTCGATGCGCGCGGCGGCGCAGATCGTCGCCTATGAAATCGCCATGGGCTTCGCACTGGTGTGTGTGCTGCTGGTATCGCAAAGCCTGAATCTCTCCGATGTCGTCGCCGGACAGATGGAAGGGTATTTCGTCGACAAGGGGATCAACTTCCTCTCCTGGAACTGGCTGCCGCTGGCGCCGATGCTGCTGGTGTATTTCATTTCCGGTGTGGCCGAGACTCACCGCGCACCGTTCGACATGGCCGAGGGCGAATCGGAGATCGTCGGTTTCCACGTCGAATATTCCGGCATGCTGTTCGGCGTATTCTCCATGGGCGAGTACGCCAACATGATCCTGGTGGCCACCCTCACCACCATCATGTTTTTCGGCGGCTGGGCGCCGCCGATCGATTCGGCCGCGTTCAACGCCATCCCGGGATTCTTCTGGCTGCTGGGCAAGGTCCTGTGCGTATTGATCCTGTTCCTCTGGTTCCGTGCAACCTTCCCGCGCTATCGCTACGACCAGATCATGCGCCTCGGCTGGAAAGTCTTCATTCCGCTGACCATCGTCTGGCTGGTACTGATCGCCGCGTGGATGCAGACCCCGTTCTCAATCTGGAAATAGTACGCCATGACTGAGAAAATCCGCGCATTCTTCAAAACCTTCCTGCTACTGGAACTGCTCAAGGGCATGGCGGTTACCGGGCGGTATATGTTCGCGCGCAAGATTACGGTGCAGTATCCGGAGGAGCACACGCCGCAGTCGGCGCGCTTTCGCGGGCTGCATGCGCTGCGCCGCTACCCCAATGGCGAGGAGCGCTGTATCGCGTGCAAACTGTGCGAGGCGGTGTGCCCGGCGCTGGCGATCACCATCGAATCGGAGCAGCGTGCCGACGGCACGCGCCGCACCACGCGCTACGACATCGACTTGAACAAATGCATATTCTGCGGTTTCTGCGAGGAATCCTGCCCGGTCGATTCCATCGTCGAGACGCGCATCCTCGAGTACCACGGCGAGAAGCGCAGCGACCTGCATTACACCAAGGAAATGCTGCTTGCGGTGGGTGACCGTTACGAAGCCGAGATCGCCCGAGACCGCGCCAGCGACGCGGCCTTCCGGTGATGAAATCATGAATATCGAAGGCCTGCTTTTCTACTTTTTCGCAGCAATCCTGCTGATCGCGGCGCTGCGGGTTATTACCGCGCGCAACCCGGTGCATGCGGCGCTTTACCTGGTACTCGCATTTTCTACCGCCTCCGCCATCTGGATGCTGCTGCGGGCGGAGTTCCTGGCGATCGTGCTGGTGCTGGTCTACGTCGGCGCGGTGATGGTGCTGTTCCTGTTCGTGGTGATGATGCTCGACATCAACCTCGACCGGCTGCGCGAAGGCTTCTGGAGCTATCTGCCGCTGGGGGCCGCGGTTGGCGCGCTGATGGTGGTCGAGATGGTGCTGGTGCTGGGCGGCAAATATTTCGGCGTGGCGCAGCTGCCCAACCCGGCCGATCCGGGCGCGGACTACAGCAACACCAAGGCGCTGGGCCGGATTCTGTATACCGATTACGTTTATCCGTTTGAACTGGCCGCGGTGATCCTGCTGGTCGCCATCGTCGCGGCGATCGCGCTTACCCTGCGCGGTCGCAGGGACAGCAAGCGCCAGAATCCGCCCGAGCAGATCGCGATCAAGCGCGCCGACCGCGTGCGCATGGTTTCGATGCCCTCAGAGAAGAAGGATAGCTGATCGTGCAACTGCCAACCCTGCCGGTGCTGTCGTTGTCGCACTTCCTGATACTCGGTGCGCTGCTGTTCGCGATCAGCATCGTCGGCATTTTTCTCAATCGCAAGAACGTCATCATCCTGCTGATGGCGATAGAGCTGATGTTGCTGGCGGTGAACATGAACTTCATCGCCTTCTCGTATTACCTGCATGACATTTCCGGCCAGGTGTTCGTGTTTTTCATCCTGACCGTGGCGGCGGCCGAGTCGGCTATCGGCCTGGCGATTCTGGTGGTGCTGTTCCGCAACCTCTCCACCATCAACGTCGACGACATGAACACATTGAAAGGCTAAAGGAAGGCAATGGGCAAGGAGCGACGGACAGCAAGCACGCACGAGCCGGCAGCGCGCTCGCGGCTTTGCCCGGACGCGCCGCCCGGCACAACGCTATGACATCGATGCAGCAACTCTACCTGCTGGTGCCGCTGGCGCCCCTCGCCGGCGCGCTGATTGCCGGCCTTGCCGGCCGCGCCATCGGCCGCGCGGGCGCGCATTGGGTGACCATCATCGGGGTGACGATAGCGTTCGTCGCTTCGGTGGCGATATTCCTCGATGTGCAGAACGGCAATATCTACAACGGCAGCGTGTATACCTGGCTGACCTCGGGCGCGACGCGCTTCGAGATCGGATTCCTGATCGACCGCCTGTCGGTGCTGATGATGGTGGTGGTGACCTTCGTCTCGCTCATGGTGCATATCTACACCATCGGTTACATGGCGGACGATCCGGGCTATCAGCGTTTCTTCTCCTATATTTCGCTGTTCACCTTCTCCATGCTGATGCTGGTGATGTCCAACAACTTCGTGCAGCTGTTCTTCGGCTGGGAAGCGGTGGGCGTGGTGTCCTACCTGCTGATCGGTTTCTGGTATACCCGCCCGACGGCGATCTACGCCAATCTGAAGGCATTCCTGGTGAACCGCGTCGGCGATTTCGGTTTCCTGCTCGGCATCGGCCTGGTGCTGGCCACCTTCGGCACGCTCGATTACGCCAGCGTGTTCTCGCAGGCTCCGGCGATGGTCAACACCAGCATCGAGATCATCCCGGGCTCGCCCTGGCTGCTGATTTCGGTGATCTGCATTTGTCTGTTCATCGGCGCGATGGGCAAGTCGGCGCAGTTTCCCCTGCATGTCTGGCTGCCCGATTCGATGGAAGGCCCGACGCCGATCTCGGCCCTGATTCATGCGGCGACCATGGTGACCGCCGGCATTTTCATGGTGTCGCGCATGTCGCCGCTGTTCGAGTTGTCCGAGGCGGCGCTGTCCTTCGTGCTGGTGATCGGCGGCATTACCGCGTTCTTCATGGCGCTGATCGCGGTGGTGCAATACGACATCAAGCGCGTGATCGCGTATTCGACCCTGTCGCAGCTGGGCTATATGACGGTGGCGCTGGGCGCATCGGCCTACTCGGTCGGCATGTTCCACCTCATGACCCATGCCTTCTTCAAAGCGGTGCTGTTCCTCGGCGCGGGCTCGGTGATCATCGCGCTGCATCACGAGCAGGACATGCGCAAAATGGGCGGGCTGCGCAAGTACATGCCGATCACCTATCTCACCATGCTGATCGGCGCTTTAGCCAACGCCGGACTGCCGCCGTTCGCCGGCTTCTTCTCCAAGGATTCGATCATCGAAGCGGTGCACATGTCGCATACCCCTGGCGCCGGTTTCGCCTATCTGATGGTGCTGATGGGCGTGTTCGTCGGCGGTTTGTATTCCTTCCGCCTTATCTTTTACACCTTCCACGGCAAGGAGCGCTTCGGCGCGCATGCGCACGCTCACGGGCACGATGGCCACGCCGCCGCGCACGACGAGAATGGTCACAGCCATGCGCCGCACGAAACCCCGGCAGTGGTGACCGTTCCGCTGATCCTGCTCGCAATTCCGTCGGTAGCTGCCGGCTGGTTCATAGGCACGATTCTTTACGGCGGTTATTTCGGCTCCGCCATCTTTATAGCGCCGGAACACGAAGGTCTCGCGGAAATGGCGCATGAATTCCACGGTGTGGTCGGTATGATGCTGCACGCGGTCACCACCGTGCCGTTCTGGTTCGCGCTCTCCGGCGCGTTGACCGCCTGGTATCTGTATATCGTGAAGCCGGATCTCCCCGGCGTGTTGCGCCAGAAGTTCAGCTTCATCGTCAACATCCTGATGGAAAAGTACGGCTTCGACCGCTTCAACGATTGGTTCTTCGCCGGCGGTGTGCGCGCAATCGGCGGCGGTTTGTGGAAGATCGGCGACGTGGCCATCATCGACGGCTTCTTCGTCAACGGCACGGCGCGCGTCGTCGGCTGGATCGCCGGTGTGGTGCGCCTCGCCCAGTCCGGCTACATCTATCACTACGCCTTTTCCATGATCATCGGCGTATTCGTACTGCTGACCTTGTGGTTCGGCCACGCCTAGGGGACATGTAATGACCTCCGCCCCCTGGCTCAGTCTCACCATCTGGATTCCGATCCTGTTCGGACTCGCGGTGCTGGTGTTCAGCGACCGCCACGCGGCGCAGGTGCGCCAGATTTCGCTGATCGGCGCGCTCGCCGGCCTGGCGGTGAGTCTGCCGCTGTACACCGGATTCAACACGCAGACGAGCGCGATGCAGTTTGTCGAACTCACACCCTGGATACCGCGCTTCAACATTCGCTACAACCTCGGCGTGGACGGCATTTCGGTGCTGTTCATTCTGCTGAACAGCTTCATCACCGTACTGGTGGTGCTCGCCGGCTGGGAGTCGATCAAGCGGCGAGTGGCGCAGTACATGGCGGCGTTTCTCATCATGTCGGGGCTGCTGAACGGGGTATTCGCCGCGCTCGATGCGATGCTGTTCTACGTGTTCTTCGAGGCGACGCTGATTCCGATGTACCTGGTGATCGGGGTCTGGGGCGGACCCAACCGCGTTTATGCTGCGGTTAAGTTCTTCCTCTACACCCTGCTCGGGTCCCTCTTGATGCTGGTCGCATTCCTCTACCTCTACGACAAGTCGGGCGGCAGCTTCTCCATCCTCGACTGGCACAAGCTGCCGCTGGCAATGATTCCGCAGCTGCTGCTGTTCGTCGCCTTCTTCCTCGCCTTCGCGGTGAAAGTGCCGATGTGGCCGGTGCACACCTGGCTGCCCGATGCCCACGTCGAAGCGCCCACCGGCGGCTCCGCGGTGCTGGCGGCGATCCTGCTCAAGCTCGGCGCCTACGGCTTCATCCGTTTTTCGCTGCCGGTACTGCCCGACGCGAGCCATGCGCTCGCCGGATTCATGATCACGCTGTCCCTGATCGCAGTGGTCTACATCGGCCTGGTGGCGATCGCGCAGACCGACATGAAAAAACTGATCGCCTATTCCTCGATTGCGCACATGGGCTTCGTCACTCTCGGTTTCTTCATTTTCAACGCCTACGGCGTCGAAGGCGCTCTGGTGCAGATGGTGTCGCACGGTTTCGTCTCGGCCGCCATGTTCCTGTGCGTGGGTGTGATGTACGACCGCATGCACAGCCGCAACATTGCCGACTACGGCGGCGTGGTCAATACCATGCCCAAGTTCGCCTCGCTGATGATGCTGTTCGCCCTGGCCAACAGCGGGCTTCCCGCGACCAGCGGCTTCGTCGGCGAATTCATGGTAATCATGGGCGCGCTGAAGCACAATTTCTGGATCGGCTTTCTTGCTGCGACCACCCTCATTTTCGGTGCGGCCTACACCCTGTGGATGTACAAGCGGGTGATTTTCGGCGCCGTGGCGAACGAGCGCGTGGCGAAACTGCAGGACATCGGCGCGCGCGAATTCCTGGTGCTGGCGCTGCTCGCGCTCGCCGTGCTCGGCATGGGCCTGTATCCGCAGCCGTTTACCGAGGTGATGCACGCCTCGGTCGACGCGCTGCTGCAGCACCTCGCGCAGAGCAAGCTGTGAGGCCACGGAACCGATGAACTTCACCATGCCCAATCTGCTGCCGGCCTACCCCGAGATCTTTCTGCTGATCATGGTCTCGTCCATCCTGGTGGTGGACCTGTTCCTGCCGCAGAAGCTGCGCTACGTGACCTACGTGATGACGCAGCTGACGCTGCTCGGCTGCGCCGTGCTTACGTCGACGTCGCCATTCTCACCCAGGGCCTGGTCACCTATACCTTCAACAACATGTTCGTCGCCGACACCATGGGCGGGGTGCTGAAGTTCGCCGCATATATCGCCGTGTGCACGACGCTGGTCTATTCGCGCGCCTACCTCACCGACCGCGGATTGTGGAAAGGCGAGTTTTTCGCCCTGCTGCTGTTCGCGCTGATGGGCATACTGGTGATGATATCGGCCAATCACTTCCTCACCCTGTACCTCGGCCTGGAGTTGCTGTCGCTATCGCTCTACGCACTGGTGGCGCTCGATCGCGATTCGGCCCGCGCGACCGAGGCGGCGATGAAATATTTTGTGCTGGGCGCGCTCGCCTCGGGCTTGCTGCTCTATGGCATGTCGATGATCTATGGCGCCACCGGAACCCTCGATATTTCCCAGGTGGCGAAGGCGATCGCCACCGCGAATCCGAACAAGATCGTGCTCACCTTCGGCCTGGTGTTCCTGGTGTCGGGGATGGCATTCAAGCTCGGTGTGGTGCCGTTCCATATGTGGATTCCGGACGTCTATCACGGCGCGCCCACCGCCATGACCCTGATCATCGGCTCGGCGCCCAAGCTGGCCGCGTTTGCCATGGCAATGCGCCTCCTGGTCATGGGGCTGCTCGATCTGGCGGTGGACTGGCAGCAGATGCTGGTGATTCTGGCGGTGCTGTCCATGGCAGTGGGCAACCTTGCCGCGATTGCGCAGACCAACATCAAGCGCATGCTCGCCTATTCGACCATCTCGCACATGGGGTTCATGCTGCTCGGCCTGCTGGCCGGCGTGGTCAACGGCAACTGGCTCAACGCGGCCGACGCCTACAGCGCGGCCATGTTCTACGTCGTGGTCTATGTGCTCACCACTCTGGGCAGCTTCGGCATGGTGCTGCTCCTGTCGCGCGCCGGCTTCGAAGCCGAAAACCTGGAGGACTTCAAGGGGCTTAACACGCGCAGCCCGTGGTTCGCCTTCATCATGCTGCTGTTGATGTTCTCGCTCGCCGGCGTGCCCCCGACGGTCGGCTTCTACGCCAAACTGTCGGTGCTGCAGCCGCTGCTGGCGGCAAACATGACCTGGCTGGCGGTGGTGGCGGTGCTGTTTTCACTCATCGGTGCGTTTTATTACCTGCGCATCGTGAAACTGATGTACTTCGACGAGCCGGTCGACACCACACCGATAGCGCCCAGCCTCGACATGAGCGTGCTGATTTCGATCAACGGCCTGGCGGTGCTGGCGCTGGGCATCATGCCGCAGTCGCTGATGGCGCTGTGTTACTTCTCGATTAAGGCCCTGTGAGCCCGGGCGCCGGCCTGCTTGCGCCACGCGCCGCCTTCATTGCAGTTGAATCGATCGATCCGGTCCGCCCCATGCGCCGCGGCTTTGTGCGAAGATGCGGGCGATGAAATTCATTGACCGTCTCAGGCGGGCTTGGGCAGCGCAACAGTCGTTGTTATGCGTGGGCCTGGATCCCGATCCCGCGCGATTTCCCCGGCTACTTGCCACTTCGGCTCATCCCATTTTCGAGTTCGGCCGGGCCATCGTCGACGCCACCGCCGACCTGGTATGCGCGTTCAAGCCGCAGATAGCCTACTACGCGGCCGCTCGCGCCGAAGCCGAGCTCGAAATGACCATTGCCCACATCCGGCAGCACCACCCGGAGATACCGGTGATTCTGGACGCCAAGCGCGGCGATATAGGCAGTACGGCCGGGATGTACGCGCGCGAAGCGTTCGAGCGCTACCACGCCGACGCCGTGACGGTGAATCCGTACCTGGGGTTCGATTCGCTGAAACCGTTCCTCGACTTTGCCGACAAGGGCGTGATCGTGCTGTGCCGGACCTCCAACCCCGGCGCGCGCGAGGTGCAGGATCTGGAAAGCGGCGGCAGGAAGCTGTACCAACGCATCGCAGAAATGGCGGCGCGCGACTGGAACGCGAATGCCAACGTGCTGCTGGTCGTGGGGGCGACTTATCCGCAGGAATTGCGCCAGATACGCGCCATCGTCGGCGACATGCCGATCCTGGTGCCCGGGGTCGGCGCGCAGGGCGGGGACGTGGCCGCGGTGCTGGCGAACGGCGCGACCGCGGATGGGACCGGGCTCATCATCAGCAGTTCGCGTGCGGTGCTCTATGCGGGCGGCGGCGACGATTACGCACAGGCGGCCAGGGCGGCGGCGCTGAAACTGCGCGACGAGATCAACCAGTGCCGAAAGCAATCGTGACCAAACAGGCCGATTTCACAGAGCACGAAACCGACAGCAAAACCGTGTTCCAGGGCAGGCTGCTGCAGGTAAAGCTCGACGCCGTCAGGCTGCCGGACGGCAAGGCGGCGACACGCGAGTACGTCGAGCACAACGGCGCGGTGATGATCATCCCGCTGCTCGACTCGGGCGAACTGGTGATGGAACGCCAGTACCGTTATGTCATGCGGCGCCACTGCATCGAATTTCCGGCCGGGAAAATCGATCCGGGCGAAGAGCCGCTCGCCACCGGCCGGCGCGAACTCCTGGAAGAAACCGGCTACGTCGCGCGCGAATGGTTTTTTCTCACCACCATTCACCCGACGGTGGCCTATTCCACCGAACGCATCCTGGTTTATCTCGCGCGCGGCCTCGAGCACCGCGGCAGCCAGCTCGACGACGGCGAATTCCTCGAAGTGCTGCAGCTTTCGCCCGCAGCGTTGCTCGAGCTGGTGCGCACCGGTGAAATCAGCGACGTGAAGACGGTGATGGGCGCGCTGTGGCTGGAGAAGTTGCTGCGCGGCGAGTGGGAGACCGGGCCGGCTTTGGCCTAGCTTTCGCGGCCGTATACCTGAAGACGCGCTATCCATGCGCTTCTTCAGGCTTTTCCTCTCTGAGTGCCGAACCGGGCAGCGCTGGCGGAGAAGCATCGAATTGATGTAGTACAATCTGACTACCTCAAGGAAGCAAGCCATGGCCACCAGCGCTACCAGCATAAAATTGCCGTCGACCCTCAAGGTTGAACTGGAAAAGCTTGCCCGGCGTTCGGGCGAGACCACCCATGCAGTGATGGTGCGCGCTCTGGCCGAACACGTCGCGGCGGCCAAGCGCTATCGCACATTTCTCGATGACGCCGCGCGCGCGGATGTCGCCATGCAGGAGAGCGGCGTCGGCTACGCGATGCAGGATGTGCACGCATACGTTGCGGCCAAGGTGCGCGGCAAACGGGCGAAACGGCCGAGCCCGGTCAAGTGGCGCAAGTAATCTACGCGGCCGAGGCGCTCGCCGATCTGGAGCGCCTCACCGGGTTTCTGCTGGAGCAGGCGCCGGAGTCGGCCTCCGCTGTTCTGGCGTGTGTGACCGCTGCGATCGAGATTCTCGCCGACCATCCACTCATAGGCCGCCGCGTTGAGGCCGAGTTACGCGAACTGGTGATTTTGCGCGGCGCTTCCGGCTGTCTCGCGCTCTACCGCTTCGACCCCGTGCGGGACATGGTCCGGCTGTTGCGCATCCGGCATCAGCGCGAGGTCGGGTATCGTGACTGATAGGTCGCTGCCCGCTATGGCATACTTGAAGCATGGGCATGAACGTACTGTTTCTTTGTACCGGCAATTCCTGCCGGTCGATCCTGGCCGAAGCTACGTTCAATCATCTCGGGCCTGCTGACTGGTGTGCCATGAGCGCCGGCAGCCATCCGGCCGGGCAGGTGCATCCACGCTCGCTGGCTTTGCTGGCGCGCGAGGGTATCGCCACCGAAGGTCTGCACAGCAAGTCCTGGGAGAATCTGCCTGCGTCCCCGGATATCGTCGTCACCGTCTGCGCCAGCGCCGCCGGCGAGACTTGCCCAGCGTATCTTGGGCCAGTGCTGCGCACCCACTGGGGTGTCGACGACCCGGCGCACGCCACCGGTACCGATGCGCAGATCGACGCTGCGTTTGACCGAGCATACCGCATCCTGCGCACGCGCATCGAGGCGTTTCTGGCGCTGCCGTTAGCCGATCTTGAGCGAGACCGCGCGCGCTTGAAAGCCGAACTTGACCGCGTCGGCACGCTTCTGCCGTGAGCGCAGATCCAACAGTTGCGGGTGAGCAAGCATGCCAGCGCAGCCGCTGAACCTGTTCGAGCGCTACCTCACCGCCTGGGTCGCGATCTGCATCGTCATCGGGATTGCTCTCGGCCAGGGTCTGCCCGGTGTGTTCCAGGCGATCGGCGCAATGGAAGTCGCCAGGGTCAATCTGCCGGTGGGCTTGTTGATCTGGGTGATGATCATTCCGATGCTGTTGAAGATCGATTTCGGCGCGCTGCACCAGGTCAAGGCTCACCTCAAGGGCATCGGCGTGACGCTGGCGATCAACTGGCTGGTGAAACCTTTCTCGATGGCATTTCTGGCATGGTTCTTTATCCGTGGCGTGTTCGCGCCGATGTTGCCGGCGGAACAAATAGACAGCTACATCGCCGGGCTGATCCTGCTTGCCGCCGCGCCTTGCACCGCGATGGTGTTCGTGTGGAGCCGGCTGACCAACGGCGATCCTTACTTCACGCTGTCCCAGGTTGCGCTGAACGACAGCATCATGATTTTCGCCTTCGCGCCCATCGTGGGACTATTGCTCGGCATCTCCTCCATTACCGTCCCCTGGGCGACACTGTTCACCTCGGTTGTCCTTTATATCGTCATCCCGGTGGTCCTCGCGCAGATAATCCGTAAGCAGCTGCTCGCGCGGGGACAGGCCACGTTCGATGCTGCGATGGCGAAAATCCAGCCCTGGTCGGTCGCCGCCTTGCTGCTCACGCTGGTATTGCTGTTTGCCTTCCAGGGCGACGCGATCATCAAGCAGCCGCTCATCATCGCGCTGCTGGCCGTGCCCATTCTGATCCAGGTGTTTTTCAACTCCTCGCTCGCATATCTGGCTAACCGGGCGCTGGGAGAAAAGCATAGTGTGGCCTGCCCCTCGGCGCTGATCGGCGCGTCGAATTTCTTTGAGTTGGCGGTGGCCGCGGCCATCAGCCTGTTCGGCTTCGAATCCGGCGCCGCGCTCGCCACCGTGGTCGGCGTGCTGATTGAGGTGCCGGTGATGCTTCTGGTGGTCAAGGTGGTGAATGCGAGCAAAGGCTGGTACGAAGCGGGAAGCCGGGTATGAACTGCCTGATGACAGCATGGCATCAGCACGAAGCCGAGTTGCGCGGCTGGCTGCGGCATCGCCTTCGCAATACGGTCGATGCCGAGGACCTGCTGCAGGATGTGTTTCTAAAGGCCATGCGCCAGGGCGAGCGCTTCTGCGCGATCATCGACGCGCGGGCCTGGCTGTACGAGGTGGCGCGCAACGCAATGGCCGACCGTCTGCGCCTCGCGCGCGCCACGGTCGAGCTGCCCGAAAACCTGAGCGTCGAGGTAGCGGAGCCGGCCGCAGTTGACAGTCTTGCGGCGTGCCTCCCGCGTGTGCTCTCCGAACTGAGCCCCGAGGATCGCGAGGCCATCACCCTGTGCGATCTCGAACGCCTGCCACAGGAAGAATACGCGCGTCGCACGGGGCTGAGCCTGCCCGGCGCCAAGTCGCGCGTGCAGCGAGCGCGCAAGCGGCTGCGTGCGCAGCTTACGCAAGTCTGTCAGGTGCGATTGGACGCGTCCGGGCAGGTCAGCGACTTCGTGCCACGTGAACCGATCGGGTTAGACAAACGCTAAGCATCCGCCGACAGCGTGGCGATGATTGGGCAGGAGCGCGGGCGCTTGCCCTCGGCACATTGTGCGATCAACCTTTTGAGCGCGCGGCGCATGCGGCTCAGGTCGGCGATGCGCGCCTCGATCAGCCCCAACTTGCGCTCTGCGAGCAAGCGCGCGTCGCGACAACTTTGACCGTCCTCCAGCAGCAATAGATTCTTGATTTCTTCCAGCGTGAAGCCAAGCAGCTGCGCGCGTCTGATGAAGCGCACGCGCGTCGCGGTCGAAGCCGTGTAACGCCGATGCCCGCCCAGGGGTTTGGACGGTTCGTGCACAAGGCCGCGTCGCTGGTAGTAGCGTATGGTTTCGACGTTCACGTCCGCCGCCTTGGCCAGGCTCCCAATGCTCAGCTGCCGGTCCACCGTCACCCCCTTGATTCCGTACCATGGTACGGAGTCTATGCTACTCCGATGGCATACATACAGGAGGACAGGCTATGGCTCGATTGAACGAAACAGGTCTGTCGTTCGCCGGGACTCTCGCCGGCATCGACGCAGCATTGAGCCCGCAATGAGCACCGTCGTCCTTGAATCCGTGCTGACTTGCCCGAATTGCGGTTTCGCCAAGCAGGAAATCATGCCCGCCGACGCCTGCCAGTTCTTCTACGAATGCGGCAACTGTGGAACGCTGCTGCGTCCCAGGCCGGGGGATTGCTGCGTTTTCTGCTCCTTCGGTTCGGTGAAGTGCCCGCCGATTCAACAACACAGGGATTGCTGCGACCCGGGCTGAAGCGTCGCGCAATCCCGCAAGGCGCGACTCGCCCCATCGCCCGGAAAAAACGCCGCACGCGGGTGCATCTTTTCGCCGGGTCGTTCGTCTCCATTGGTAAGGGCGAAATCTGTGCCTACGCTGACGATGACGAAGGAAACGCGACCATGGACGCCGTTCTTGCTCCACTCAGGCGCTGGCCCAGCAGACAGCCGCTGCTGTTCCTGCTCTTGGCAGTCGCCGCGTGGTTTGGCCTGTATCTCACCCTGACGCCCGCCGCCGAAGCGTTGGTGGCCGTGCTGCCGGTGGAGCGCGACAGCCACCTCGGCGGCGCGCTGCAGTTTTTCTTCTACGACACGCCCAAGGTGTTGCTGCTACTGACCGGCATCGTGTTCATCATGGGGATGGTCAATTCCTGGTTTACGCCCGAACGCACGCGCGCCCTGCTGGCCGGGCGCACCGAGGGTATGGCCAACGTCATGGCGGCCAGCCTGGGTATCGTCACGCCGTTTTGCTCCTGCTCCGCCGTGCCCCTGTTCATCGGCTTTGTGCAGGCAGGCGTACCTCTCGGGGTGACGTTCTCCTTTCTGATTTCGGCACCGATGGTCAACGAAGTCGCGCTCACGCTCCTGTTCGCCCTGTTCGGCTGGGAAGTCGGCCTGCTCTACCTCGGCCTCGGCCTGACGGTGGCGATCGTGGCCGGCTGGGTGATTGGCCGACTGAAGATGGAGGTGTACCTGGAAGACTGGGTGCGCGATATGCCACACACCGCCGCGGCCGTAGGGGAGGACAGGCTCAGCCTTGGCGAACGCCTGGATGCCGGCTTTGCCGCGGTGCGCGAGATCGTCGGCAAGGTCTGGCCTTACATCATCGGCGGCATCGCCATCGGCGCCGCCATCCACGGCTATGTGCCCGGGGACTTCATGGCCTCGTTCATGGGCAGGGACGCCTGGTGGACGGTGCCGCTCGCGGTAGTGATCGGCGTGCCGATGTACACCAACGCGGCCGGCGTAATTCCGATCGTGCAGGCGCTGCTCGCCAAGGGCGCGGCACTGGGCACCGTGCTCGCGTTCATGATGAGCGTGATCGCCCTGTCGCTGCCCGAAATGGTGATCCTGCGCAAGGTGCTGAAACCGCGGCTGATCGCCACCTTCATCGCCGTGGTCGCGAGCGGCATCCTGCTCGTCGGCTACGTGTTCAACGCCGTTCTTTAACCAACATGAGGAGTGTGTCATGATAGACATCAAGGTACTCGGTAGCGGTTGCACCAATTGCCGCAACACCGGAGCGCTGATCGAGGACGTGGCCAGGGCCAGGGGCATTGCCGTCAGCCTGCGTAAAGTCGAAGCGCTTCCGGAAATCATGCGCTACGGCGTGATGTCCACGCCGGGCGTGGTCATCGACGGCAAGGTGGTGCACGCGGGCGGCGTGCCCAGCCGCGCCAAGATCGAGCAGTGGCTGGACGCCGCAGGGCATCACTTCCTGCCGGATCTGGATTAGGACCGCTTCTGTTGAATCCTCGAAGAGGAGTTTGTCCTGCGGGTAGCCGCGGCCGAATTTGAATTCGATCTAAGCGTCGAGGTCGTCCTTCTCGTCCTTCGTCTTCGTGTTGATCTCGTATTCCGGCACAAAAACGAGATCCTGCGCGGGCGCCCAGCCTTTGTGCAGGTCCTTGAACGCCTCGCGTACCACCGATTCGCGGTGCGTGCCTGAGACCTTGCGCAGGTACTGCAGCTGGTTGAGCTACTGCTGGATGAGGATCTGGCTCATTGGGCGCAGGATATCAAGGTATCGGCACTGGGGCGGGGATGGGCGAACCGGCGCGCCGCCATTCAACCCTCGCCCGCTATCAGACAATTCTCCCGGCGGCGCAACCGGCCGTTCTTCTCAAGCTCGGCCACCGCGCGATACAAGGCCTCGTGGGTCACACCCAGTTCCGCGGCCACGGACTTCAGGCCGCTGCCCAGAGGCAGGCGTCCTTCCCCGCCCTCGGTCTCGATCAGATGCAGCAGACGTTCCTTGACGCCTCGCATCGCCAGCCGCTCGCATTGAGCGCGCAGGCGCTTTACCTCATGGTTCAGCATCGCGATCCAGCGCCCGGCAAAACCGGAATCGGCAGCCAGCGCCTGTTTGATCGCCTGCATCGGGATCGCGATCACCTCGCCGGATATCGTAACCACCGCGTCGCAATGATAGCGGACGGAATCCAGGCTCGCCTCACCGACAAAGCCGTGCCGCGTTCTCTGCAGCACCACAGCTTCGCCTTGGCGCCCCATGCGCTGCAGCACGACCTCGCCGCGCGTGACATACAGCATGCGCGCCGGCTTCTGTCTCTGCTTGAACAGCAACTCGCCGTGGGTGTAGGTCGAAACAGCGCACAGCGCCTGGACTTCGCGAGGGAGCAGCCTGCGCAAAGGCTCCGGCAGGCGCTTTTCGGCTGGATCGGTCATATGATCTGAATCATACAGCGATAGCAGGCACGCCGCTACAATGCCAGCGGTCAACAATCCATGCGGGGTCTGCCTATGAGTACGGTTCTTCGGTTTGGCGAGCGGCTGCCGCAGTTCGCGGTTCCGGTGCTGAACGAACGCGAGGCGCGCGCGGGCGCCGGTATTCTGTTTCTGGTCGCTATCGTGGCGTTCATGAATGCTTGGTTTTACGGCGATTTTGCGCCCACCAAGCTGGTCGTGATCGGATTCTTCACCGACTTTCTGATCCGCGTGCTGGTCAATCCAAAATACGCGCCGAGTCTGGTGCTTGGTCGCATCGCAGTACGCAGGCAGCAGCCTGAGTACGTCGGAGCGCCGCAAAAGCGCTTCGCCTGGCTGATTGGTCTCGTGCTGGCGGCTTGCATGATGTATCTGGTCGTGTTTCGCAATGTGCGCGGCCCGGTCAACCTGCTCATCTGCGCCCTGTGTCTGGTGCTGCTGTTTTTTGAAAGTGCATTCGGCATCTGCATCGGCTGCACCATCTACAACTGGTTCAACCAGGAGAAGGCGCAACTGTGTCCCGGCAACGTGTGCGAACCCGGGGAAAGAAGCGAAATCCAATTCGTCGGATTCGCGCAGATCGCGGTGGTAGCGATTTTCTTCGGTGGCATCGTCGCTCTGGCCAGTGTCGTCGCGGGCACGCCGGATCCGAGCGCGCCGGGGAAAGTGTCTCCCGCGGCCGCCGAAAGCGAGGCCGTGCGCATAGCGGAAGCGGAACGCTGCAAGGTTCCCGATTTCGCGATCGCGCTCGGGCACGCGGAAAAATGGAAACTGCACAATAACTGTAAGTAGCCGGCCGGGATCTGTTCGGATTCCTTCTGTCGACGTGTTCGCGATCTGCGCCGGCGCAGCGATTTGTAGCGCAGCGTAACAAATCCGATGTTTCGATCCCGCGCCGTACAAAAGCATGATGAACGGCTTACATCTGTATGTTGCAATGGGAACTGATTTATTGCGACACCGAGCGGCAATCAACGACATAAGCAGGAGCCATGCAGCTAATACGCGCAGAACAACTCGCCAAAACGTACCGGACCGGCGAAATCGACGTGCCGGCGGTCAAAGGTGTCGATTTCACCATCGACGTCAGCTCATTTGTCACCTTTGTCGGGCCTTCGGGCAGCGGCAAGAGCACGCTCCTGAACATGATCGGCTGTCTCGATCATCCGTCGAGCGGAAAACTGACGGTTCTCGATACGGATGTCGGGTCATTGGACCGGCGCGCTGCGGCGAATTTTCGGGGACAGCACCTCGGCTTCGTGTTCCAGGACTTCAACCTCATACCGGTTCTCACCGTTTACGAGAACATCGAATACCCTCTGATCATGGTGCAGGACTGGCCCGTGGAAAAACGGCGCGCGCAGGTCATGCGTCTGCTCGAAGCAGTCAATATGAGCGAGCAGGCGCATAAGCGTCCGGATCAGATCTCGGGTGGTCAGAAGCAGCGCGTGGCGATCGCGCGCGCGCTGGCGACCAATCCGCAACTGGTCCTGGCCGACGAGCCGACCGCCAATCTCGACCACGACACGGCGTACCGAATCATCGAGCTGATGAAAAAAATGCGCGATGAACTCGGCACGACCTTCGTGTTCTCGACCCACGACCCAAAGATCATGGGTGAGGCCGAGGTCATCTTCACTCTCGACGATGGCAGGCTTCAACCATCGTCGGCAAAGGAGGCGACATACCATGCTTAACGTAATCAAGATCGCTGTCAGGAACCTCGCGCGCTTCGGCCGGCGCACATTGCTGACCTCAACGCTGATTACCCTGGGCATCGTCAGCGTCTTGCTGTTCGTCTCTGTCGCCGGTTCCTTCAAGGCGATGATCATTGGCCAGATCACCGATTCGGTGCTGGGTCACGTCGAGGTGCACCGCAAGGGCTATGTCGCGTCGATCGACAGCCTGCCGCTGAACCTCAATATGCCGGCCATGGCGGCTGGGCGCGCTGAGGCGGCTTTGAAGAAGCTGGACACGGTGGAAGCCTACTCGAGCCGCATCAAGCTTGGCGCGATGTTCAGCAACTTCACCGAGACCACGGCCATACGCATCAACGGCATCGACCCCGAGGCGGAAGTCGCCACCACCCCGATGCTGCCCGGGCGCATCATCGAAGGCAGCAAGGAAGGTCCAGTGCTCAGGCGCGGGGAGATACTGATACCGGTGCTGCTGGCACGCGGCATGAAAGTGAAGGTCGGCGATACCATCGTGCTGGTTGCCACCAACCGGGAGGGCTCAGTTAACGGCAAAACCTTGACCGTCAGGGCAATACTCGAGAGCGTGTCCGGCCCGAGCGGCCGCGATGGCT
>QYQC01000212.1 GCA_007280315.1 Betaproteobacteria bacterium | reverse complement strand
TCATCCACGGCGTTGCAGACGTCGGCGCGCAGCATGTTCTCGCCGAAGAACTGGTGGAACATCTGCCCCACCGGGCTTTTCAGGAACGCAACACCGCCGGAGTGGCCCGGACAATGCCACGAATACGAGCCGTCCTGCGCGTAATGCACCAGCGCGCGAAAGAACGGCGGCGACAGCCCGTCGAGATAGGCGCGCGCCTCGCGGATAATGTGCCGTGCCACAAATTCTGGCGTGTCCTCGAACATGTGGATGAACCCGTGCAGCTCGCGCAGGATGTCGTTCGGCACATGGCGCGACGTGCGCGTCTCGCCGTAGAGGTAAATCGGGATGTCGGCATTGCGAAAGCGGATTTCGTCAATGAACGTGCGCAGATTCAGCATCGCCGGATCGAGTTCCGGTCCCGGCGTAAATTCCTCGTCGTCGATCGACAGGATGAAGGCCGATGCCCGGCTCTGCTGCTGTGCGAACTGCGACAGGTCGCCGTAGCTGGTCACGCCCAGCACTTCCATGTCTTCGTCTTCCATCGCCTTGGCCAGCGCGCGGATGCCCAGACCGCTGGTATTCTCGGAACGGAAGTCTTCGTCGATGATGACGATGGGAAAGCGGAATTTCATTCGGTTCTCCGTGATTCGCAGGGAATGACCGCCTGCGCCGCAGGCATGAGACTCAAACCGGATTCAATCCCGGAAACAGCGGGCCGATGGATACATGCACAGGACGATGCGTTCGTCTGTGGACCGGCTGCTGGGACTGCTGAACATGCTACGCATTCTTGGAGCGAGAACCCCGGGCTAATTTCGGGCGGATTATACCCCCGTCTTCCGCCGGTCAAGCGGAATTAATACTGCTCCCCGTACCTCTCTCCGCGCAGCTCTCCACGCTTTCTTGCCGGTAGCGCTGATTTGGACTACGCTCTCGCGAGGCGAGTAACAGGTCTTCCGGGCCGGAACGGACAGGTCCTCGCGCCCCCTCCGGAGCAATAATACAGAATGGGATTGAGACGGAGGAGCGATGAGAATCATGGATCCGTTCGATTATGTCATTGTCGGCGCCGGCACCGCGGGCAGCCTGCTGGCCAACCGGCTTTCTGCCGATTCGCGCAATTCGGTGTTGTTGCTCGAGGCAGGCGGCAAGGACGACTGGATCTGGATCCACATCCCGGTCGGCTATCTCTACTGCATCGGCAATCCGCGCACCGATTGGTGCTACAAGACCGAACCCGACCCGGGGCTCAACGGCCGCTCCATCCTCTATGCCCGCGGCCGCGTGCTGGGAGGCAGTTCGTCGATCAATGCCATGCTCTACCTGCGCGGCCAGGCGCGCGACTATGACGGCTGGGCGCGCTCGAGCGGCGATTCCGGCTGGGCGTGGTCTAGCGTACTGCCGATCTTCAAGAAGTCGGAGGATCACTGGCGCGGCGCGGACGAGTTTCACGGTGCGAAGGGCGGCACCAACGGCGGCGCGGACGGTGGCGCGGGTCATGAATGGCGCGTCGAACGCCAGCGGCTGTCCTGGGAGATCCTGGACGCGTTTCGCGACGCCGCGCTCGAGTCTGGCATCGCCAAGGTCGACGACTTCAATTGCGGCGACAATGCCGGCAGCTCGAAATTCGAAGTGAACCAGCGAAGCGGCGTGCGCGTGAGCAGCGCGAAAGCGTTCCTGCGGCCGGCAATGCGCCGGCCCAACCTCACCGTGGTCACCGGCGCGCAGGTAAAGCGGCTGCGGATGAATGGCCGGCGCGTGCTCGGCGTCGAGTTCTTTCAGGACAACGAGGAAGTCTACGCCGCCGCCAAACGCGAAACCATCCTCGCGGCCGGGGCGATAGGAAGTCCGCAGATCCTGCAGGTCTCCGGGATCGGGCCGGGCGCGCTGCTGCAGCAGCAAGGAATAGCGGTGGTGCACGACCTGCCCGTGGGTGAAAACCTGCAGGACCATTTGCAACTGCGCGCCGCGTTCAAAGTAAAGAACGTGCTTACCCTCAATACCATGGCCAACTCCTGGTGGGGCAAGATCAAAATGGCGCTCGAGTATGCGCTCTATCGCACCGGGCCCCTGACCATGGCGCCCTCCCAGTTGGGTGCCTTCGTCAAGAGCGATCCCGCGCAGCCCACGCCCAACCTCGAATTCCATGTCCAGCCGCTGTCGCTGGAAAAATTCGGCGATCCCCTGCATCCGTTCCCGGCATTCACCGCGAGCGTGTGCAACCTGCGGCCGGTCTCGCGCGGCCACGTGCGCATCAAGTCTGCCGACCCGCGCGCCAGCCCCGCAATCATGCTGAATTACCTCTCGGCGCCGGAGGACCGGGCGATAGCGATTCAATCGCTGCGCCTGGCACGCCGTGTCGTACTCGGCACGCAGACGATGAAGAAGTACGCGCCGGAGGAATTCCTGCCGGGGCCGGGATTTCAGACGGATGCAGAACTGGTACACGCCGCCGGCAACGTCGGCACCACCATTTTCCATCCCGTCGGGACCTGCAAGATGGGACGCGCGGACGACGCTACCGCGGTGGTCGACGCGCAGCTGCGCGTGCGCGGCATCGAAGGCCTGCGGGTGATCGACGCCTCGATCATGCCGTCGATTACGTCGGGCAATACCAATTCACCTACGTTGATGATTGCCGAACGCGGGGCGATGCTGGTGCTGGCTAAGCGCGAGTAAATATCGAGGTTTGATGTTCGGTGTCAGAACTTGCGCGGACGGCGGCCCGTCCGCGCGGATCGCGGATTGCGCGCGGACGATGACCCTGTCCGCACGCAATCCGCGATCTTGAATAAACCCGAATCCACCTTTGCTTTTATTCATAACCGTGTTTTCTCTGTACGGATATGTTTTTCATCCGTACAGAGAAAACACGGTTGGCGCGCAGAGCGCGCAATGGTCGTTCGGCGATATTGGCGAATACAATGGGATACTTCGAACTGCAGCGTCGGAACTTGCTCAAACGGCGGGTGCTCAGATCATCAGATACTTCTTCTGCACTTCCTCGTTGGCCGCAAGCTCGCGCATCGTTCCATGGAAGCGTATGCGGCCTTTCTCGATCACGTAGGCGCGATCGGAAATCTCCGACGCAAAATGCATATTCTGTTCGGCAAAGAGTATGGTGAGCCCCATCGTTTTCAGCGCCTTGATCTGGCGCGTCAGTTCCTGCACCACCACCGGCGCCACACCCTCCACCGGTTCATCCAGCAACAATAGCGACGGGTTGCCCATCAGTGTGCGGCCTATGGTCAGCATCTGCTGCTCGCCGCCGGAGAGGTAGCCGCCAAGACGCGCATCGAGCGGTAGCAGCACCGGAAACAGTTCGTAGATCCGCGCCACGCTCCATTGCGCCGGCGCGCCCGCGGCGCCCGGCTTGATCGCGATCTCGAGGTTCTCGCGCACCGTCAGATCGGGAAAAATCAGCCGGTCGTCCGGGACGTAGCCGACGCCGAGGCGCGCTATTTCGTAGGGCGCCAGCCCCACCAGGTCGACGCCATTGAAACGGATGCTGCCGGCGCTCGCGGCGGCAAGCGACATGATGCTCTTCAGCGTGGTGGTCTTGCCGGCGCCGTTGCGCCCGAGAAGGCACACCGATTCCCCCTGGTTCACCTCGAGCGACACGTCGAACAGGATGTGGCTGGTTTCGTAATGGGTGTGCAAACCGCTGAGTTCGAGGCGGCTGGTCATGGGTGATGCTCGCCGAGATACACCTTCTGCGCGATCTCGTTGGCACGCACTTCCTCCGGCGTTCCCTGCACCACGATTTCACCGCGATGCATCAGCGTGAGCTTGCGCGCGTGATTGAACACGATTCCCATGTCGTGTTCGGTGAACAGCACGGTTAGCTGGAGTTCGCGATTGAGCCGGTCGACCAGTTCCATGGTGCTGCGCGCCTCCTCGATCGACATGCCGGCCGTCGGTTCGTCCAGAAACAGCAGCCGCGGCTTGCCCGCGAGCGCTATCGCCAGCTCGAGGCGCTTCTTGTCGCCCTGCGCCAGTTCTCCGGCGACGAGGTCGCGCTTGCCCTCAAGACCACACAGCGACAGCACGCGGCCGGTCTCCTCGACACCGATGCGGCTGGCAACGCCGAAAATGCTGAACGAGTGCCGCATCTGGGCGTGCACCGCGGAACGCACGTTTTCGGCTACGGTCATTTTGGAAAAGATACTGCTGATTTGGAACGCGCGTGATATGCCCCTGCGCGCGACCCAGTGCGGCGGCCGGTTGGTGATGTCCTGTCCCTCGAACACCACCTTGCCCGCATCGCAACGGTAGTAACCCGTGAGCAGGTTCATGAACGTGCTCTTGCCCGCGCCGTTCGGCCCGATGATTGCCGATTGCTCACCTTCCTCCATGGAGAAATTCACGTCCTGCGTCACGTGGATGCCGCCAAAATGCTTGTGCAGTCCGGTGACTTCGAGTATCGCCGCCATGATTATTCTTCGTCCGACCCGGCGCGCGCGCCGCCGCCATCGCTCAATCTGCCCTGACGCGCCTTGATCTGTTTCTCGACGAGTCCGAGCACGCCGCCCGGCACGAACAGCACGATCAGCAATATGATGGTACCGATGGTCAGCGGCCAGTACACGGTGTACATTTTCACCACCGCCTGCAGCATGGTGTAGATCACCGAACCGACGATGGGGCCGATGAACACGCCGGCGCCGCCGATCAGCGTCATGAACACGGCGATGCCCGACTCCTGCCAGCCGAGCAGGCCCGGCGAAACACTGCGCGAAAACGGTCCCCAAAGCGCTCCCGCCAGACCGGCGAAAGCCCCGGCAATGACGAAATTCGCCAGCATGTGCAGACGCACGTTGATGCCGAGAAATGCCGCCCGCCGCTGGTTGTCGCGCAGGGTGCGCATGATGTAGCCGAACGGCGACTCGGTGATGCGCCACATCACCAGCAGCGCCACCACGACGATCGCCAGCGTCAGGTAATAGTAGTTGCCCGGATCCTGAAAATAGTGCGGCGGTAACAGGCCCTGGATGCCGTCGTCGCCCTTGGTGAAGCTGTACCAGGAAAACACGATGTAGAACAGCAATTCGCCGAAGGCAAGCGAAAGCATGGCGAAATAAATTCCGGTCAGGCGCACGCAGAAAAAACCGACGATCAACGCGCCCACGGCGGCCACCGGCGGACCGACCAGCAGCGACAGCAGGAACTCCGGGACGCCGATCGACCCGTCGGGACTCTTCAGAGCCGTAAACAGCATTGCCGTCGCGTACGCGCCCAGGCCGAAAAATGCGGCATGGCCAAAGGATATCTGCCCCATGTAGCCGTAGAGCAGATTGAAGCTCATGGCGAGCAGGCCCAGGATCAGGATCTCGGTCCCGACAACGGTCCAGAATTCCCCCGGCAGCAGCGGCACCAGCAGGAACAGCGCAAGCAGCACGACCGCGAACCGACGCCCCGGTGCGTTAGCCGCGCGCTGCGGCGCGGCGCTTTTCATCTGATGATTGTCAGTAGTGCTCACCGCGGCATTTCAATAACGCAACTCGGTGCCGAACAGGCCCCAGGGGCGCCAGATCAGTACCACGATCAGTATCAGGAAAATCATCGCCAGCGCGCCGTCGGGCCAGAACAGGATCGAAAACGAATACACCACGCCGACAATGATCGATGCGACAAAGGTACCGAGCATGCTGCCGAAGCCGCCGATCACCACCACTGCGAAACATTGCACGATGATGTCGTGATCGACGCCTAGGGACATCGGCAACAGCGGCAGGAACACGCCGCCGGCGAACGCCGCCAGCCCGACGCCGAGGGCGAACACGCCCGAATAGATCAACGGAATCGGAATGCCGAGTGCGCTTACCATGCTGCGGCTGAAGACTGCTGCGCGCACGATCTTGCCAAAGCGCGTGCGGTGAAGGAAATACCACAGCCCGACGGCGACCGCGACCCCCGCGCCTATGATCACGAATTGATAGGGATTGACCAGCGTATCCATCATCTCTATCGGTTTCACGCCGAGGTTGATGCGCCGGTTTTCCACGCCCCAGATGAGCTTGATCGCATCGCCAAGGATCAGCACCAGCGCAAATGTGAGCAGCAGCTGCTCCGGCAGTTCACGCGCATAGGTATGCCGGATCAAAAACCGCTCCAGCGCAAATCCGAGCAGCGACATCAGCGCCACCGCGCCGACTATGGACGGCAGCAACATCCACGGGCTGGCGCCGAACTGCTGGCTGAGAAAGGTAAACATCGAGTAGGTAACATAGCCGCTCACCAGCCACAGCGTCGCGTGCGCGAAGTTGAGGATATTCATCACGCCGAAAATCAACGACAAGCCGGCCGATAGCAGGAACAGCACCATCGCGCGCGACAGCCCGCTGAACAACTGGAGTGCGTAAGGAGCGATGTCCACGGCAGCAAGGATCTCGGTCGGTTTAGCGGCAACACTGCCGCACGCGGGAACCGGGGTTTCCGCGTGCGCCCGGCCGCTTGGCTATGCGCGTTTCTTCTTCAGCTTGTCGACCTCTGCGCAGGTCGGCGTCCACACTTCCTTGGCTTCGACCACGACCATGGTGTCGGGTTTGTAGATCGGGAACGGATAGTCGGGCGAATCCCAGACTTCGCCTACATAGGACGGCACCTCGAGCTGATTGCTGCAATCGCGGAAGGTGCGCTTTCCGCGGCAGGTGTCGATGGTCGCGCCCTTCAGCGCCTTGACAATCGCCTCGGTGCTGACCGAACCGGCCTTCTTCGCACCCTGCTCCAGCCCGCCGAGCGCGTCGTAATACATGCACGCCCAGTCGTCCGGATAGTCGTCGGCTCCGAACGCGGCGCGATCGCGCTTGATATACGCCTGCATGATCGGCTCGTTCAGGTGGGCGAAGAACGGGCAGCGCGCTAAACCGATCATGCCGCGCGGCAGCGTCTTGCGCTGCGCCTTCAGGTCGTTTACCGCAATCAGGCCGCCCGGGAACGGCACGCGCTTGAACAGGCCCATCTGCCCCGCCTGCTGCAGAAATGTCTCCGCGTCCTTGCCGGCAATCGCGCCGAACATGAAGTCGGGTTTGGCCGCCATGATCGCCGTGATGTAAGAGGTGAAGTCGGTTTCGCCCAGCTTGAACCACAGCTGGCGTGTTTCCTTGACATCGGCGGCGACCTTGGCCAGGCTGCCGGTGAAGCCCTTGTGCGTGTCGCGGCCCCACTCGTAGTCCTGGCCCAGCGAAACGTAGGATTTCCAGCCGTTCTTCTTCGCCATTTTCGCCACCGCCACCACTACCGCGCCCGACTGCATATTGCTGTCGGGGCAGAACTGATAGGTGTAGGGCGTGTAATTGTCCTGCGTTATCTTGGAACTGTTGGAGGTGGCGGCGAAATGCAGCACCTTGTGCTCATGGATGATTTCCTGGATTGCAAGCGCGACCGCGCTTGAATAAGTGCCGAAGATCGCATCCACCTTGTCGTTCAGGATCAGCGATTTCGCTTCGCGCGCGCCAACGTCGGGCTTGGTCTCGGTATCGCGATAGATCATTTGTATCTGATGCTTCCCAAGCAGGCCGCCGCGTTTGTTGAGTTCGGCGATCGCCACCGGCAGTCCCTTGATGCAATGCGCCATGTAATTCGCGCCGGTGCCGGTCGACGGCAGCAGCACGCCGAGCTTGTATGGCGCGCCCGCCTGGGCGCTGACGAAACGCGGCGTCAGGGTCAAAACTCCGGCTGCCACCGACGAAAAGACGAAATCGCGCCGGCTTAGCTTGAGGTCATTGATAACCTTATCCCACTTTCTGTCGCTCTGAGTCATGACACACCCCCTTGTTGAAGTGATCGCAACGCTGGCGCCCGCCCCGATGCAAGTCTAGGTGGAAGCTGGAACGAAGGCGGCCAGTGCCGAGACTATCCCGGCAATTGCAGCGTCAGCCGGGGACTGGGTATTGCAAATTCGTGTCGGATCATCGTAGAGCACGGATATGCCGAAGTCAAGGAATGACCTGCCCGGTCTATCTGTTAGCATCGAGCATTCGAGCGCGAACCGGCGCCATGCCTGAAAGGGCGTTATGCAACACATCGAATTCCTCCTGAACCGCGAGTTCGTCCAGTTGAACCAGCTGCTGAAACTGACCGGCCTCGCCGACAGCGGCGGGGCCGGCAAGGCACTGGTGGCGGGCGGCGGCGTACTGGTGGATGGAAGCGAGGAGCTGCGCAAGACCTGCAAAATCCGCATCGGGCAGGTGGTCAGGCTCGGTGATGTCGAAATCCGCGTGTTAGCGGGGGAAGACGCTACCGCCTGAAACGTTCAGATTTTCGGCAGCGTGACGCCTTGCTGACCCTGATACTTCCCGCCGCGGTCCTTGTACGATGTCTCGCACACTTCGTCGGCCTCGAAGAAAATCACCTGCGCCACGCCTTCATTGGCGTAGATCTTGGCTGGCAACGTCGTGGTGTTGGAAAACTCCAGCGTCACGTAACCCTCCCACTCGGGTTCGAACGGCGTGACGTTGACGATGATGCCGCAGCGCGCGTAGGTCGATTTTCCCAGGCACACGGTCAGCACGTTGCGCGGAATGCGGAAATACTCAACCGTGCGCGCCAGCGCAAAGGAATTGGGCGGGATGATGCACACGTCGCCGCTGAAATCGACAAAAGACTTTTCGTCGAAATTTTCGGGTCGACGATGGTCGAATTGATGTTGGTAAAAATCTTGAACTCGTTCGAGCAGCGGATATCGTAGCCGTAACTCGAGGTGCCGTAGGACACGATCTTGTGCCCGTTCGCCGTGCGCACCTGTCCCGGCTCGAACGGCTCGATCATTTTATGCGCCGCCGCCATGCGGCGGATCCACTTGTCCGATTTGATCGTCATAAATAGATCTGCAGTAAATGGTGTGTTGAAACTAGGCTCGAATGTTTCGATACCGCCGGAAGTTGCGCGCGCAGGGGGATATTCAAGGCGGGATGCATCCCCCCTGGTTCGTGTAAAAACAGCTTTTCCCAGGCCGAAGACACGCTGGTTGCTTCTTGCTGGCTCAAATTAAGTGTTCTGTATTACGATGTTCGGGAATTTTGAGGTCATGTCCCGCGCCTGTTCCGAGATCTTGACCGCAATGCGGCGGGCGATCCTGCGGTAGATCTCGGCGATGGCGCCGTCCGGATCGGCCACCACGGTCGGTTTGCCCGAATCGGTCTGCTCGCGGATGCGGATGTCAAGCGGCAGGGCCCCGAGAAACTCGGTACTGAAATCCTTGCACATTTTTGCAGCCCCGCCGGCGCCGAAAATATGTTCCTCGTGCCCGCATTTGGAACACAGGTGGGTACTCATGTTCTCCACGATGCCGATGATCGGTATCCCGACCTTTTCGAACATCTTAAGACCCTTGCGTGCGTCGATCAGTGCGATGTCCTGCGGCGTCGTGACGATCACCGCGCCGGTAACCGGGACCTTTTGCGCCAGCGTCAGCTGGATGTCGCCGGTGCCCGGCGGCAGATCCACCACCATGTAATCCACACCCTGCCAGTGCGTGTCTTTCAGCAGCTGCTCCAGTGCCTGCGTCACCATCGGGCCGCGCCACACCATGGGCGTGTCGACGTCGATGAGAAAGCCGATGGAAATCGCCTGCAGGCCGTGCCCGACCATGGGCTCCAGGGTCTTGCCGTCGCGCGATTCCGGCCGGCCGGTGATGCCGAGCATGGTCGGTTGCGACGGTCCGTAGATGTCCGCGTCGAGCAGGCCCACGCTGGCGCCTTCGGCGGCGAGCGCCAGGGCCAGGTTGACCGCGGTGGTGGACTTGCCCACGCCGCCCTTGCCCGAAGCCACTGCGATAATGTTCTTCACTTCCGGGATCAGCTTTACCCCGCGCTGCACGCTGTGCGATACGATCCGGCTCGAAACGTTGACCGTGACCTTGCCCACGCCGGCGATGGCGCCGAGCTTTGTCTGCACCAGCTTGCGGATCAGCTCGAACTGTGTCTTGGCCGGGTAGCCCAGTTCTATATCGAGCGCCACGTCGTTGCCGTTCACCTTGATGTTGCGCGCCGACTTGGTGGCGATGAAATCCTTCTCCGTGTTGGGGTCGGTGATTTCCTTGAGGGCAGCCTGAATCTGCGATTCCGATACTGACATTGTCGATGCTCCTTGACGCTACGGCCGCACCGCTGGCGCAGCACGGGAAAAGGCGGTCATTTTAATGGATATTCGAGGGGCCGCGCGATACAATTACGCTCGCCTCCCGGTCCCGCGTTGCAGCGGACGCCGCCGCTGAACGCCACTATTTCAAAACCGGAACAAGGATGCTGCGCAAACTCTTCGTCACTACCGCCCTGCCGTACGCCAACGGCTCGTTTCACATCGGCCATATCATGGAGTACATCCAGGCCGACATCTGGGTGCGGTTTCAGCGCATGCAGGGCCACAGCGTGCATTTCGTCTGCGCCGACGACGCGCACGGCGCGCCGATCATGCTCAGGGCCGAGGCAGAGGGCATCACGCCGCAGCAGCTGGTTGCGCGCATCGGCGCCGAACGCAAACAGTATCTGG
This sequence comes from Betaproteobacteria bacterium, assembly GCA_007280315.1. GTDB lineage: Bacteria > Pseudomonadota > Gammaproteobacteria > Burkholderiales > SG8-39 > 2-12-FULL-64-23. The sequence goes on along the minus strand of QYQC01000212.1, from coordinate 664 downwards.
ACGGCTTTCACATCGGCTTCGATAACTGGCACTCGACCGACTCGCCTGAAAATACCTGGTTTTCCCAGGACATCTACCGCAAGCTCAAGGCCGCGGGGCTGATCTACACCAAACCGGTGGAGCAGTTCTTCGACCCGGTGAAGGGCATGTTCCTGGCCGACCGCTACCTCAAGGGCGAATGCCCCAAGTGCGGCGCGAAGGATCAATACGGCGACGCCTGCGAGAACTGCGGTTCGGTCTATGCGCCGACCGATCTGAAGAATCCTTATTCGACCCTGACCGGTGCCACCCCCGAACTCAAGACCTCCGAACATTATTTTTTCCGGCTGTCCGATGAAAAATGCGTGGGCTTCCTGAAAAACTGGGTCAATACGCCCGGCCGGCTGCAGTCCCAGGTGGCAAACAAGGACAGGGAATGGCTGGAGGGCAAAGGCGACAAGGCGCTCGGCGATTGGGACATATCGCGCGACGCGCCCTACTTCGGCATCCCCATACCCGACGCACCGGGCAAGTATTTCTACGTCTGGCTCGACGCCCCCATTGGCTATCTCGCCAGCCTGAAGAATTACTGCACCAAGAAGAGCATCGACTTCGATGGCTTTCTCGCCGATCCGCAAACCGAGCAGATCCATTTCATCGGCAAGGACATCATTTATTTCCACAC
>QYQC01000152.1 GCA_007280315.1 Betaproteobacteria bacterium | reverse complement strand
CCGTCAACGATCGCCTGCAGGGCCTGCACACAAAATTGTTCGTCGAAGGCAATCCGATTCCGGTTAAATGGGCCCTGGTTCAGATGGGGCTGATCGAACCCGGTATCCGCCTGCCGCTGGTGCCGTTGTCGGCGAATTTTTATGAAGTAGTCAGGGAAGCCATGCGCCAGGCCGGCATTCAGGTGACAGGCGGCCCGCGCGCAAAGTAGCCAGCGAAAGGACCCGTTCCTTCGTGCTCCTGCGATTCACGTGCCTGTAAGTGTAAGTAAATGCGGTCAGGTGCAATTATTCGAGGGCAATGCCAGATGAAGCGTTATGCCGTTTTTTTCGTCCCGTTAGCATTGCTGGCCGGCTGCAGCAGCATGCAGGATCTGATGCAGGGTGAAAAAATCCAGTACAAGTCGGAGGCGAAGCAACTGCCGCGCCTGGAAATACCGCCGGACTTGACTTCGCCTTCGCGCGACGACCGCTACGCCGTGCCCGACATCAATCCGCGCGGCACCGCGACGCTTTCCACCTACAACGCCGAGCGCGGCGGCGCGCTGTCAGGGGGCTCGGCGGAGGTGCTGCCCAACGTCGCCAAGGTGCGCATCGAGCGCGCGGGCAGCGAGCGCTGGGTGGTGGTGCCCGAGGCGCCTGAAAAAGTCTGGCCTCTGGTTAAGGAGTTCTGGCAGGGGCTCGGCTTCCTGATAAAGATCGAGCAACCCGAGGTCGGTGTAATGGAAACCGACTGGGCGGAGAACCGGGCCAAGATACCGGCGAGCCCGATCCGCAACCTGCTCGGCAAGGTGATCGACCAGGTATATTCGACGGGAGAGCGCGACAAGTTCCGCACCCGCCTGGAGCGCGGCACCGCGCCCGGTACCACCGAGGTGTATATCAGTCATCGCGGCATGATCGAGGTGTTCGCGTCCAAGGCCGAGGATTCGACCGTATGGCAGCCGCGCCAGCCGGATCCGGAACTGGAAGCGGAATTCCTGCGCCGGTTCATGGTGCGGCTTGGGGTAGAGGACACGCGCGCCAAAGCGGAGTTGTCTGGAGGTGATGCGAAAGTCGAACGCGCCAAGCTGGTGCGCGCCTCCGGCGGCAGCGGCACCCTGGAATTGGCCGACAGCTTCGACCGTGCGTGGCGCCGCGTGGGTCTGGCACTGGATCGTGTCGGATTCACGGTGGAAGATCGCGACCGCTCCAAGGGCTTTTACTTTGTGCGCTATGTCGATCCACAGATCGACGTGAAACGCAGTTCGGATAAAGACAAGGGATTTCTATCCAAACTGGCATTCTGGAAACGCGACGAAAACGCGATCAAGGCGGAACAATATCGCGTGCTGGTCAAGCAGGCCGGCAGCGTGAGCGAGGTGCAGGTGCAGGACAAGAACGGCCAGCAGGACAACAGCGACACCGGCCGGCGCATCCTCTCCCTGCTGCACGAACAACTGAAATAGCGCATGCGCTTTGCGTGCCTTGGAAGCGGCAGCCGGGGCAACGCGCTCATCGTCGAACAAGGCCGCACCCGCCTGATGCTCGACTGCGGCTATCCGACGCGCGAGACCGAACGCCGGCTCGCGCGCCTGGACCTCGAGCCCGCCGATCTCGCCGGCATCGTCATCACCCACGAGCATAGCGATCACGTTGCGGGTGCCGGAAAATTTGCGCGCAAACACGATCTGGCGCTGTGGCTGACCCACGGAACACTGACCGGCTTTCCGGGCGACGTTTCCGGATTGAAACAGATCAACATTATCGACAGCCACACCCCGTTTTCCGTGGATGAACTGCAACTGCTGCCTTTTCCCGTGCCGCATGACGCGCGAGAGCCCGCGCATTTCGTTTTTTCAGACGGTGCGCACCGGCTGGGTGTGCTCACCGACACCGGCAGTTCAACCAGCCATATCGAAGCGATGCTTTCAGGCTGCGATGCGCTGGTGCTCGAATGCAACCACGACCTCGATCTGCTGATGGGCGGGGATTACCCGCAGGCGCTGAAGGCGCGCGTCGCCGGCCGCTATGGCCACCTAGACAACCAAAGCTCGGCCGGACTTCTGGCCGCGCTGGATCGCACCAAGTTGCAGCATCTCATTGCGGCGCACCTGTCGCAGCACAACAATCGGCCGGAACTCGCATGCGCTGCGCTGGCGGAGGTGATGGGCTGCGCGACCGACTGGATCGGCGTGGCCGATCAGGAAGATGGATTCGATTGGCGCGAAATCGTCTGAACTCCGCCGGTGCACCCTCGCGGTCTCGATCCGGCGAGACAGAAAAGCAGAACGCAGAAATAGAAAAGCCGGTCCGAAGACCGGCTTTTTCATCGCCGCAGGAACGGCTTACTTCTTGACCGCTTCCTTGGGCGCGTCCTTTGCAGCTTCGGCAGGTGCCGCGGCAGGCGCAGCAGTCCCTGCCGCAGGCGCGGGTGCAGCAGCGTCCTTCGGTGCTTCGGCGGCGGGTGCAGGCGCGGGCGCGGGTGCGGGTGCAGGCGCTACTACAGGCGCCGGAGGCGGCGGCGGCGGGGCTTCTTTGCCGCAGCCCGCCAGAATCAGCGCGGCGAGTGCAGCGATTGCTACTGAGCGTTTCATGTTTTAGTTTCCTTTGTTGGTAGGTTAATTAACGTTTGGCGCGAGCCCTGCGGCCCGCGTAGCAAACAGGCAATTTTACCGCGTTTCAGACATTCGTTAAAGTCCGCTGGTCGATGCGGAAATGGCAGGGACGGAGCTGTCCCAGATTTCCGAAAAGCGCAGATAGATGCCCTGGCTTTCCTGTTCATCGTTGAGCCTGAGCGTGGCGCGCGGCTGAGCATGCACTGGGCGGCGCACGAAGTGCAGCCTGTCCGCGAGGACGAAACAGTCCTGCGCCCGCGCGGCGTCACCCTGTGTCCGGTGGATGAACATGCGATCGCTGAATTGTCGCAGCAACAGCAGCAGGCGCGGGCAGCGCGTGCGGATATGTTCGATATCGTGCACCGCCAGATACAGCCGGTTGTCGCGGCTGCGCAGCAGAAACACGCGCAGGAGTTCGTGCGTCTGCGGCGAATCGATATCCAGATCGGCGCAATGTGCATCGAAGATACGCAGCTCGCGCCGCGCCAGCCCGGCGACTCGCAGCAGCGCTTCGAGGTACTCCCTGCGCGTGGAAAGCAGCACGCGCTCTGGTTGGGGCGGGTCGATTGCGTCAGTCATGTTGCGTCGGTCGGCGAAACACAAGTCAGTGAATGCGACATTATATCCATGCGTTTTGCGGGAAGTGTGCCGGCGCCTTGATTGGAATGCTTCACGATTCTCCGGGATAGTTTAGAATCGTCCGCAGGACACAAACCAATATGCTGCAAATCGGACAAGCTGCTCCTCTTTTCTCCCTGGCCGACGCCGACATGGAGTCGGTCGGTCTTGCCGCGTTCAAAGGCAAGAAGAACGTCGTGTTGTATTTCTATCCCCGAGACGGTACACCGGGCTGCACGCAGCAGGCGATCGAATTCTCCGATCATGACGAGGAGTTTGCGCGGCATGATTGCGTGATACTGGGCGTTTCGCCCGACGACTGCATATCACATGCCGAATTTCGCGACAAGCACGGCTTGTCGGTGACCCTGCTCGCCGATCCGGAGAAGGAGGTGTGCGAGCGATATGGCGTGCGCGAGGTGAAAGAGTGCGAAGGGGTGAAGAAAATCGGCATTGTCCGCGCAACCTTTGTCATCGACAAGAAAGGCAAACTGCGGCATGCGCTCTACGGCGTCAACCCGCGCGGGCACGCGATGGAGGTGCTGCAGTTGATAAAGGACATCAATCGCGAATGCAAGTCGCAAAAGACACGGTAGTTGCGCTTGCCGTGCAACTGTCCGACGCGCACGGCAACCCGATAGAGCAGTCGGCCGAGGCGGTGCAATACCTGCACGGCGGCTACGACGGCATTTTCCCGTTGGTGGAGGAGGCGCTGCAGGGCCGGGCGCCGGGCGAGCGTGTCGAAGTGCGCCTGGAACCCGATGACGCCTTCGGCGAATACGACGCCGGACTGGTGCGCCTGGTGGCGCGCGGGCAGCTCCCGCCCGAGGTTGAACCCGGCATGCAGCTCGAACTGGAGGACGACGCCGAAGGAGATCTCCTTATCTATACCGTCACTGACATCGCGGACGAACAGGTCGTGCTCGACGGCAATCATCCGCTCGCGGGCATGGCATTGCATTTTGCCTGTTCGGTGGTGTCGGTGCGTGCCGCGACCGCGGATGAGCTCGAGCGCGGCTACGCCGAGGAAGATAGCGCCGGACCGCTGATTACAGTAGTGCAGTAGCCGTTCGCAGGCGCGAACAAGAGGGCGATAGACCGCCCGCCGCCGATAACAAGATGACAGTGGTTAATGTCCAGGGGAGGGCGTATGTCAGGCATGCTCGGCATCATCAGCTACGGGCTGGGAACGGTATTCGGCTTCATCGTCATCGGCGTCCTCGTATTCTGGTTCATCCAGGACGTCACGCAGAAAAAGCACGCAGTCCTGAGAAATTACCCGGTCGTCGGCCGGCTGCGTTATCTTTTCGAAAAACAAGGGGAGTACTTCCGCCAGTATTTTTTCATGAACGATCGCGAGGAGCTGCCGTTCAACCGTTCGGCGCGATCCTGGGTGTATCGCCTGGCCAAAGCCGAGGGCGGCATCATCGGTTTCGGTTCCACCAGCAATACCAGCGAGGCCGGATCCATCCTGTTCGTCAACGCGCCGTTCCCGGTTCTGGATGAGGACCGCCTGCCCACGCAGTCTATCCTGATAGGCGAGGGCTATGCGCGCCAGCCATTCGAGGCGAAATCGATCGTCAACATCAGCGGCATGAGTTTCGGCGCCATTTCGTCGCCCGCGGTGCGCGCGCTGTCGCACGGCGCGGCCCTCGCGGGTTGCTGGCTGGACACGGGCGAAGGCGGACTGAGTCCGTATCATCTCGAGGGCGGTTGCGACATCATCATGCAGATCGGCACTGCCAAGTACGGCATCCGCGACCGGGACGGCAACCTGTCGCCGGAACGGGCGAAGGAGTTGTCGCAGCATGTCAAGGCGTTCGAGATCAAGTTGTCGCAGGGCGCAAAACCGGGCAAGGGCGGCGTGTTGCCCGCCGCCAAGGTTACCGAGGAGATCGCAAATATTCGCGGCATCCCGCCACACCAGGATTCGATCAACGCGTCCACCACGCGCGGCAGCGCCTCGGCGATCGGCAGAGCCATATGGTCCATCAATGCCTGCGGTGCGGCGCCCGAGCCGCCTTCGCCGCCGTCGACCGCAAGGAAATCCGGCGCGCACTCCAGGCCGCGGCGGTTCACGGCGTCGCACAATTCATTCATGAACCGCCAGCCGCCGATCGCAGTCTTTACCCCCACCGGTCTGCCGGTGAGATCGCGCAGATAGGCGATCTTGTCCAGCAGTTCATTTACGTTGGCGATGTCGCGGTGTCGATTGGGGCTGATCGAATCCTGG
>QYQC01000141.1 GCA_007280315.1 Betaproteobacteria bacterium | reverse complement strand
GCGAGCGCGACGACGCGCATACGCGTCGGCACCGGCGGCGTGCTGTTGCCCTACTACAGCGCGCTCAAGGTGGCGGAGGTGTTCCGCATGCTGGAGGCGCTGTTTCCCGGTCGCATCGATCTCGGACTGGGGCGCGCGCCCGGCGGCGACCTCGCGACTGCGCAGGCGCTGTCCAACGGCCAGTACTCGGCCGCCGATCACTTCGCCGAGCAGGTACAGGATCTGGTGGGATTCCTCGACGACACCTTGCCGGCGGATCACGCCTTCGCCCGGGTGAAGGCGATGCCGGCGGGGCCGGCGGCCCCGCCGGTCTGGCTGCTCGGCTCATCGGACTACAGCGGCGCGCTGGCGGCAGCGCTGGGCCTGCGCTTCGCCTTCGCCCATTTCATCAATGCGCAGGGCGGCGACCTGGTGACGCGCACCTACAGGACGCGCTTCCAGCCATCGCTGCGCGAGGCCGCGCCCCACGCGGTCGTCTGCGTGTTCGTGATCTGCGCCGAGACTGCGGCCGAAGCGGAGAAGCTGGCTGCCTGCGTTGACCTGCGCCGGCTGCACATGGCGCAGGGACTGAACACGCCGATCCCGACGCCGGCGCAGGCCGAAGCGCAGCAATATTCGGAACGCGAACTCGCCTACATCCGCTCGCAGCGCGCGCGCGGTCATCGGCGATCCGCGCCAGGTGCGCGAGCGACTGCTGCAACTGCGCGAGCAATTCGATGCCGACGAACTGATGATCCTCACCATCACCGGCGACTATGAGAGCCGCCTTGCGTCCTACGCATTGCTGGCACAGGAATTTGAATTGCGGTGAAAGCCTCGCGCCATCTGACGCTCCGACTCGCCGCGCCCTCGGATGCAACGCCGATCGCGATGATGTCGCGCGATCTGATCGAGACCGGCCTGCCCTGGACCTGGACGCCCGAGCGCGTCGCGCGCAACCTGGTGCAGCGCGACACGCTGGTTGTGACCGCCCGCGACGGCGCGCCTGTGGCCGGCTTCGCCATTCTGCAGTTCGGCGAAGAGCGCGCGCATTTGTCGCTCCTGGCAGTACGCCCCGCGTACCGACGCCAGGGCGTGGCGCGGCACATGCTCCTCTGGCTCACCGAATCCGCCCTCACTGCCGGCATAGTCAGCATCCATCTCGAATTGCGCGAGACCAATCTGGATGCGCGCCGCTTCTACGTCAACCAGGGTTTCGCCGAGACCGTACGTGTTCCCGGCTATTACCGCGGCGGGGAGACCGCGGTGCGCATGCTGCGCGACATCCGCGTCAAAGCGTAGTCACCGATTCATGTTTGGCTGTCATTCCGAGGGCGCAGCCCGAGGAATCTGCTTTTGTTTAGCCACGAAGAAGCAGATCCCTCGCCGCGCTCGGGATGACAATGCTTGGAGCCGTGATTCTGACACGCGCTTCTGGTCTAGTGCCCTGTCTATCGGCGCAAGCTAGCTCCCGCAACAGTCACATCGAAATCGAACCCTCGCGAAAGTCGGTCTTGTCCAGCCACACATTGAGCAGCACCGGCTTGCCCGACCTGGCCACAGCCTGCGCACGCGCGAGTGCAGCGGGCACGTCTGCGGTTTTCGTCACCAGGATGCCTTCGGCGCCGAAGCCCGCCGCAACCTAGTGGTAGGCACTGCGGGCGAGCACCGTGCCGACGTCGTCATGCAGCATTTTAATCTGTTCGCGCGCGATCTGGGTCCAGCCGGCGTCGTTGCCGACCACCGCGATTACCGGAATGCCGTGGCGGACGAAGGTATCGAACTCGACCAGTCCGTAGCCGCAGGCGCCGTCGCCGAAGACAATCCAGACTTCGGCATCGGGGCGGCACAGCGCCGCGCCGAGCGCGAATCCCGCGCCCACGCCCAGGGTCCCGAACACGCCGGGGTCGAGCCAGGAAAGGGGTCGGCGCGGATGCAGAATGTAGGAGGCGGTGGCGACGAAATCGCCGCCGTCGGCCACCAGCACGGCGTTCTCACCCGCCGCCTGTTCGAGCGCCCTGAAGAACGCAATCGGGTTGACGAATTCGCCCGCCGGCCGGGCTTGTTCATCGATTTCGGCCTCGCGTTTCAAGTCGCGCGTGCGCAGGTCCTCGATCCAGGAATTCCAGCGCCGGCCGGCCTGTGCCACGGGCGCGACCAGGCGCTCGAGGAACTGACCGGCGTCGCCGATCGCCGCGATGTCGGGTCGCCGGTTCATGCGCGCATCCGCAGCGCTGCGGTTCGCCGCAATCAGCGTGGCGCTGCGGCGCACGTGGCGGCCGTAGTCGAGACGGAAGTCGCAGGGCACGCCCGCGAGCAGCACGCAATCGGCCTCACGCAGCGCGCTGCGCCGCTGATGGCGCAGTTGCAGCACATGGTCGCGCCCGAGCAGGCCGCGTGCCATGCCCGACAGATACACCGGGATGCCAAGTCCGGCCACCGCTGCGGCAATGCGCGGCGCATCCGCCGCCGAGCACAACGCCTGGCTGCCGATCACGATCAGAGGTCGCTCGGCCCGCGCCAGCGCCGCCGCCGCGTCCGCCAGGCTGGAAGCGTTCGCCGCGGGCAGCGACACTGGTCGCACCAGGGGTGACGCGATTTCGGTACTTCCGGCGAACATTTTCTCTACGTGACGGTTGAGATAGAAACGCAGCAGCCGGTCTGGAATGGCCGTGCCTTTGCCGGCAGCGTCGGCGTACCACTTACGGATGTTTGCTTCGTCGTAGAGCAGGTCAACCGGGCATTCGATGCACACCGGTCCCGGCACGCCCTCGCGCGCCACGGCGAACGCCTCCTCCACCGCCGGACCCAGATCGCGCACGCGCCGGATCTTGATGAAGCGTTTGACATGCGGCTCGATCAGCGGGCGCTGGGCGATGTCCTGCAGCGCGCCGCGCCCTTGCAGCGCGGTGGGCGCGGCGCCGCCGAACAGGATGACCGGCGACTGCGCCAGCTGCGCGTTCTTCAGCGCGGTAATCGTATTGCTCAGGCCCGGGCCGGCGGTCACCGCGGCAACGCCCGGCACGCCGGTGAGACGTGCCACCGCATCGGCGGCGAACACCGCCGTCGCCTCGTCGCGCACGTCGACGATGCGGATGCCGCGCGCCTTGGACGCGGTGAGTATCGGTGAAATGTGGCCGCCGCACAGCGAAAAGACGAAGCGCACGCCGTGGGCAGCGAGCGCCGCGCCGACGCGGTCGCCACCATGCAGGGCTACGGGTTCCCGGTTCATTCCCCCGCCCCCTCATTCTTCGCGATGTGCTCCTGCACCAGAAGCTTGTAGTCGATCTTGCCTACGCGCGTCTTCGGCAGTTCGGCGCAAAATTCGATTTGACGCGGGCACGACCATTTGATCAGTTGCGCGCGGCAATGCTCGATCAGCGCGCGCTCGGTGGCTGCGCTCGCCAGCGCCGGGTCCTTGAGCACGACGAAGGCCTGCACCCGCTCCACCTGCGACGGATCGGGAACGCCGGCGACGCAGGCCTCGGCCACCAGCGGGTGTTGATAGAGAACGGCCTCGACCTGCGCCGGATAGACGTTGAACCCCGAGGACTTGATCATGCGTTTCAGGCGAACCGTAAAATAGAAAAAACCGTCCGCGTCCATTTTGCCGATGTCGCCCGTGTGCAGCCAGGTGCGGCCGTCTGCGTGCACCCGCAGGGTGTCGCGCGTCGCTTCCGGGTCGTCGAGATAACCGAGCATCACCGCCGGTCCGGCAATGCAGATCTCTCCCTCTTCGCCCGGCGCCAGCGCCTCTTCGGTGCCGCTGCGGCAGATTTTCGCCAGCATGTCGGGGAAGGGAATACCGATCGACCCCTCGCGATACTCGTCCAGCGGCATCGCCATGATCGCCGTGACCGCCTCTGTCAGTCCGTAGCCCTCCAGCAATTTCACCCGGCCGCCGCGCTCCGCCACCAGTTTTTCGAAGCGCTCCTTCACCGGCCGCGGCAGGGTGTCGGCGCCGGAGAACGTTGCACGCAGGCAGGAAAGATCGGCCTTTGCCAGGGACGGGTCGCGCGCCAGCGCTTCATACAGCGTGGGCACGCCGACCAGCAGGTTGGGTCGCTTGGTGCGCAGCAGTTTCGCCACTACTTCGGCGCTGAACATGGGCACCAGAATCGACTTGCCGCCCGCCATGAAGGCGGCATTGACGCACACGCCCAGGCCGAAACCGTGGAATATCGGCAGGATCGCGAGGATCGAATGCCCTTCCGCCAATCCGCCCCAGGCGGCGGCCTGCATGCCTTCGGCGATGAAATTGCGATTAGACAACAGGATGCCCTTGGGCAGGCCCGTAGTGCCGCCGGAGAACAGGATCGCCGCCGCATCGTCCGTCGTAGCGCCGCCGCGCGCCACATCGGGATGCCGCGCGGCCATCAGGTCGGTCCACCAGCGTACGCGCGCATCGGCGGGCACCGCGGGAATCTTGCGCCCCTTGGTGAGCCAGAAGCCGAATTTCTTCAGCGGCGAAAGATAGTCCGGAATGCGCGCCAGGATCAAAGTTCGCAACGGCAGCTTCGGGTGAATAGTGGCGAAGCGTTGATAGAACGCGTCGAGCGTAAGCGCAATGCGCGCGCGGCTCGCATTGAGGTAGTGCTCGATTTCGGGCGCGGTCGACAGCGGATGAATCAACGCCGGCACCGCGCCCAGTTTGTTCGCTGCATAAAATGCGATCACGCCCTGCGGCGAGGTCGGCATCGAGATCAGGATGCGCTCGCCCGCCGCCAGCCCGAGCGCGGCGAGCGCATTGGCGCATTGGTCGACAGCCTCAAGAAACGCACGATAGGTCGCGGTCGTATCGAGAAAATCCCAGGCGATGTCATCGGGTACGCGCGCCGCCGTCGCCGCCACCGCCTGGTACAGCGTAATCTCGGGGTAATTCAAGCTCGGCGCCAGCTTGCCGTAATAGCGCAACCAGGGACGGGTCTCGGTCATCAGGGCCTCGATCGCAGGAGGAATCAAGTAAAAGTGTCGCCGGTCGTTGCGGCAAGTTTCCGCGACGCAATGCTACACCCGGCGCGATGCAAATCCCAGTCGATGCCCCCGAGAATGCAGATGGAAATGCATTTTGCGCCGCGTTGGAATATCATGGTGTCGCTCAAGCAGCAAGGACTTGTCCCGGGGCGATTCCCGGGGCGAAACGGGTCAATTCGGTGTGCTCATCAACAGGTGCTGACCGTGAAGATCGCTAAACCCGATAGCCTGGCAGGTGACCTGTGGGGCGGCACGGCGGCGATGCTGGTTGCGCTGCCATCCGCGATCGCTTTCGGCGTCACCATTTATGCCGCGCTAGGCGGTTCATACGCGGCGTACGGGGCGCTGGCCGGCATTCTCGGGACTGCCGCGCTCGGCCTCGTCGCCTCCCTCGCCGGCGGCACCAACCGACTGATCACAGCGCCCTGCGCGCCGGCTGCGGCCGTACTCTCGGCCTTCACCATACAGCAGGTGGCGCTGGGCACGCCGGCCGCGACAGTGCTCCTGCTGTTGGTCGTACTGGCGCTGATGACCGGCGTGCTGCAGATGACGTTCGGCTTCGTCGGCCTCGGCAGCCTGATCAAGTACATGCCCTACCCGGTGGTCAGCGGCTACCTTTCCGGCGTCGGCCTCATCATTATCGGCAGCCAGGTGCCGAAATTCCTGGGCGCGCAGGCCGGCGCCACGCTTTGGCAGGCGCTCACCACGCCAAATTCGTGGCTATGGCAGAGCATCGTGATCGGCGTCGTCACCATCGCCGTAATGGTGCTGGCGCCGCGCTTCACCAAAGCGGTGCCCGCAGCCATCCTGGCGTTGCTGGCGGGAATCGCCTCCTATTTCGCCCTGTCGCTGGGCGATCCGGCCATGCTCCAACTCGACAAGAATCCGCTGGTGGTCGGCGCCTTAAGGGGCGGCGGCAGCTTCACCGAAGGCATGGCCACGCGCTGGCAGGGCGTGAGCGGCATCGGCTTGGGCGAGATCAAAAGCCTGCTGGTGCCGGCGCTGACCCTGGCCGTGCTGCTGTCCATCGATACCCTGAAGACCTGCGTTGTGCTGGATGCGCTGACGCGTTCGCGCCACAACTCCAACCGCGAGCTGATCGGCCAGGGTTTGGGTAACCTCACCGCCGGGTTGATCGGCGGCATGCCCGGCGCGGGCCAGATGGGGGCCACCATGGTCAACATGGCGAGCGGCGCCGTCACCCGCATGTCCGGCGTCGTAGAAGGCGTACTTTCCCTGATCGCCTACCTCCTGCTCGGCAGTCTTGTCGCTTGGGTCCCGGTCGCGGCGCTGGCCGCGATTCTGATCGTGATCGGCTTTCGCATGTTCGACCGCAACAGTTTGCATCTGCTGAAATCGCGCACCACCATCCTCGACTTCGCGGTGATCGTGGCGGTCGTGGTGGTCGCGCTGACGGTCGGTCTGATTCCGGCCTCCGGCACCGGCGTTGTGCTTGCCATCGTGCTGTTCATCCGCGAGCAGATCCGCGGCTCCATCGTGCGCGGCAAGGCCTACGGCAACCAGATGTTCTCCAAGCGCGTGCGGCTTCCGGCGGAGATGGAGATTCTGGAAAAACGCGGCGACGCCACGGCGATATTCGAACTGCAGGGAAGCCTGTTTTTCGGCACTGCCAGTCAGCTGTACACCGCGCTCGAGCCCGAACTCAAGGCGCGCAGCTACATCATTCTCGACATGCGCCGGGTGCAATCGGTGGACCTGACGGCGGTGCACATGCTGGAGCAGATCCAGGGCACGCTCGCCGAGCGCAACGCGATTCTGATTTTCAGCGCGCTCCCGGAAAACGTGCCCAGCGGCCAGGACATGCGCAAGTACTTCGACCAGGTCGGCCTGGTGAAGACGGAAAAGCGGGTCGAGACCTTCAACGAGCTCGATGAAGCGCTGGAGTGGGTGGAGGAACGCCTGATCGAAGAGGAACACCTTGAACGCATGCAGGAGAAGCCGCTAGAGCTGCGCGAAATCGACGTGTTCCTCGGGCGCAAGGAAACGACGCTGGCCGCGCTCGAAGCGTGCATGGACAAGCGTTCGTACAAGGCGGGCGAGAAGATCTTTGCGCGCGGCGATGCGGGCGATGAAATGTACCTGATCCGGCGCGGGGCGGTGCGCATCGTGCTGCCGCTCTCGAATACGCAGAGCCATCACCTGGCAACCTTCGGTCGCAGCGACTTTTTCGGCGAAATGGCGTTCCTCGACCCGGCACCGCGCTCCGCCGACGCCATGGCGCTAACCGAAGCGGACCTGTTCGTGCTGTCGCGCAAGCGCTTCGACACCCTGGCCGAGGAGCACAAGAAGCTGGCGATCGGCCTGGTTCTCAGCGTCGCCCGGGTGCTCGCCATCCGTCTGCGCTACGCCAACGCGGAGTTGCGAGCGCTGCACACGTAGTAATTACCCACCTGGGATTGTCGCGGCGCACCAATGGGTTTAGTGGGGGTGCCGATAAAAAGGTTTCATGACGGTTCCGTCCTCAGCGGGTACTATGTCAGTGGTAGATGGTAATACGTTTCAATCGTAGCACTGCGCCCAGACGCAGACTTTCCCATGCCCAGGAGGAGATCAACCATGCAGCGGAACATCCAAGCAAATGCCGTTCACTACGGCCGAAACCGTGTCGCGGCGCTTTCAGCGGCGCTCGCGATCAGCCTTGCCTTCGCGATTCCCGCAACTGGCTATGCAGCCAACGACGCGCTGGCGAAGGCGGACACGACGACGGTGAGTGGCAAAGCGAGCAAAAAACAACAGATCGTGTTTCACGTAACAAACGACGATCCGAAGATCTGGAACCAGTCGCTGAACAATATGGCGCAGCTGCAAAAGATCATAGGCAAGGACAACATCGATATCGAGCTCGTCGTCAACGGCTACGGCATCGGCATGCTCAAGATGGATTCCGTGGTGGGTAACCGCGTCAACGAAGCGGTTGCGAAGGGAATCAAGGTCGTGGCGTGCGAGCAAACCATGGTCGGGTTCAAACTGACCAAGGACGACATGCTCAAAAGCGTGGACTACGTCCCGGGCGGCGTAATCGAGGTGATGCAAAAACAACAGCAGGGCTACGCGTATCTAAAGCCCTAGTCTGCCTCGCGCAGCCACGAACGGCGATCGCCAGGCGCACCCGCATGGCGCCGGGCGAAGGCCGCACTTGCAGAAAAATCACTCCCGGAAGGAACTTCAAATGAGCAAATTTTTTCAGTCCGCAACTATTGCCGCGGCGGCGTTGTTGTGTGCCGGCATCATGCCGCAGAGCTTGGCGGCGGATCAACCCGCGACGACTCAGGCCCAAGCCAAGCCGAACAAAGTCATTTTCTCGGTCACCGACAACGACAAGGGCAAATGGAATCTCATCATAAATAACGCCACCGCAGTACAGCGCAACGTCGGCCCGAACAACATCGATGTCGAGGTCGTCGTCTGGGGGCCGGGCATCAATATGCTGAAGCTCGAATCGGTTGTGGGCAATCGCGTCGACGAATTGACTGCGAAAGGAATCAAGGTCGTCGCCTGCGAAACCACGATGCACGAACTAAAGCTCACGCCGCAGGATATGTTGGCCAGCGCCGGTTATGTGCCCGGTGGTGTAATTGAGCTGATGCAGAAGCAGCAGCAGGGCTGGGCTTATATCCGACCGTAGCCGCGGTAGTGGCGGGCGGCATTCGTTTCCTGTCCGACCCGCCTTCCCCTGGACCCCG
>QYQC01000126.1 GCA_007280315.1 Betaproteobacteria bacterium | reverse complement strand
CTTTCTGCTATTCCTAGCGCCATCATGACCGCATACGTCGAGATCGAACGAGAAGAACCTCACGTGGCGCTCGCCGAGGCGGAGGCCACCCGAAAACTTCTTGAAGACGCCCTGGCCAAGGCCGAAGCCGCACTGGTCAATACGCTGGCAGATACCTACAAGCTTGATGCGAACCGGGTCGAGGCCGCCGCCAAGCTCGACAAGGCGCGCGCCCGTTGCCGCCAGTTACATGCTGCTCTCGCCGAATCGAACCTTCACGAATCAATAACGCGATCGCGTGAACGTATGGCCAACCCGATCAAGCAATCTGACGCACTCGAAGAACGAGAGGCTGCCGCGAACGCGCTTTCGCTACCGCCAGGTGAGCCGTCCGTCGGCAGCAAGAACGCGCGGCCCGAGCCGCGGCGGCGAAAATCAATTCACCGACCCAGGATTGAATTCCCCGAGCTGGAACCTTTACCTCAAGTACCGCGCACAAGGCCCTATCTGCTACGGCAGACCATAGGCTTCCTGTCTCTGGTATTGGCGTACCTTGCATACTTCCATATTGACGTTCAACTTCAGATCCTGAATCTGCCGTCGGTATTTCCCTGATCGCCGCTTGACCGATTACCTGAGCAACCTCCACAAGTAGGCATACTGAAGAGCGGTCACATGGGCGCGCTGCCTGCTTGTTGTGCCGGAGCCATGGCCGCCTTCCATATTCTCGAAGTAATAGACCGGATGTTCCATCGCCTGCATTTTCGCGACCATTTTCCTGGCATGCGCCGGATGCACTCGGTCATCGCGCGTATTGGTCCAGTAGAACGCCTCCGGGTAGGAAACGTCCTTGCGCAGCAATTCATAGGGCGACCAGGTCTTGATGAAAGCCCAATCCTCCGGCTTGTCAGGGTCGCCATACTCCGCCATCCAGCTGGCTCCGGCCAGCAATTTGTTGAATCGTTTCATGTCCGACAGCGGCACCTGCGCAACCACGGCCTTGAACAACTCGGGACGCAGGGTAAACGCCCCACCGACCAGCAGTCCACCCTGCGACCCGCCCATGATTCCGAGATGGTCCTTTGAGCTTATGTGACGCGCTTGCAGATCTTCGGCAACGGCAATGAAGTCGTCGAAATTCTTCATGTGCGCATGGCCCTGCGCCGCCTGATGCCATTTCGGCCCGAACTCTCCACCGCCACGTATGTTGGCCACCACGTACACCCCGCCGCGTTCGATCCAGGCGGCGCCCATGGCGGGGTAATAGCCCGGCAGTAGACTGATTTCGAATCCGCCGTATCCGTATAGCAGTGTTGGCGCGTTTCCATCGGCGACAAAGTCTCTGGGCGTTACCAGAGAGTAGGGAATTTTTGTGCCGTCGCGGGAAACGGCTTCCAATTGCTCAACCTTGACGCCCGTGGTATCGAAAAATTTCGGCGTCGACTTCAGCATTCCGGTTTTCCCGGCGTCATCGAGGTACAAGGAGGTCGGCGTGAGGTAATCGGTGTAGGTGTAGCTCACCAGATCCCGCTCGCGATCGATTGCATTCAACTCGGCGCTCCCCTTGCCCGGCAGCTGAATTTCGTTTCGTGACCATCCGTTGCTTGAATGGGTCAGGCGGTAAAGGCGCGATGTGACGTTGTCCATGGTGAGCAGCATCAGTCGCTTTCCCGTGCTTGCGACGGCGCCAAACGAAACCCTTTCACCGGGCTCGAACAGGTTTTCAAACGCACGCGACCCGGCGAGAAACTTATCGAGCCCAATGGCGATGAGCGCCCCCTGCAGGTAGGTCTTTTCGCCCGCCGTCCAATCGCTGCGCAGGGTAAGAAGCAACTGATCCTTGAATATTCCCGCCAATGTGGCGTCCTGCGGGATATCCAGTCGCACCAATCGGCCGTCGAGGCGAAGATAGGTTTCGCTTTTCCAGAACGCAATCGTTCGCGTAACCAGATCATAAGTTCGACCTTCCACCGAATCACGCAGCGTTGTCGCGTTGACTGATACGTCGGTCGACTGTCCCTCAAAGATCGTGCGGGCCGTCGAAAGCGGTCTGCCGCGCCGCCAGATTCTAACTGTGCGTGCATACCCCGACGTTGTCAGCGAGTCCGGGCCGAAGTCGGTGGCAACCCATAGCGAGTTTGCATCAAGCCAGTCGATGTCTGATTTGGCCTCGCGAACCATGAAACCGCCTTCCACGAACCTTCGCGATTTGGTGTCGAACTCCCTGACCTCCACCGCGTCGCTGCCGCCACGCGACAAGCTTACGAGGCAGAGCCGATAGCTCGGCTCCAGACATTTTGCACCGTGCCAGGCCCAGGGTTTGCCTTCGGTTTTGGCCAGGCGATCGATGTCGATGACTACTTCCCACTTCGGCTTGTCCTTGCGATAGGAATCGAGCCTCGTTCTGCGCCAGACTCCTCGTTGATGCTCGGCATCCTGCCAGTAGTTGTAGATGTAATCATGGTGAAACGTGAAGTATGGAATCCGGTCCTTGCTCTCAAGAATCTCGAGCACACGCTTGTGAATGGGTTGATAGACGCTGACGGATTCAAGTTCCCTGGTCGTCCGCGCGTTTTGCGCTTTGGCCCAGTCAATCGATCGCGCACCATCGATTTCCTCGAGCCAGAGAAAAGGGTCGATTTCCTCCGCAACTGCAGGTCTCGCCAGCAGAATGCCCGCGAGGCAAAGCAATAACATTCGAATCATGGCTGTCCTTCTTGTGGCAATGCGGCTACTGCGCGCAAATACGGCACCGCTGGCCGACTTTTGACGATCGGATACTGGGCCGATTTACCGATAGTTATCAGACGCCGATCAACCGTGTGTTGGAAAGCGACAGGCGTTCGACCAGTATCGCCATGAAGGCGCGGTCGAATTTGTGGCGGCAGACGTCGGATGCGCGATCGAGGTCGTCGTTGCGTATGGTGATCACGCGCGACTCGGAGAGGCAGACGACGTCGGCGCTGCGCACGCTGCCATTCTCCCTCGAGATATAGGCCATTTCGCCGAAGCATTCGCCGGCGTTGAGTATGTTGAGCAGCTTGCCCTGTTTGATCACCTTGACTTCGCCTGAGGCGAGCAGGCAGAAGAAATCGCCGGTCTGCCCCTCGAACATCAGTGCCTTGCCCGGCTTGGCATATTCCCAGCCGCTGATGCGCATCACCTCCCACAACTCGGCGTCGCCGAAATGGGAGAAGAACGGCAGGTCGCGCAGGATATTGAATTTCTCGCTGTCGGCGAACGCTTCCTTCTTCTGCACCGCCTGTTCGCTGCTGATGATGGCTGCGAGATCGTCGGAGAACTCATCCCAATCCGGGTAGCGCTGTTCCAGTTCCTTCTGCATGGCCCTGCGCACGATCTGCTCGACAGCCGGTGAGATCTCCGGACGCAGGCTGGCCGGCGGCGGCGGTTCCACATTGGTGATCTGGTACATCATGCTGAAGTTGTTGGTTGCCTGAAACGGCAACTGCCCGGTGAGCAACTGGTACATCACCACGCCGAGCGAGTAGATATCGGTTTGCAGCGTAAGCGGATGCTCCTTGATCTGTTGCGGCGACATATAGGCGGGGGAGCCGATGCCGCTGATCTGGGTACTCATGCTGGTCGCGACTAGGGCCGAGCCGAAATCGGAAATCTTGATATCGGTCTCGCCGTGCAGCAGGATGTTGGCCGGCTTGATGTCGCGGTGGATGACGCCGGCGCGGTTGGCGAAATCCAGGGCGCGGGTGCATTTGAAAATGATTTCGACGATCTTGTCTATCGGCTCCAGCGCATCCGCGTTGCAATGCGGCTCCAGCGTGCCGCCGTCGACATATTCCATCACCACGTAGCTGATGCCTTCGTCCACCACCGCGTCGAAAATCTGCACGATATGCGGATGGGACAGTTTCCCTGCGAGCGAAGCCTCGGTGATGAACAGTTTTCTGAAAAGCTTGCGGTTCTCGACGTCGGTGAGCGAGTCCGGAAACACCACCTTGATCGCCACTTCGCGGTTGGCAAAGGGATCGTGGCACAGATAGACTTCGCTGGTGGCGCCTTCTCCCAGCTTCCTGGTGACCTTGTACTTGCCGATTGTTTCCATCGGACCCTATTTCAGGCTTTTGCGCGCGCGCCTTGCCGCGGCGCGAACGCGCCTGGGCGCGGTGCCGCCGGCGTGGTCGCGGCTGGCGAGCGATCCCTCCAGGGTCAATACCTTGAATACGTCGGTGCCGACGAGCGGCGAAAAGCTGCGCAATTCGGCCAGGCCGAGCGCGGCGAGGTCGCAGCCGCGTGCGTCTGCGGCGCGCACCGCGCGCGCTACCGCTTCGTGCGCATCGCGAAACGGCAGACCCTTCTTCGTCAGGTAATCGGCGAGGTCTGTCGCGGTCGCATGGCCCTCGAGCGCCGCCGCGCGCATCGCGCCGGCGTCGACTTCGATGCCGGCCACCAGCTCTGCAAATATTGCCAAGGTGTCGTCCAGCGTGTCGACAGTGTCGAACAGCGGTTCCTTGTCCTCCTGGTTGTCCTTGTTGTAGGCGAGCGGCTGCGCTTTCATCAGCATCAGCAGCGCCATCAGGTGGCCGGTCACGCGGCCGCTCTTCCCGCGCGCGAGCTCGGGCACATCCGGATTTTTCTTCTGCGGCATGATGGACGAGCCGGTGCAGAAGCGGTCGGGCAGGCGGATGAAGCCGTAGCGCGGGCTCATCCACAGCACCAGTTCCTCCGACAGGCGCGAGATATGGGTCATGACGAGCGCAGCCGCGGCGCAGAACTCGATGGCGAAGTCGCGGTCCGACACCGCGTCGAGCGAATTCTCGCACAGGCCGTCGAAGCCCAGCTCTTTCGCCACCATGTCGCGATCGATCGGATAGGAAGTGCCGGCAAGTGCCGCGGCGCCTAGCGGCAGGCGGTTTGCGCGCTTGCGGCAATCGCCGAGCCGTTCGCGATCGCGGGCGAACATCTCGAAATACGCCATCAGGTGGTGGCCGAAGGTCACCGGCTGCGCCACCTGCAGATGGGTGAAGCCGGGCATCACCGTGGCTGCGTGACGTTCGGCCAGATCGACCAGGCTCGTCTGCAGCGCGACCAGGCGGACGCCGATGGCGTCGATCGCGTCGCGCAGCCACAGGCGCACGTCGGTCGCCACCTGGTCGTTGCGCGAGCGTGCCGTGTGCAGGCGCTTGCCGGCGTCGCCGGCGAGCGCAGTGAGGCGGCGTTCGATGTTGAGGTGCACGTCCTCGGCCGCGAGCGACCATTTGAACTTGCCGCCGCGCAATTCCGCCAGGATGGTGCGCATGCCCGATTCGATCGCTGCGAGGTCGCGTTTGGAGATCACCGCGCAGGCGGTGAGCATGCGCGCATGCGCGAGCGAGGCTCGAACGTCGTGCTCGGCCAGGCGCTGGTCGAACGAGACCGAAGCCGTATAGCGTTGCACCCGCTCCGCCACCGGTTCGGCAAAGCGTCCCGACCAAGTGGCAGCAGCAGGTGGTGTTTTCTTGGTGTTCTTGCTCATTGCGATGAATGCAGTCAGAATCGAAAAAGGGCGGGCGCACACGCGCCATTTAACCTACGCTATTCAATAATTTACCTGTGCCAAGTATAGAACAAAACGCTGCCCACGACGCCTGGCCGGTTTTTCTCCATCTGGCTGTCCCAGTGTGCCGCGCACCGTCTTGCAGGATGCACCTATGAGCGACGTGCTGCGCGTGGTGCTGGTTGACGACGAGGTGCCGGCGCGCGCGCGCCTGAGGGAGTTGATCACCGATTGCGCGCCGCAGATCCCGGCAACGGTCGTGGGCGAAGCCGGCAATGGCAAGGAGGCGCTGGAGCTGCTCGCTTCGGTCAGCGCGGATGTGTTGCTGGTGGATATCCGCATGCCGCAGATGAGCGGCATCGAGTTTGCGCGCCACGCGCAACTGCTTGAGCCGCCGCCGGCGATCATTTTCGTCACCGCTTACGATGCCTATGCAATCAAGGCGTTCGAGCTGCGCGCGCTCGACTATCTGCTGAAGCCGGTGCGCCGGGCGCGTTTGCTGGCAGCGCTCGCGCGCGCGCGCGATATGGCCTCCCCCGGGCGCGAGGCGCTACGGGGACTGGAGTCCGCGCCGCGCCGGCATTTGTCCGTGCCCGAACGCGGGCGTATCAGTCTGGTGCCGGTAACCGACATTCTTTATCTCAAGGCGGAATTGAAGTACGTCACCATCCACACCGCTGAACGCGAATATCTGCTGGAGGAATCGCTCACCCATCTGGAACAGGAGTTTGCCGAGTCGTTCGTGCGTATCCATCGCAACTGCCTGGCGGCGAAGTCGCGTATCCGCGGCTTCGAAAAAGCGGAAATGCAGGAAGGCGAGCAAGGCTGGGTGGTGCTGCTCGAGGGCTGCGCCGAGAAACTTGCCGTGAGCCGGCGCCAGTGGCCGTTGGTGAAAGGACTGGTCACGGACTAATGCGGACGACTGCGGATAAGCTCAGAATTCGTATTCGACCTGCAACCGAAGCGTATTGTCCGGTGATGCTTTCGAGGTGGCCAACAGCCACGCGGCGTTGTACTTGATCGCCGTTCCCCCTGCAACTGGAAACTTGCCGAATACCGCCGGACCGGCACGATGGAGCCTGTCACGCTCTGGGGCCCACTGATTCCACTTTCCCATTTCACCGAAACCCTGCAGGCCGAATTCAAACTCCCGCCGCCAGCGGTACTTGGCCTGCCACTGGTATAGGAATTGAGTATCGCTGAGTCCCTCGACGCGGTAGCTGCGTTTGAACAGCGCATTGGCGTTGAGCTGAATCCTGCCAAAATCGGTCTCGAACAGCGGGCCCCACTTCATCTCCCAACCTTCGGCGTGGTCGCGCGGTCGTTCAAGTTCCACGAGGAAGCCGACATTGATAGGATATCTTCCGGTTTCAGTGATCTGGAATTTGTTTTCCCACTCGATAGCGTCGTGCTTGACGCCCTCGTTGTTTTCCCGCTTGTACTTCAGGTAAATCTCGGTAAACCACCATTCCTTTGCACCATAGCCGAAGCCGATGCTGGCGGCGGATTCGCGCGGGTCGCGGCTTTTGCGCGCACTGCCGGACTTGAAGTCGATTTCCTTTTCGCCGTAATCGACGCTTGGGGTGTAGACATAGTCGGAGGGGCCGGCATGGACATGCGGCGGGACCAGCAACAGCCCCGCGATCAACAGTGGCGCATGGTATTTCATTGAATTTCCTTCGGGTTGGTTGACAGTTTCGCGATGACAATTCATGCATACAAATGATAATCATTCGCAATAAGGAAGTCAACAGAAATCCACTTCTCCACCTGCAGAAGGTAAGTAAGCGATGAGGCCGACCGCACTTCCAGTGAGATACGGGCCCGGAGCCTTTTGGCGCAGTAGCAGGAACTCGCGGGGTTTCAACGGGCAACGAGAACCCCGTCGACAGAGTTAGCTGCGCGTGCTCTCGTCAGCCAGGCGCGCTACCGGGATTCGAGGAATTTTCAGCGCGTGCGGCGCAGCTGCGCCAGCGCGGTGTCGATGCGCTGATCGAGGAAATAGCCGTAATAATCGGCGCCACGAAAGCCCAGAATCGGCTCGGCCAGCGTGTCCCCGCGCGGACCCAGCATCATCACCGTCGGCATCATGTTCACGCGCATCCGGCGCGAAAAATCAGCGTGAGTAGTCTTGTGACCGGCGAAATCCACCATGGCGGCGCTGCTGTCGGTCCCGACCTCGCGCATGATGACCTTCTCCTGGTATTCTGGATTGCGCTGCATCGGCAGCAGGAATTCCTGCCGCGCGCGTTCGCAATATGAACATCCGGCCTCGGAAAAGAGCAACAGCAGCGGAACGCGTCGCTCGGCCGCGACGCGCGCGTCGGCTGCCAGATCGCCAGCCGGCACCATTTGCGCGCACGCAGGCGCAAAAACGAATAGCAGCGCGAGCCATGCTAAAATCCAGCGCGTCGGCACCCTGCGTGCGGCCATGGTCAACATTCCGTTTTGAGTCATCCCGATCGTATCGTCATCGCCACGCGTCAAAGCCGTCTCGCGCTGTGGCAGGCCGAGCATGTACGCGACCGGCTGCGCGCATTATATCCAGAATGCCGGGTGGAATTGCTCGCGCTGTCGACGCGCGGCGATGAAATCCTCGATACTTCGCTCGCAAAGATCGGCGGCAAGGGCTTGTTCGTGAAGGAGCTTGAGCTGGCGCTGGCCGAGGCTCGCGCCGATCTGGCCGTGCACTCGGCCAAGGATGTGCCGATGGAATTGCCCGCCGGCTTTGCCTTGGGCGCGATCCTCGAGCGCGAAGACCCGCGCGACGCTTTCATTTCCAATAGTTTTGTCGGGCTGGACGCATTGCCCGCGGGTGCCGTAGTCGGCACCTCCAGCCTGCGGCGCGAAGCCCAGCTGCGCAGCCGTTACCCGCAGTTGTCGGTCGCCAGTTTGCGCGGCAATCTGGACACGCGCCTGGCCAAGCTCGATCGGGGCGAGCACGACGCCATTATTCTCGCCGCGGCCGGCCTGAAGCGGCTGGGCCTCGCGTCGCGCATCAGTTCGCTGCTGTCGCTGGAACAAAGCCTGCCCGCTGCGGGACAGGGCGCCCTCGCGATCGAATACCGTGCCGAGCGCGGCGATATCGCCGCGTGCCTCGCCGCGCTTAATCACCGCGCCAGCGAGCTTGCGGTGCGGGCCGAGCGCGCGGTGAGCCGTGCGCTCGGCGGCAGCTGCCAGCTGCCGCTCGCCGCCTACGCCAGCGTCAGTGGCGCGACGATCGACTTGCGCGGTCTGGTGGCCAATCCGGATGGAAAGAGCATGATCAGGTCGGCGGTTTCCGGTCCCAGCGGCACCCCCGAGGAACTGGGCGCGCGTCTCGCCAACGAATTGCGCGCGCAAGGCGCCGACCGCATCCTCGCCGCGCTGCTATGACCGCGGGTGCGCTCGCCGGGCGCCGCGTCGTTGTGACGCGGCCCGCCGGCCAGACTGCGCATCTGGCCGCGCTGATACGCGCCGCCGGCGGCGAGCCGCTGCTGTTTCCCGCGCTTGAGATACTCGACGCCAGCGATTTGCAGCCGGCGCACCGGTTGATCGAGCATCTGGACGAATTCGATCTGGCCATCTTCATCAGCGCCAATGCAGTGACGAAAGCGCTGGCTCTGGTTCGCACCCGGCGCGGGTGGCCGCCGGCATTGCGCGTCGCCACCGTTGGCCGCGGCAGCGAGCGCGAACTGCTGCGCCAGGGTTTTGCCGAGGTGATTGCGCCGAGCGAACGATTCGACAGTGAAGGCCTGCTCGATCTGCCGCAGCTCGAACGGGTGCAAGGCAAGCGCATCGTGATTTTCCGCGGCGAAGGCGGACGCGAACTGCTCGGCGAATCGCTCGCTGCGCGCGGTGCCGCGGTCGAATACGCCGAATGTTATCGTCGCGGCCGGCCGCAGATCGATCCTGCACCATTGCTTGCACAGTGCGCGCGGCGCGAACTCGACGCGTTCACCGTGACATCGAGCGAGGGGCTGGCCAACCTGAAGCAAATGCTGGGCGAGGCCGGTTGGCCATGCCTGAGCAACACGCCGCTGTTCGCGCCGCACGAGCGCATCGCCGCCGCGGCACGTGCGCTCGGAGTGAAGGCGGTAGTGCAGACCGACGCAGGCGACGAAGGCCTGATCGCCGGACTGACTGTTTTTTTTGCTAAAGTGTGATATTCGAAGTCTGACTCGGATACTCATGAACGAAAGCGCCACCGACCCGGCCCAGCCGATTCCCGAGCCCACCCCGGAGCCCGCTCCGCCAGCGCAGCAGGAGACGGGCGGCCGCGGAGCGCGCGAGTCGGCGTCTTCGACTGGCGGCTGGCGCCTGGTGCTGACGCTGGTGTTGCTGGCTGCCCTTGCCGTGGTCGGCTGGCAGTGGTACGACAACCGCAACCGCATCGAATCCCTGCGCACGGAACTGGCACAGCGCCTGCGCTCGAGTGACAGTGCGGCAGACGAAAGCCGGGCGCTGGCGAAACAGGCGCTGGAGAGCGCGCGCGAGGCGCAAGGCAAGTTGAGCGTGCTGGAAAACAAGATCGCCGAGTCGCAGAGCCAGCAGATGGCGCTGGAGGCCTTGTACCAGGAGTTGTCGCGCAGCCGCGACGAATGGGCGCTGGCCGAGATCGAGCAGATGCTCACCCTGGCGTCGCAGCAGCTGCAGCTCGCCGGCAACGTGCAGGCGGCATTGCTGGCGCTGCGCACCGCCGAGGGGCGTCTGGCGCGTACCGACAGGCCGCAGTTCCTGGGGCTGCGGCGCGTGCTCAACCGCGACATCGAACGTCTGAAAGCCGCGCCCAGTCTGGACATTACGGGCATGGCGCTGCGTCTGGACCAGCTGATTGCCAGTGTCGATACCCTGCCGCTGCATTTCGACGAGCGTTCGCTGGCGGCGCCCAGACAGGGCGCGGCCGTCGCCCCGAGCGGAAGCTGGCCGCGCGTGCTGGCCGAAATATGGAATGAAATAAAACAGCTCGTCAGCATCCGCGTCACCGATCAGCCCGACGCAGCGCTGTTGTTGCCGGCCCAGTCTTACTTTCTGCGGCAGAATCTGCAGCTGCGCCTGCTCGACGCGCGGCAGGCGCTGCTCGCGCGCGATCCGGTGCGCTTCCGCAGCGACCTGGAGACCGCGCGGGCCTGGGTCGCGCGCTATTACGATACGCGCGCCAAATCCACCAGCGCCGCGCTTAACAGCCTGAAGCAGCTCGCGGCCAGCAGCATCAATGTCGAGCTGCCGGCCATCGACGACAGTCTGGCGGCAGTGCGCAATTTCAAGGTGTCGCGCGAAAAGGCTGCGCGGTGAGCGCGAGCGGGGGCGTCTGAGGTGCGCGGGCTTTTGTGGGTACTGGCGGTATTTGCCCTGGCAGTGGGGCTGTCGCTCGCGGCGCATCTGAACGACGGTTATGCCATTTTCGTTTTTCCGCCTTATCGCGCCGAGCTATCGCTCAACCTGGCCATCCTGCTGTTGCTCAGCGGCTTCGTGCTCGGCTACCTGCTGCTGCGCATGGTCACGCATACCCTGCGTCTGCCGCTGTACGTGCGCGATTTCCGCTCGCGCCGGCGCGATCTGAAAGGGCGCGCGGCGCTGTTTGCCGCGTTGCAGGCCATGTTCGAAGGGCGTTACGCCCGCGCCGAAAAATCGGCCGGCAAGGCGTACAAACTGGGGCAGGCGCCGGCCCTGAGCGCCCTGATCGCGGCGCGCGCAGCGGGCGAAATGCGCGAGATCGAGCGGCGCGATGAGTGGCTCAATCGCGCCGACAATCAGGACACGGACGCGCGCCAGGCCCGGCTGGCGGTGCAGGCGAGCCTGCTGCTCGACGAACGCCGCTACGATGAAGCGCTCGCCCTGTTGCGCGAGTTGTCTGCGGGCGAACCCAAACGCATTGCAACCCAGCGCATGCTGATGAAAGCGCACCAGCGCCTCGGGCATTGGGACGAGGTGCGGCGCCTGGCCACGTCCCTGGCCAAACGCGGCGCGCTCGACGACGCGGCGGCAACGCAGCTGCGCATCACCGCCCAGGTCGAAGCCCTGCGCCAGCAGGCGGGCGACGCATCGGGGCTTGCCGCGTGCTGGCAGCAAACCGAGGACCGGCTCGACGAGCGTGTGGCGCGTACCGCGGCGCGCTTGTTCATCGACAGCGGCGACTGCCGCCGCGCGCACGAGATCGTCGAGGCGGCGCTGGAAGCCGAATGGAGCGAGGCGCTGATATTGCTCTACGGCGAATGTACGGGCGCCGATCTCCTGGCGCAGATTGAGCGCGCGGAAAAATGGCTGAAGGCGCGGCCGCGCGAACGCGCGCTGCTGTTGACGCTGGGGCGCTTTTGCCTGCAGCAGGAACTGTGGGGCAAGGCGCAAAGCTACCTCGAGGCGAGCCTGTCCGAGGAACCGAGCCGCAGCGCGCACATCGCGCTGGCACAACTGTTCGAGCGCATCGGCAAGTCAGAGGATGCCAACCGGCACTATCGCGCCAGTGCCGATGCAAAACTGCGTTTATAGCGCAAAGCAGACGAAAAAGTTTGCCGTAGATTTCCGTCATTCTTGAAGCGGTCCCGGCGACCAGGCGCCTGCCGACAGCCGCAAGGCGCGTCAAACGTAGCCACTCCGGTCAGTAGCCCGGGGCCATGCCGTGGTTCGCGACGCCTGCAGGCGACTCGCGCCGGAATCCGGCGATTTCGTCGCATCGCACTTGGCCCTGCGGCCGCGACTCATTAGGATGCCCTCATGCAAACACGAAACCCCGAGGCCGAGATGAACGTGGTTACCCTGAAGCATATCGGCAAGACCTATCACCTTGATGCGGTAGATGTCCCCGCCCTGATCGACATCGACCTGGAAATCCGGCCCAACTGTTTCACCGTGATTTCCGGGCCGTCGGGCAGCGGCAAGACCACGCTGCTCAACCTGATCGGCTGCATCGACCAGCCCGATAGCGGCGAAGTCATCGTCGCCGGCGAGGCGGTGCAGACCTTGTCCGACGACGCGCTGTCCGATTTCCGCGCGCGCCACATCGGTTTCATTTTTCAGAACTTCAATTTGCTTCCGGTCCTGACCGTGCGCGAGAACGTCGAATATCCGCTGTTGCTCGCGCGCGTACCGGCGGCGGAGCGAAAAGCGCGCGTGGCCGCCTTGATCGAAGCGGTGGGGCTCTCCGACAAGGCGGGCAATTTTCCCGGCGAGCTTTCCGGCGGGCAGCGCCAGCGCGTCGCCATCGCGCGCGCGCTCGCACCCTCGCCGAATCTGGTGCTCGCTGACGAGCCGACCGCGAACCTGGACAGCCACACCGGCGCGGCCATCATTGCACTGATGCGCGAGATGCAGCGCGAGCATCATGTGACCTTCGTCTTTTCATCGCACGATCCCAAGGTGCTGGCCGAAGCGGACGACGCGGTGATGATCCGCGACGGTCGCATCGAGAACATCGAACGGCGCGAGCAGCGCGGGGAGGAGGCGACATGAGAACGGTTTCGCTTGCCCTGCGCAACCTGCTGCGTAACCGCCGCCGCTCGATTACGACCCTGCTCGCCATGGTCATCGGCGCGGTCACCATCCTGGTGTTCGGCGGTTACAGCCGCAACATCACGCTCAGCCTGCAGACCAGCTACGTCATGCGCGGCGGCCACCTGCAGATCCAGCGCCAGGACTATTTTCTCTATGGCAGCGGCAATCCCGCCGCCTATGGCATCAGTGATTATCAGAAGGTGATCGACGTCGTCGCACGCGACCCGGTGCTCGCGCCGATGCTGACCGCGGTGACGCCGACGATTTCGCTCGGCGGCATCGCCGGCAATTTTGCCGCGGGCGTGTCGCGCACCGTCATCGGCGCCGGTGTCGTCGTCGCCGATCGAAACCGCATGCGCGGCTGGAACGATTACGGTCTGCCGATGAATATTCCGCCCTCGGCGCTGACCGGAAGCGCGGCGGACGCGGTGGTCATCGGCAACGGCGTCGCGCGGGTACTGGAATTGTGCGAGCCGCTCGGCGTTCCAAACTGTAAGAAGCACGCGCAAGCCGAGGCGGAAGCGGGGGTGGCCGCACCGGCCGACATCACCGCGCTGGCGGCGCTGGAGTCACGGCCGGCCGCGACCGCGGGCGAAGCTCGCATCGAAATCCTCGCGGCCAATGTGCACGGCGCCCCCAATGTCGCCTCGTTGCGCGTGGTCAAGGCCGAACGCCAGGGCTTCAAGGAGCTCGACGACATGTACGTCGGCATGCACCTGGCGCAGGCGCAGCGCCTGCTCTACGGCGGAGAAAAACCCCAGGCAACCGCGGTCGTGCTGCAGCTCGCGCACACGCGCCAGATACCGGCAGCGAAGGCGCGCCTCGCCGAACTGCTTGCGTCCACGCTGAAAGGCCAGCCGTTGGAAGTGCAGGACTTCGAAGCGCTCAATCCCTTCTACGGCCAGGCGGTGGGCATGTTCGCGGCGATCTTCGGCTTCATGGCGGTGCTGATCGGCGCGATCGTGCTGTTCACGGTCGGCAATACCATGAGCATGGCGGTGATCGAGCGCACCGCCGAAATCGGCACCCTGCGCGCCATGGGTCTGCGCCGCTCGGGAATCCGCCGGCTGTTCATGGTCGAGGCCATGCTGCTCGGCGTGATCGGCGCCGTAGCCGGAGTCGCGGCTGCGCTGTGCGTGGCCTGGCTGGTGAACCACGCCGGTCTCACCTGGGTGCCGCCGGGGCAGGCCGATCCGGTGCCTTTGACCGTGCGCGTCTGGGGCGAGACCGCGATGATGATCGGCAGCGCGGCCCTGTTGGCGGTGGTCGCGGTGATATCAGCCTGGTGGCCGGCGCGCCGCGCCGCGCGCATGCGCATCGTCGATGCATTGCGCCACGTTTAGGGAAAGGGGACAGGAATGAAATTCGTACAACTGATGGCCGCCGCGGTGTTGTTCGCTTCAACCGGCGCTGCGGGCGCCGCGCCGAGCGCACAGGCGATCCTCGCCGAAAGCGACGCCATCCGCAATCCGGGGAAGCCGTTCGCGCTCACCGTGTCGCTGGTGGAATACCGCAACGCGAAGCAGGCCGGCAGCAATACGCTCAGGGTCTACTCCAAAGCCGACACCGAGAGCGGGCAGTTCCGCAGTCTGATCCGCTTCGTCGCGCCGGCGCGCGACGCCAACAAGCTGATGCTCAAGAACGGAAACGATCTGTGGTTCTTCGACCCGTCCTCCAAGGCGAGCATTCGCCTGTCGCCGCAGCAGCGGCTCCTCGGGCAGGCGGCCAACGGCGACGTGGTCACGGTCAATCTGGCCAAGGACTACCGGGCGCAACTGGTGGCCGAAGAAAATGTCGCCGACGGCGATCGCCAAACGCGGCGCAGCTACAAGCTGGCGCTGGCCGCGGTGTCCGCCGAGGTCACCTACCACCACATCGAAATGTGGCTGGATGCCGGCAACAGCCGCCCGATCAAGTCGCGCTTCTTTACCGAGAGCGGGCAGCTGCTGAAGACTGCGTACTACCGCCGCTACCAGGCGCAGCTGGGGGTGGAGCGGCCGACCGAAACGGTGATCATCGACGGGCTCGATCCGAATTGGGTCACGGTGATGCGTTTTGACGAGTATGCCTGGCGCGACGTGCCTGATCTGTGGCTGCAGCGCGACTACCTGCCGCGCTTCAAGCCCGAATAGCGCGTGCGCTCCCCGGTCCTCGTTCTGTTGCTGGTGCTCGCGACGGCGCCGGCGCGCGCTGCGGATGCGGATGCGGATGCTGCGGCGCTGTCGCTCGCCGATCAAACGACGAGCACGGCGGAACAAAGCGGCGACTGGCGTGTGTACCTGGAAACGGCCGCGCGCGAGGCGCGCCGCCAGGGTGCAGGTCTGGCGCTGCATGGCGCGCGCCTGTCGCTCGATGCCCGCTTCGACAAGACGTTTGCTCCGGGCTGGCGCGCGGTGTTTGCTGACCGCCTGGACATGAACCGGATGGACGGCGCCTCGGGCAATCGGGAGATCAACACGCTGAAAGAAGCCTATGTGAGCTGGCAGGCGCGGCCGGACCGGATCGCGGATCTCGGACGCATCAACGTGCGCAACGGCGTCGCATTCGGCTACAACCCGACGGATTATTTTCGCGCCGGCGCACTGCGCTCGGTGGTATCGCTCGACCCTGCGAGCTTGCGCGAAAACCGACTTGGCAGCGGCATGCTGCGCGGACAAACATTGTGGGAAGGTGGATCGTTGACCGCGTTGTATTCGCCCAAGCTCGCCGACCAGCCCAGCGACAACGCCTACAGCGCTGACTTTGGCGCCAGCAACCCGCGCGCGCGCTGGCTGCTGGCGTACAGCGACAAACTGTCGGCCGGACTCAGTCCCCAGTGGCTGTTGTCCGGTGGCGCCGGACAGTCGCCGCAACTGGGGCTGAATGTGACCGCTTTGCCCAACGACGCCACGGT
The DNA here is from genome assembly GCA_007280315.1 of Betaproteobacteria bacterium. GTDB lineage: Bacteria > Pseudomonadota > Gammaproteobacteria > Burkholderiales > SG8-39 > 2-12-FULL-64-23. The sequence goes on along the minus strand of QYQC01000126.1, from coordinate 1,827 downwards.
GGCCTACTTCGAATGGTCGGGCGGGCGTTCCGCTTCGCTCGCGGCGCAGGCGCTGATGCGTCCGGACGACGCGGCGTTTCGTTCGCGCCTGTCGAGCGGACTCACCTATACGACGACGGGCAACGTCTCGCTCAGCGCCGAGTACGAATACAACGGCGCGGCGCTGGACGACGCGGGCTGGAACGCGCTGCGGCGCGGATCTCCGTTGGCCTACGGCGTGTATCGCGGGTTTGCAGGCAATCTCCAGGACCCGGCAACCAGGCACAGCGTGTTCCTCCACGCTTCGTGGCAGGACGCGCTGATCAAGCAGCTCGATCTCACCGCCATGGTTCGCTATACCGTCGCCGACCACAGCCGCCTGCAATGGCTGGAGGCGCGCTACCACTGGAGCCGCGTGGATGTCGCGCTGCAAACGCAGCTCAATACCGGTCCGCCCGGCAGCACCTACGGCGCAGCGTCGGAGCGGCGGTCGTGGCAGGCATTGCTCAGGTATTACTTCTGAGCGCGCGACGTCGAATCGCCTTTTTATTTGAAACTGAACGTATAGAACGCGTCCAGCGCGCTTTCACTCCCGGTCTGCGTGCGAATCGACAGTCGCGGCGTCAGCGTGTAGTTGATCTTCACCAGTTGCGTCGCCGCCGCGAGTCCCTGCTCGAAGCTCAGGTAGGCGCGCGAGGACAGGCGCTTGCCCAGAGTCAGGACGGTGCTCTCCAGGCCGCCCGAGCCCGAGACGGCGAATTCGTCCAGTCCGGCGGCGTGGGCAATGCGGCTTTGCAGCGTGATTGATTCTCCGCGCGCGAGCAATGCGCCTGCCGCGCTCTGCAGGACCCCCAGGTCGGTCTTGTTCGCGCCGTCCATGCCGCGGCCCAGAATCAGCCAGGAGAGCTTCTCGCTGTCCGGCACGAACGGATTCGAAATCAAGCTGATTTGGGGCGCGCGCGCTGTGCCGCGGATGGCCACCCCCGCCTCCACGGCCTGTTGCTTGCGCATTGCTACGATGTCCAGTCCCGGATCGTCGAGCGGTCCGGCGAAATTGAGAATGCCGCGCTCGATTGCCAGGCGCTGCCCGTAGGCCGAGTAGCCGCCCTGCGCAACGCGTATGCTTCCGGACGCACGCGCCGGCGCGCCGCCCGCCGCGTGCACTTTGATCACTCCGGCAAGGCGCGCATCCACGCCTCTTCCCTTCAGGCTGAACTGCTCGCCCAGGTCGAGGCCGAGTTCGATCTCGGTCGCGAGCGGCGTATCCTTCAATTCCGCCTTGCCGTCCCGACCCAGAACCACCACATCCGCGCTGAGCGTCGGCCCGTCCGACTCCGGCAGAACGATCTCGCCGCGATCGGCTTTTAGCGCACCGGTGGCGCGCACGCGCTGTTTCTCCAGCGTGATATCGGCATTTCCGCTGAGCACCAGAAGGCGGTCCAGGCGCTTCAGCAGTTCGAGTTTGTCCGCCTTGAGCGCAAGGTGCGCTCGCGCACCGTCCGGCGCCCATGCCAGCGTACCGCTGCCCTCGAGCGTGCCCTCGCCGCCGCGCAGCGAGATGCGCTCGAGCAGCAACGCGTTGTCGTCTTTCAGAATGGCGTGGAGGCTGCCGTTATTCAGGTAGACACCCTGCTCGGGGTACTCAATCCTCAGCCCGACAGCGTCGATGCTGCCGCTCAGCTGCGGCCGGGCCACCGTACCCAGTCCCGCGATTTGTCCCTTGACGCTGCCATCGAGCACCATTTTTTCGCTGATCAGGGGCGCCGCCCAGGCGAGCGAAGGCAGGTCCAACTTCGCATCGAACGACAGCGCGGAAGCACCGGGCAGTCCGATCGCCTCGCCCTGACG
>QYQC01000064.1 GCA_007280315.1 Betaproteobacteria bacterium | reverse complement strand
GGTCTTGTTCACCGGGTCGTAGGGTTGCTTGCCGTGCATGATCTTGACCGGCCAGATCAGCGATTTTCCGTCGCTCGCGCTGCCCGCATAGCGGTTCATCTGGACGGGCTGGTGGCTGTCGTCGACCTTGTCGCTGCGCAGCGTGTAGGTCACCGTGCCGTTGAACCAGCGGTACTCGGGAATGACGTCATCGCCCAGGACGAAGTCGCCTTTGATCGCCATGTAGGTGGGGTGGCCCTTGGCGTCCTTTATGGTGAGCGGTTTGCCATCGGGGCCCATCTTCCCGGCGGTGGACCAGTCCCAGGACATTTTGGTGGGGACGCCGCCGCGCGCGAATTTTGGAATGTGACAGGTCTGACACGCCACCTTGTCGGTATGGTCATTGAGCTTGGCATTCGTTTTGTGCGGAGCCTGGCCGTGACAGGCCTGGCAGGTAGTCGGGTTGGTCTTGTAATCCTTGCCGCGCAGGTGCGCCTCGCCCTTGTCCCTGCCGGTGGGCGCGTAGCGGCTGCCGGGCACCTGATGGCCCTGGGTCATATGGCAGGTGGCGCAGGCAAAGTTGAGGCCGAGCGCGTCCATGTGCACATCGAGCGCCTTGTCGGGCGCCGCCAGCGAGCTGTCCATGTCGCCATGCTTGACGCCGTCGCCGCCTCCGCCGTAGAAATGGCAGGCGCCGCAGGTGTCACGGCTGGTTTTTCCGACCGCCTGCGCGATCTTTGTCAGATTGATCGGTTTGATGATGTTGCCCGAGCCGGGCGGAAACTCCATCGCCTTGGTGACCACGTTGCCCGCCAGGCCCGCCGGTTTCCTGTAGTTGCCGGACGTGTCGTGACAAACCAGGCAATCGACGTTGACTTCCGACTTGAAGTCGAAGGTGTCGTCTTTCCAGCCGTAACCGATGTGGCAGATGTTGCAGGCCGCCTCGTTGGACGAAGGTGAGATACAGAAGTTGTTGATGAGTGTCTTCTTGCCCAGCAGCTGGCCCTGGGGGGTCTTGTATTCCCACTTCCAGTGTTCGGTCCGGTGCAGCTGCTTGGCGGCCTCCGTATGGCAACTAAGACAGGCTTTTGTGACTTCCGGGCCGGAATTGAATTCCTGCTGCAGCGCCTTGAACTTGGTGTGATCCGAGGTGGACTTCAGTAATTTGGCCGAGTCCGAATCGGTATCGGCCGCGGCAAGGGCGGCGGGTGTAAGGAGCATGGAAGCCAGCAGGGCAACCATGAATATTCCTGTGCGCATTGTTCCGCTCTCCTTTGGTAGAGAAGCGCTCATGAATGCCGTCGCGGACATCCGCTGAGCTTGCATCGATAACCGGTATTAGGCACTCGTGGAAATCCCGGAGCTTGAGTAAAGTCAACATATGCGCATACACGCATATTCAGGCGCCGTGCGTGCTCGGAAAAAAAACCAACAGACAGAAACGGATGCGCACGCTATCGGGCTATGCGATCGATCTCATTGGAAAATCTGATGTCTTGGTTCTGTATGGCATTTCAAAAATAGGCTACCCGCAGCGCTTTAAGTCGCGTTGAGAATTGTCAAGTTGACGCGCGAATTGAGCGCGCGAAGCGGCCGCGGCGGCGCACGGTCCGTTACATCCCGGCCAATGGCGGTGCGTTCTGTGGCCCCCCAAAAAAAAAGGGCGGGGAGACCCCGCCCTGTTTTCTTTACGCTTGTTCCGATTCTAGCGGTACACCAGCACCGGAATGGAGCTGTGCGTCAGGACTTTCTGCGTCTCGCTTCCCAGCAGAAAACCTTCCAGGCCGCGCCGGCCGTGGGATGCCATGACGATAAGATCGCATTTTTCTTTCTTGGCTTTTTCGACGATCGCCTGGGACGCGGAGTGGCTGGTAGCGAAGCTGGTGTCGCACTGCACTTTGGCCGCCGCGGCCGCCTTGGTGACTGTGTCCAACACGCGTTTGGCGTACTCCTCGCTGCGTTCGGCGAAAATCTCCGGCTGCAGTTCGGCGACGCCGCTGGCTTCTGCCGCGTAAGCGCCTTGCAGCGGATAGGGTTCGACCGCGTGGAAAGCGGTAATGCGTGCGCCCGCCAGCTTGGCCAGTTTGATTGCCGCTTCGACGGCCTTGTCGGAAAGGGCCGAACCGTCTGTGGGTACCAGAATGTGCGTGTACATTGTTTCTCCAGTTTAGATTCGCGTGATTCGGTCACGTGTCCGCATCGTCACGCGCATTCAGGCCGCGTGGTTCTGACCGTGCGTGTGTTCATATTTTTCCTGGCAGCGCAGGCAGCGCTTGACCGCCGGATACGCTTTCAGGCGCGCCCCGCCGATCTCGTCGCCGCAGTCCGAACAACTGCCGTAGCTGCCGTCGCTGATGCGCGCAAGCGCGGCCTCGATTTCCAGCAGTTCCTGGCTTTCGCGCTCGACCATCGCATCGTTCATCTCGGCCGCCGCATCGGGCAGTCCGTCGTTGTCAGCGATTTTCAACTGGTTAGGAAAATCCGGACCGTCTTCGATAGAGGCGATTTTTTCGCGCATCTCGCCGAGTAACTGCTTGCGCTGCGACTGCAGCAGCGCGCAGAATCCGGAGAAATCGTTCTTGGTCATGGTCGATAGCATTCAGGGTTGTTGAATTACAGCATAGTCGGTCGAACGTGGGTCCGCTTGACCCAGATCAAACTCGGAATCGTTTGGACCAGTTCGCGTCGCCGCGTTCTGGGTACCCGGGAGGCGTTATGTTCATGTCGGGCAGGGAATTCCGTGAGTCGCTCAAAGCCTGCAAGCCCAGCGTATATGTGAACGGGCGCAAGGTAAAGTCCGTCGCCGGCGACGCCGGTCTCGCACCCGGCGTCAATGCCATCGGCCTTACTTACGATTATGCGCTCAGGCCGGAACTGGCGCCGCTGATGCGCGCGCAACAACACACCTCGGGACAGGAAGTAAACCGGCTGATTCACGTCGCGCGTAGCAGCGCCGATCTGTTGAACAAGCTCGAAGCCGTGCGGCTGGTGTGTCAGGAAACCGGTTGCGCCCAGCGCTATCTCAGCGGCGACGCTTTCAGCGCGCTGTACCAGTCCACGCACCGTACCGACCAGGATTGCGGCAGCGAATATCACCAGCGTTTTCTCGCTTATATGCATGACGCGCAGGAGCGCGACCTCACCTGCGCCGTGGCCATGACCGACGGCAAGGGCGACCGCGCCAAGCGCCCGCATGAACAGGAAAGTCCGGACAGCCATGTGCGCATTGTCGGGCGGCGCAGAGGCGGCATTGTCGTTTCCGGCGTCAAAGCGATCGTTACCGGCGCGCCCTATGTGCACGAAATCCTGGTCATGCCCGGGCGCAACATGACCGAAGCGGACGCGGCGTATGCCGTTTGCTGCGCCGTTCCGGTGGATGCGAAGGGTCTCACCATCGTAGCGCGTCCTGCCGGGCGCCCAGGCGAGGCCGCGGCGAAGTTCAGCGGCAAGTACGGTCAGTCCACCGGCGTATGCCTGTTCGATCGTGTGTTCGTGCCCTGGGAGCGGGTGTTCCTCGCGGGTGAATGGCAGCATGCGGGATTTCTCACACATACCTATGCCACGCATCACCGTCATACCTGCATCGGCGCGCGGGCAGGCTTCGGCGACCTGCTGATCGGCGCCGGCGCGCTGATGACCGAGGCCAACGGAATCGATCTGGAACGGGCGCACAATCTGCGCGAGCAGATGGTCGAGTTGATCAAGATCGTAGAGGGGTTCTTCGCCTGCGGCGTGGCGGCATCGGTCTACGCCGCCGCGGATCCATCGGGCAACGTGATGCCTGACGCAGTGTTCTCCAATATAGCCAAGCTGCTGCTGGCGACGCAGATCTACGACATGCACCGGCTGGCGCATCACGTCTCCGGCGGCCTGATCGTCTCCCTTCCGGGACCCGACGAAGACCATAATCCGGCCACCGCGGCCAGGCTAGCCGACGTGCTGCGCGGCAACCCCGAAATTCCCTACGACAAGCGTATCGAAGTGGCGCGCTTCATCGAAGACCTTACCGCTTCCAACCAGGGCGGCTGGTATTCGCTGATCAGCCTGCACGGCGGCGGCTCGCCCGAGGCAATGAAAAAGCAAATCTGGCGCAATTATCCTGTCGGAAACAAGGTGGAACTGGTGGAGCGCCTGCTCGATCGCGGGGTGCTTGCCGATCCGGCGCGCAAAATCAAGCGCAACCGCCAGCCCGGGCGCTGCTGCGACACCGGGTGCGTGGTTTCCGGTGCGCCGCAGATGGTGCCCTTGCCCAAGCCATCGGTGACGCGCAAAAAACCGCGGCCTGCAGTGCGCAAGACGGCCAAATAGCCAGCGGCGGCAGGTGTCGCGCGTGATGCTGGCGCAACTGCGAGTTTTGAGGCAGAATTCCGCGCAAGCACTTGATGGCTGCGGCTTTTCTTGGTGTTATCCCGCAGTGCATCAAGCCTGGTTTTTTACCAACAGGGGATTTGGGGCAAGCGCATGGCGGAGATTCCGCTCATCCTGACGCTGGATTTTCATGGCGTTCCGCACCGCTGGGTGACCTGGCAGCAGTCCTGCTATTACTACGCGAAGAACCTGGTGGCATGGACCCTGGGCGAAAGCGCATTCACGTTCTATGGCGGCACCTCGCGCAAGACCGGCGAGCGTTCCAGCATCACCACCAACTCCATTATCGCGATCAAAGGCCGGGCGATGGCGGCGAAGGGTTTCTCGCAGGTGCCGCCGCTCTCCAATCGCGAGTTGTTCCGCCGCGACCGCCATATCTGCGCCTATTGTGGCGCCGAGTACGGATACCTGCGCCTGACGCGCGACCACATTACGCCGCTGTCGCGCGGCGGGCGCGACCACTGGATGAACGTGGTCTCCGCCTGCCGTCACTGCAACGGCGCCAAGCGCAACCGCAAACCCGAGGAAGCGGGAATGGAATTGCTGTATGCGCCTTACGTGCCGAACAAGGCCGAGTATCTGATCCTCACCAACCGCAAGATCCTTTCCGATCAGATGGGATTCTTGGCTCAACACGTCGCCGCGCACAGCCGCGTCACGCCGCACGCCGTCGTGCGCGCTTGACCTTGGTGCGGGATTTCTGGCGGCACTCGGGTTTTCATTTGCTTGACCGAGATGCGAGCGGTCGCCTGCTCGTCAGCGACGACTTCCTGCGCGCCTATTATCTGCGACCCGAATTGCGTCCGGTGGAGGAATCCTGTGCCAACGAGATCGCACTGCACCAGGCGCTGTTGCGGGCACCGCGTGCGCCAGTGGAGGACGCGCGAATCGAGGCGATTGCGGATGTGGATACCCGTGCCAACTACCGCATAGTGCTCGATTTTCGCGCACGATTGCTGGCTGCGCCGACCTTGGAAGCCTGCTACCTGGGACTATTCGCCGGCGCGAACGTGAGCACGCCGCCGCTGTTCATCGACCAGCTGGCTCAAGTCATCCTGAGGAATATCCTCGACGGCAAGGAGGACCCGCTCGAATTGCGCGCGGCAGAATTGTTCTACCGCGAGCAGAAGGCCAGTTTGCAGGAGGGCACGGTGATGCTCGCCGATCTGGAGATGGTCGAGATGCGTGCATCCAGCGGCGCCGGCAACGCGCCCGGCGCCGGACTCGAGCAGCTGATCGCAGAGGCGCGCGCGCCGCTGCAGGAGGTAGACCTCGAGGTGCTGGACCGGGGCAACGCAGAACTGTACTGGCAACGCGACGAGCGACACGACCTGGTCATCAGCATGAATCATGGCCGCGCTGCGCTCAGCGCGTTCTGTCGCGTGATCGAACACTGGATACGGCACCTTTCCGGCGTTGACGTGAGCGTGACTTCCATTGCGCGCATTGAGGAGACACGCTGGGCCTGGCACATCGGCCTGGACGCACAGTCCACCGCGCTGCTCAACGATCTGCGGCGGGGCGAGGAATTGGCCCAGGACAGACTGGTACGCCTGCTCGCCTTGTTCCGCCTGGATTTCGCCGACGACGGCGAAATGCGCGCGGACATCGCCGGCAGGCCGGTGTACCTGGCGTTGTGCATGAGTGAAGGCGGCACGGTGCACATGAAACCGCAAAACCTGCTGCTCAACCTGCCGCTGGCCCAGGCGTCATGAGTCCGGATTATTGGCTGCGCGCCAAGCGTGCGCTGGCACGGCGCGATGCGGTGCTTGCACGCATCATCCGTGCCCATCCGCGCATCGCGCTGGCGCGCCGCGGCGAGCCGTTCAAAACGCTGGCGCGATCCATCGTCGGCCAGCAAATTTCGGTGAAGGCGGCGGAGTCGGTATGGAACCGGGTGGTCGCGATCGCACCCGAGGCGACCCCGGCGCAACTGTTGAAGGTGCGGCGCCGGCTTCGCACCTGCGGCTTGTCGCAGCGCAAGGCCGAGTACATCACCGATCTTGCTCGACACTTCGCCGATGGCAGCATGCACGCGCGCGACTGGCCGGACATGGACGACGAGGCGGTGATCGCCGAACTGATCCAGGTGCGCGGCATCGGTCGCTGGACCGCGGAAATGTTTCTGATGTTCAATTTGTTGCGGCCCGACGTGCTGCCGCTGGACGATCTGGGGCTGCAGAAGGCGATCGGCTTGCACTATTTCGACGGCGAACGCGTCACGCGCGAACGCATGCGCGAATTGGCCGAGAACTGGGCGCCGTGGCGCTCCGTCGCCACCTGGTATCTGTGGCGCAGCCTGGATCCGGTACCGGTCGAGTACTGAAAGACTGCGAACGTGGCCGAGTACGCAGTTCAGACAGTGCGCTAGAATGAGGCCTTCTGTGCCCACATCGCGGCTGCGCGCCTTTGAAAACGACCTTTCTCGAATTTGAACAATCCATTTCCGAGCTCGAAGCCAAAATCGAGGAACTGCGCTTTGTGCAGGACGACTCGGCGGTGGACATTTCCGAGGAAATCGCGCGGCTGCAGAAGAAAAGCAATGCGCTGACCAAGGACGTTTACGCCAAACTCACGCCGTGGCAGATGGCGCAGGTGGCGCGCCATCCGCAACGTCCGTTTACCCTGGACTACATCGGCGCGCTGTTCACCGATTTCGAGGAACTGCACGGCGATCGTTCCTACGCCGACGATCTTTCCATCGTCGGCGGCCTGGCGCGCTTCAACGGTCAGTCGGTCATGGTGATCGGCCAGCAGAAAGGGCGCGACACCAAGGAAAAGATCCTGCGCAATTTCGGCATGCCGCGGCCGGAGGGTTACCGCAAAGCGATGCGCTTGATGCGCCTGGCGGAAAAATTCAATATTCCGGTGCTGACTTTCGTCGATACACCCGGAGCGTATCCGGGCATCGGCGCCGAGGAGCGCGGCCAGTCCGAGGCGATCGGCCGCAGCCTCTACGTCATGGCCGAACTGCGCGTGCCGATTATCTGCACCGTCATCGGCGAGGGCGGCTCAGGCGGCGCGCTTGCACTCGCAGTAGGCGATATTGTGATGATGCTGCAGTATGCGATTTATTCGGTGATCTCGCCCGAGGGTTGCGCCTCCATCCTGTGGAAAAGCGCCGACAAGGCGCCGGAGGCCGCGGAAACCATGGGTATCACCGCCGCCAGGCTTAAAACCCTGGGCCTGATCGATAAAATCATCAACGAGCCGCTGGGCGGCGCCCACCGTGACCACACGGCAATGGCGCAGAATCTGAAAAAAGCGCTGCAGGACGCGTTGCGCGTATTTGCCAACAAAGGTGTCGACGAACTGATCGAGGCGCGCCTGAGCCGTCTGATGGAATATGGCAAGTTCAAGGAAGTCGAAACCGAATAGCGTCGACGCGCTCGAAGCCACGGTGCGCGCAGCGCTCGAGCCTTTGCTCTTTCCCCGGGCCAGGCTGGTGTTGAGTTTGTCCGGTGGCCTCGATTCGATGGTGCTGCTGGAACTGCTGCGCCGGCTCGCCGGCCCGCTCGACTTTCGGCTTGCCTGCATACACATCAACCATAACATCAGCCCGAACGCCCGCCTCTGGGCCGCGTTTTGCGCGCGGCGGTGCAAGCGACACGATATCGCTCTGGCGTTGCATCAAGTCGATATCGGCCCGCATCGCGCAGAGGGTGTGGAAGCTGCCGCCCGTCGCGTCCGCTACCAGGTCTACGCAGCACAAAGCCAGGCCGATTTCATCGTGCTTGCGCAGCATCTGGACGATCAGGCAGAGACGCTGTTGTTGCAGTTGCTGCGCGGTGCCGGAGTAAAAGGTGGAGCGTCGATGCCGCTGATTCGGGATCAGCATCGCGGCGGGAAGAGGACGCGGGCGGCGGCGATCCTGCGACCCATGCTTGGGCTGGCACGTACGCAAATCGAATCGTATGCGCGCGCCAGGAAACTCAAGTGGGTCGAGGACGAGAGCAACCAGGACACGCGCTATGACCGCAACTTCCTGCGCCACCGGGTGTTTCCGATCATCGAGCAGGCGTTTCCCGGCTATCGCGCAACCCTGGGGCGCGCGGCACGGCATCTGGCCGAGGCAAGCCGGACTCTGGACCTGCTGGCCGAGGACGATGCGAAGCGCGCGTTGCAGGACGGCACACTGGAGGTGGCGGAATTGCGACGCCTGGGAAGTGCCCGGTCGAAAAATTTGCTGCGCTGGCTGCTGCAGCGGCAGGGCGCTGCGGCGCCCGAGGCGGATCGATTGCAGGAGGCGCTGCGCCAGCTTCTCGAAGCTGGCGACGATGCCAGCGTGCGTGTCGCGCTGGGAGCGAGCGAACTGCGCCGCTACGCCGGACGCGCCTATCTGTTGCCGTCGCTGCCGCAGCCACCGGCGGATCTACGCTGTGAATGGGACGGAAAGCGCCTGTGGTCGTTGCCGCAACTCGGTGGCGCATTGCATTTTGAGCGTCGAACAGGCGCGGGCCTGGGGCGTTTGCGCGTGGGTGAATTCGGTTTGAACCTGAGACTGCGGCAGGGCGGGGAGAAATTGCGGCTGCGGGCCAAAGGGTCCACACGCAGTCTGAAAAACCTGTTGCAGGAAATGCGGCTGCCGCCATGGGAGCGCGAACGCCTGCCCCTGATTTATTGCGCCGACACGCTGGTCGCAGTACCCGGTCTGGGTGTGGCCAGCGGTTGGGAAGCCGGAGCAGGTGAGAGCGGCTGGCAGATCAGTTGGCGTCCCCACGACTGATATACGAACGCGACTGCGCATCGGGCGCATCAGGCGGCGCAGGCGACACAATGTAAAATCCCTGATAAAATATGACGTTAAGCTTTTTCCGCACACATTTCATTGGAGATTTGCATGGCTGTTGAACGTACCCTATCCATCATCAAGCCTGACGCAGTGGTCAAAAATATCGTAGGAAAGATATATTCTCGCTTTGAAACCAACGGCTTGAAGATCATCGCCGCGCGCATGCTGCAGCTGTCTCAGGCCGAGGCCGAGGGATTTTACGCAGTGCACAAAGGGCGGCCATTCTTCAATGATCTGGTCAAGTTCATGATCTCCGGCCCAGTGATGGTGCAGGTTCTCGAAGGCGAGAACGCCATTGCCAGGAACCGGGAACTGATGGGCGCTACCGATCCGAAAAAAGCGGACAAAGGCACGATTCGCGCCGATTTCGCCGACAGTATCGACGCCAATGCCGTGCACGGGTCGGATGCGGTGGACACCGCCAAAGTGGAAATCGCCTATTTTTTCCCCGCGCTGAACGTCTATTCGCGCTGAATCCAGAACGCCTGTGAATCCCAACCTCCTCAACTTCGATGCGGCGCAGCTGACCGATTTTTTCGCTGAAATCGGCGAAAAACCGTTTCGCGCAAAGCAGCTGCTGCGCTGGATGCACCAGCGCGGGGAGGCGGACTTTTCGAAAATGAGCGATCTGGCCAAGCCGCTGCGGGAAAAACTCGCCGCGCACGCCAGCATCTGGGCGCCGCAGGTTGTTTCAGACACCACGGCCGCCGATGGCACGCGCAAATGGCTGATCGACGTCGGCAAGGACAACGCGGTCGAAAGCGTGTTCATTCCCGAGGCCAATCGCGGCACCTTGTGCGTGTCCTCGCAGGCGGGTTGTGCGCTCGACTGCAAATTCTGCTCCACCGGCAAGCAGGGATTCAACCGCAATCTGAGTACCGCCGAGATCATCGGCCAGCTCTGGATCGCTTCGCGCGCGCTGGCGCGCGATGTCGGCGCGACCCCAGCGCCGGACGCCGCATCGGACCAGGGCGCCGCGCCCAGGGGCGAGCGACTGATCAGCAACGTGGTGATGATGGGTATGGGCGAGCCCCTGGCGAATTTCGACAATGTGGTCGCCGCGATGCGCCTGATGCTGGACGATAACGCCTATGGACTTTCGCGCCGGCGGGTGACGCTGTCCACCGCGGGCATCGTGCCGGCGATCGACCGTCTGGGCGAGGCCTGTCCGGTCGCGCTGGCTGTTTCCTTGCACGCGCCCAACGACACGCTGCGCGATGTGCTGGTGCCGATCAACCGCAAGTATCCGCTCGCGGCGCTGCTCGCCGCGTGCCGGCGCTACCTGGACAAAGCGCCGCGCGATTTCGTCACCTTCGAATACGTCATGCTCGATGGCGTCAATGACGGCGCGGAACATGCGCGACAACTCATCGATCTGGTGCGCGACGTGCCGTGCAAGTTCAACCTGATTCCGTTTAATCCGTTTCCGAAATCCGGTTTCAAGCGCTCGCCGCGCGAAACCATCCGCCGCTTTGCCGAGACTTTGCTCGCCGCCGGGCTGGTCGTGACAACGCGCAAGACGCGCGGCGATGACATCGACGCCGCCTGCGGACAACTCGCCGGCCGGGTGGAAGACAAGACACGGCGCACGCGCCGTGTGGTGGAGATACAGCCATGCTGAAAATGTCCGTCCTGACCGTCACGGTCATCATCGCAGGCGCCCTGGCCGGCTGCGCGCAGAACCCGCTATCCTCCGGGACACAGGCGAACACGGTGGAAACCGGCACACTGAGCGGTGATGTCGGTAATCCACGTAATCGCGCGCGCATTCATACCGAACTCGCGTCGGCCTATTTCGAGCGCGGAAACATGGGTGTGGCGCTGGAAGAATTGCGCATCGCGATCGCCGCCGATCCGGATTATGCGTCGGCATATAACGTACTCGGCCTGGTGCACATGGATTTGCGCGAGAACGACGTCGCGCAGCGGCATTTCGAGCGCGCGCTCGCCCTGGCGCCGAATGATCCGGACATCAACAACAACTACGGCTGGTTTCTGTGCCGCAGCGGGCGCGAGGAAAAATCCATCGCCTATTTTCTCGCGGCGCTGAAGAACCCGCTGTACAGCTCGCCGGCGCGATCGTACGTCAACGCCGGATTGTGCTCGCTCGGGAGGAACGGCGAGCGCGATGCCATCGATTTTTTCGAGCGCGCACTGCGCAGTGAACCGGACAACCTGCTGGCGCTGCTCAACCTGGCGTCGATTCAGTACAAGCGCGGTCAGCTGGAAGTCGCGCGCGGCCTGGTCGGGCGTTTCAACAAGCTGGTTGAACCGACGGCCGAATCGCTGTGGCTGGCATTGCGCATCGAGCGCAAGCTGGGCGACAAGTCGGCCGAAAACTCCCTCTCGGTGCAACTGCGGCGGCGCTTCGCCGGCTCGCCCGAATATCAGGACCTGCTCAAGGGCCAATTTGAATGAGCGAAGCGCCACCAACGGCGGAGCAGTCAAGCCCGGGGCGGGCGCTGGCGGACGCGCGCGAGGCGCTCAAGCTCAGCGTGGCCGACGTGTCGCAGCAGATCAAGTACGGGGTCAAGCAGATCGCCGCGATCGAGGCTGACGATTATGCGAAATTGCCGGGCACAACGTTTGTGCGCGGCATGATACGCAGCTATGCCAGGCTGGTGCATATCGATTCGGCGCCGCTGCTTGTCGATCTGGGGCGGCGCGATATTCCCGCCCCCATCACCGTCGATCTGCGCACCAGCGGGCAGGAGCCTTTTGTCGAAGGGGGCAAGAAATCTAACCGCATCTACGTCTTTCTGTCCCTTGCTGCCCTGGTCGCGGTGGCCGCGGTGGCCTTTGAGTGGTGGATAAATCCGCTGGATACGGGGGAGATAGTGACTATCGTACCCAGGTCGGCGCAAGGTGACGCAGGCGACGTCACGCCCGTTCCTGCGTCCGCATCCGCGCCGATGCCTGCGCCTGCGGCGCCCGCGCCGGCAAGCGTTCCCGCGGCTGTGGAAGCGGGCGAAGTGCGCGCGGCAGAATCGCGCGAGCCGGAAGCAGCACCGGTTGGCGCGGTCAAAGGCAGCGTTAGCGGCCGGAACCGCATCGAACTCGAATTCGATCAACAATCCTGGGTCCAAATCAAGCAGGCGACCGGAAAAATATTGCTGTCGCAACTCAATCCAGCCGGCTCCAGGCAGTTGATCGAAGGCATGCCCCCGTTCGACGTGGTGATCGGCAACGCTGCCAAAGTGCGTCTCAAGTACAACGACGCCCCAGTCGATCTTCGGCCTCATTTCAAGGTTGATGTCGCGCGCCTGACGCTCGAATAGTTGCTATGACCGCCAATATTCGAAACATGACGCGCGCGGTGCGCATTGGTGGTGTCGCCATCGGCGGAGGCGCGCCCATCGTGGTGCAATCCATGACCAATACCGATACCGCCGACGCCGCCGCCACGGCGCAGCAGGTCTATGACCTGGCGCGCGCGGGTTCCGAATTGGTGCGCATCACCGTCAATACGGCGGAGGCAGCGGCGCAGGTCGCGCGCATCCGCGACGAACTTGAGCGCCGTGACTGCGGCGTGCCGCTGGTGGGGGATTTTCACTTTAACGGGCATCGCCTGCTGAGCCAATATCCCGAGTGCGCCGAGGCGCTGGCCAAGTACCGCATCAACCCGGGGAATGTGGGTAAAGGCTCCAGGCGCGACGAGCAATTTGCGACCATGATCGAAATGGCGTGTCGCTACGGCAAGCCGGTGCGGATCGGCGTCAACTGGGGCAGTCTGGACCAGGAACTGCTTGCGCGTCTGATGGATGAGAACGCCGCCAAGGCGCAGCCGCTGGCGGCGGAGGCGGTGATGCGCGAGGCGCTGGTGGTATCAGCGCTGGAATCGGCGGCGCAGGCGCAACAATGGGGCCTTCCTGCGGACCGCATCGTCCTCTCGTGCAAAGTGAGCGGTGTGCAGGATCTGATCCTGGTCTATCGGGAACTGGCGTCGCGCTGCGACTACGCGCTGCATCTGGGTCTGACCGAAGCCGGCATGGGATCGAAAGGCATCGTCGCCTCGACCGCGGCACTGTCGGTGTTGTTGCAGGAAGGCATAGGCGACACCATCCGCATCTCGCTCACGCCCGAACCCGGCGGTGATCGCACGCGCGAAGTCGTGGTGGCGCAGGAAATACTGCAGACCATGGGTCTGCGCTCGTTTGCGCCCATGGTCATCAGCTGCCCCGGATGCGGCCGCACCACCAGCACCTATTTTCAGGAGCTTGCCGCCGGTATCCAGGCCTACCTGCGCAGCCAGATGCCGTTGTGGCGCGCCGAGTTTCCGGGCGTCGAAGACATGCACGTGGCGGTAATGGGCTGCGTGGTGAACGGACCGGGCGAATCGAAGCAGGCCAATATCGGCATCAGCCTTCCGGGTTCGGGCGAACGGCCGGTCGCACCGGTATTCGTCGACGGGGAGAAGACGGTGACGCTTAAGGGCGATACCATTGCCGGCGATTTTCAGAAGATCGTGGACGATTACGTGCGCAGCCATTATGGTTCGGGCGGCACCGGCGGCGTCGGCGCCAGGAGAACCACGACTATTCCGATCAAAGCCGCGGTCTAGGCCCTGCAATTCCGAATCCGAAGATGAGCAACGCCATACAAGCCGTCCGCGGCATGAACGACATCCTTCCCGAGGAGGCAGCGCATTGGGAGGCGTTGGAGGAAATGCTGCGTTCCTGGCTGCGCAGCTACGGCTATCGCAACCTGCGCACGCCGGTGCTCGAGCCGACGGCATTGTTTCGCCGAGCCATCGGCGAGACCACCGACATCGTCGAACGGGAGATGTACAGTTTCGTCGACGAACTCAACGGGGAAGCGCTGACGCTGCGGCCCGAAGCCACGGCATCCACCGTGCGTGCGGCGATTCAGCACAATCTGCTCTATGGCAGTCCGCAGCGCCTGTACTACATGGGACCCATGTTCCGGCACGAACGGCCACAGAAGGGCCGCTACCGCCAGTTCTACCAGGTCGGCGCCGAAGCACTGGGCTACGCCGGACCGGACGTGGACGCCGAGTTGCTGCTGATGTGCGCGCGGCTGTGGGACGACCTCGGCCTGGAGGGCATCAAGCTGCAACTCAATTCGATCGGCAGCCCGGAGGAGCGTGCACGCCACCGGGTCGAGTTGGTGCGCTACTTGCAGGCACATGAGGAAAGCCTCGACGCCGATTCCAAGCGTCGGCTGCACACCAATCCCCTGCGCGTGCTCGATAGCAAGAACCCGTCGATGCAGCCGCTGATCGAGGCCGCGCCGCGACTGCTCGAGCACCTGGGCGATGCCTCGCTGGCGCATTTCGACGGCGTGCAGCAGGTGCTGAAAGACGCCGGCATCCATTTCAGCATCAACCCGCGGCTGGTGCGCGGTCTGGACTACTACAATCTAACCGTGTTCGAGTGGGTCACCGATCGCCTCGGCGCCCAGGGCACGGTATGCGGCGGCGGGCGCTACGACGGACTGTTCGAACAAATCGGCGGCAAACCGACGCCGGCCTGCGGTTTTGCCATGGGGCTGGAGCGACTGTTGGCGCTGATGCAGGAAGCGCGCGCAGCGGAACCTGCGGCGCAATGCGAGGTCTATGTCGTGCATCAGGGCAGTGCGGCCGACCGCATGGCATTTGGCGTGGCCGAAGAACTGCGCAACCACGGCCTGTCGGTGTTGCAGCACTGCGGCGGCGGGAATTTCAAGGCACAGATGAAGAAAGCCGATGCGAGCGGCGCCATACTCGCCGTAATCCTGGGTGAAGACGAGGCTGCCAGCGACCAGGCGAGCGTGAAGCACCTACGCCAGGAGCGCGAGCAGCTGCGGGTGGCGCGCGCTACGCTGCCCGACACCGTAACCAATTTGTTGTTTTTGGAAGATGAGTAGAAGGCCGTTTCAGCATTACCGAAATGGCCTCTGATTTAGGCGCGCATGAGGGGAGTTATCCCCGCATTTTGTTTAGGGACTAGAACCATGGCTGCATACGATCTGGAAGAACAAGAACAACTCGCCGCGCTGAAAGCGTGGTGGCAGGAAAACGGCGGTCTGATAGTAACGATTGCAAGCCTGGTGCTCGTCGTGCTCGCAGCATGGCAGGGCTGGAATTACTACCAGCGCAACCAGGCGGTCCAGGCTTCCGGTTTGTACGATGCGGTGCAGAAAGCAGCGCGCGACGGCGACCTGAAGCAGGTACGCGAAACGGCCGGCGCAATCCTCGAAGGCTATCCGCGTACTTCCTACGCCGCGATGGCAGCGCTGGTTTCGGCGAAAGCGCACTTTCAGGGGGGCGAGCTGAAAACTGCAAGCGCGCAACTCGCCTGGGTGGCCGAGAACGCCAGGGACGAAGGGATGCAGGACATCGCGCGCCTGCGGCTGGCCAGCGTGATGCTCGATGAAAAGGCGTACGAAGACGCGCTGAAGGTGCTCGATGCCAAGCACGGGGCCGCGTTCGACTCGCTTTTTCTGGCGTCCCGCGCCGATGTGCTCGTTGCCCAGGGCAAGAAAGAGGAGGCGCGCGGCGCCTATCAGTCCGCGCTGGACAAGGCGGACGCAAAGGACGCCGCGTTGCGCGGGTCGATTCAGCTGCGCCTGGATGCGCTGGGAGCGGCCAAATGATGCGCGCAACCGCACGCGTCGCCCTGTTGAGCGCAGCACTCATGCTTGCCGGCTGCGGCGGAGGCCGCATGTTCGCCAACGCCGTCGACACGATCAATCCGATGAACTGGTTTGGCAGCACCAGTGCCGCAGCGCAGATGGCGCCACTGCCCGCGCTGGAGCAATCGGTCAAAGTAAACACGTTGTGGCAGGCGAATGTAGGCAGTTCGCAACGGGCGATATTCAGCCCGGCCACGGCGGAGGGCAGCGTGTACGCGGCGGCATACGACGGCACGATTTCGCGTCTGGATGCGGCCAGCGGCAAACAACTTTGGCGCATCAACGCCGGGGAGTCATTGACCGGCGGTGTCGGCGCCGGGCCGGGGCTGGTGGCGGTGGGAAGCGGCAAGGGCGAGGTGCTCGCATTCGATAGCAGCGGCACGGCAATCTGGAAAACGCAGGTAAGCAGCGAAGTGTTGGCGGCGCCGCAAGTGGCGCAGGGCGTGGTGGTGGTGCGCAGCGCCGACGGTCGTATTTTCGGACTGAACGCGAACGACGGCAAACGCCGTTGGTATTACCAGCGATCCACGCCCGCGCTGACGGTGCGCTCGCCGGTCGGCATAACCATATCCGACGGCGTGGTCTACGCCGGATTCGCCGGCGGCAAATTGGTAGCGATCGATTTGTCCAACGGTGCGCTGCGCTGGGAAGCCACCGTTGCGCTGCCCCGCGGCACCACAGAACTGGAGCGCGTCACCGATGTAATCGGATTGCCCGTGGTCGCCGGGCGCGAGGTCTGTGCGGTTGCCTATCAGGGCCGGATAGGCTGCTTTGACCTCACCAACGGCCAGGCTCTCTGGGGGCGCGAGATGTCGAGCACGTCCGGGCTGACTCTGGATGCCCGTTACGCCTTCGTCAGCGACGAAAAAGGCGCGGTCCAGGCGCTCGATCGCAGCAGCGGCACCAGCCTGTGGCGGCAGGACAAACTGAGCCTGCGCAATCTGTCGGCGCCGCTTGCGCTCGGACACCAGATCGTGGTCGCGGACATTCAGGGCTATGTGCATTTCCTCGCGCGCGATTCGGGCGCCTTCGTCGGCCGCGTTGCGACCGACGGCAGCCCGGTCAGCACCAACCCGGTCAGCCTGCCCGACGGCGGCTTCCTGGTACAGACCCGCAATGGCGGGCTGTATGCCTTCAATTCGCAATAGAAAGCTCGCTCTGCGCGAAAACGCCGGGTATCCGAAACGGAGAAATCGTAACTCCCGTTCGGGCTCTGCGCCTGAGCGACTGACCCCGCACGCATGAAACCGACCATAGTCATCGTCGGCCGGCCCAATGTCGGCAAGTCCACGCTGTTCAACCGGCTCACGCGCAGTCGCGACGCGCTGGTGGCCGACATGCCCGGTTTGACGCGTGATCGTCACTATGGCGAAGGTCGTGTCGGGGACCGGCCCTTCCTCGTCGTCGACACCGGTGGTTTCGAACCGGTGGCGAAGGAGGGCATTCTGCATGAAATGGCGAAGCAGACGCTGCAGGCGATCGCCGAGGCCGACGTGATTCTGTTCATGGTCGATGTGCGCCAGGGGCTGGCGCCACAGGACCGCAATATTGCCGCCTTACTGCGCAAAACCGGACGGCCGGTGTTGCTTAGCGTGAACAAGGCGGAGGGCATGAATACCGGCGTCGTCACGGCCGAATTCCACGAACTCGCGCTGGGCGAGCCTTACGCCATCTCTGCCGCGCACGGCGAAGGCGTCAACGATCTGGTCGATCTGGCGCTTGCCGGTTTTGAGCGCGAACCTGAAGAACCGCTCCTCGCGAATCATCCGCGCATTGCCATTATCGGCCGTCCCAACGTCGGCAAGTCGACGCTGATCAATACCCTGTTGGGCGAGAATCGGGTCATTGCCTTCGACCAGCCGGGCACGACGCGCGACAGCATCGAAGTCCCGTTCGAACGCGACGGCAGAAGCTATACCCTGATCGATACCGCCGGCCTGCGCCGCCGCGGCCAGGTGTTCGAGTCGGTGGAGAAGTTTTCCGTGATCAAGACGCTGCAGTCGGTGGACCAGGCAAACGTCGTGGTACTGGTGCTGGATGCGCAGGCCGAGATTTCCGATCAGGATGCGCATATCGCCGGCTACGTGGTGGAGAAGGGGCGCGCGCTGGTGGTGGCGGTCAACAAATGGGACGACCTGGACGATTACCGGCGCGAATGCGTCAAACGCGATCTGGTACGCAAACTCGGTTTTCTCGGGTTTGCGCGCCAGCATTTCATTTCTGCACTGCAGGGCAGCGGCATGTCGGGTTTGCTGCCGTCCATCGACGACGCTTACCGCGCGGCCATGACCAAACTGTCGACCCCGCGTCTGACGCGGGTGCTGATCGAAGCGGTCGAGCGCCAGCAGCCGCCGCGCAAGGGATTGACGCGGCCCAAGTTGCGTTACGCCCATCAGGGCGGCATGAATCCACCCCTGATTGTCATTCATGGCAACGCGCTTGGCGCAGTGCCGGAGAGCTACCGCCGCTATCTGGAGGGACGGTTTCGCGAGGAATTCTCGCTTCAGGGCACACCTCTGAAAGTGCAGTTCAAGACTTCGAGCAATCCCTACTTGAAAAAGTAATAACACTCCCCAATATGCAAGCAACGGTGGAAAATGACCGAAAAATCAATTACAGTGGCAGTTCAACAACAAAGCTGTGGGAGGCACGATGAGCGCTAAAGGGCAGTTGTTACAAGACCCGTTTCTTAACACGCTGCGCAAAGAGCACGTGCCGGTCTCGATCTATCTGGTCAATGGCATCAAGTTGCAAGGCCAGGTGGAATCCTTCGACCAGTATGTTGTCCTGCTTAAAAACACCGTCACACAGATGGTCTACAAGCACGCGATCTCCACCGTCGTGCCGGCGCGCGCGGTCACCATTTCCTACGATCACCCTGCTTCCGAAAGCTGAGACCAGTCGGCCCGCTGCCGCCGGCGCGCGCGATGTCTGAGCAGCGCGGGCGCGCCAACGCGGCGGTGCTGGTCGGATTGGATTTCAACGCCGGCGGCTACAGCGAAAGCCTGGACGAGCTGCGCCTGCTGGTCGAGAGCGCGGGGCTCAAGCCAAGTGCGCTGATCCAGGGCAAGCGGCAGCGGCCTGATCCGGCGCTTTATGCGGGTTCGGGCAAGGTCGAGGAAATCGCCGCCGCGGTGCGCGAGCAGAACGCGGTGGTGACCGTTTTCAACCACGAACTGTCGCCGGCGCAGCAACGCAACCTGGAGAAGAAGCTTGACTGCCCGGTGCTCGACCGCACCGGGCTGATCCTCGGCATCTTCGCCCGACGCGCGCGCAGCCACGAGGGCAAGCTGCAGGTCGAACTGGCGCAACTGGAGTACGCCTCCACGCGTCTGGTGCGCGGCTGGACCCACCTTGAACGCCAGCGCGGTGGTCGCGGTTTTCTCGGTGGCATGGGTGAGACACAGATCGAGGTCGACCGGCGGCTGATCGGCAACCGCGTCAAGGTGCTCAAGGACAAACTGGTTCAGTTCAAGCGCCGACGCGATGTGCAGCGACGTGCGCGGGTGCGCGGCGACGTCCTATCGGTTTCTCTGGTCGGTTACACCAATGCGGGAAAATCCACGCTGTTCAATGCGCTCACCCATGCCGACAGCTACACTGCCGACCAGTTGTTCGCCACGCTCGATACCACGACGCGGCGCATGTACGTTGAAGGTGCGGGCAATCTGGTGTTGTCCGATACCGTCGGCTTTATCCGCGATCTGCCGCACGGTCTGGTTGCGTCATTTCGCGCCACGCTGGAGGAAACCATCCATGCCGATCTGCTGCTGCACGTAGTCGACGCATCGAGCGGCGTGCGTGAAGCGCAGATAGTGGCGGTCAACGCGGTGCTGGCCGAGATTGGAGCAGAGGGCATCCCGCAGGTGCTGGTGTGGAACAAGACCGACCTGACGCCAGTATTGCCGGGTTTGGAGCGTGATGAGTATGGTAAAATATGCCGTGTCAGTTTGAGCGCCAAGACCGGCGACGGCATGGATTTTCTCAGGACTGCACTGGCCGAAATCGCGGCCGCAAAAAAGTCCGCAACAACCAACCTGGAAGCGGAGCTTCATCATAAGGATTCCTATGTCACTTAACGACCCGCAATGGGGCAAGAAAGGCGGGGGCAACGGACCGCCGGACTTGGACGAGTTGTGGCGCAACTTCAATCAGAAGCTGAACGGCATGTTCGGCGGAAGAGGCGGGGGCGGCGGAGCGTCGGTCAAGCCGCCAAGCATGCGCCAGATCGGCGGCGGCGCGGGTGTTCTGGTCGCGCTCGTGCTGGTGGTGTGGCTGGCGAGCGGCTTTTACACCGTGGATGAGAAAGCGCGCGGCGTGGTGTTTACGTTCGGCAAGTACTCCGAACTCAGCAGCCCGGGCCTGCGCTGGCGCGTGCCGTTTCCGTTCCAGTCGCACGAGATCGTGAATTTGTCCTCGGTGCGCACCGTGGAAATCGGCTATCGCAACACCGTCAAGACCAAGGTGCTGAAGGAATCGATCATGCTCACCGACGACGAGAACATTATCGATATCCAGTTTGCCGTGCAGTACACACTGAAGGATCCGCTGGACTACCTGTTCAACAACAAGCGGCCCGATGACACCGTACTGCAGGCGGCGGAGACTGCATTTCGCGAGGTCGTAGGCGCGAGCAAAATGGACTTCGTGTTGTACGAGGGACGCGAACAGGTGGCGACCGATGCGCAGAAACTGATCCAGGATATTCTCGATCGCTATAAAACCGGCATCCTGATCAGCCGGGTGACCATGCAAAACGCGCAGCCGCCGGAGCAGGTGCAGGCCGCGTTCGACGACGCAGTCAAGGCCAAGCAGGACCTGGAACGGCAGAAGAACGAGGGCCAGGCCTATTTCAACGACGTTGTACCCAAGGCGCGCGGCGCCGCCTCGCGCCTGACCGAAGAGGCGCAGGGCTATCGCCAGCGCGTGCTGGCCAACGCCGAGGGCGAAGCGAGCCGCTTCAAGCAGGTGCTTGCCGAATACAACAAGGCGCCGCAGGTGATGCGCGATCGCATGTACATCGAGACGGTGCAGCAGATTATGAGCAGCACCAGCAAAATACTGCTCGACGCGAAGAGCGGCGGCAACCTGCTCTACCTGCCGCTGGACAAGATCATGCAGATGTCGGCAGGGGCGTTGGCCGAGGGTTCGTCGCCCTCCGGTCAGTCGCTGGTCGAACCGACGGCAAATCCGAATTCCGCGGCGCGCTCGCGCGACGCGCTGCGCGACAGACAGAGAGAGAGCCGGCCATGATGAACAATCGCATGGGAGTCGTTGTTGCGGCCCTGCTGGGTATGGTGATGCTGGCGAGCATGGCGCTGTTCACCGTGGATCAGCGCGAGCGTGCCATCGTGTTCCAACTGGGTGAGGTAAAGGAAGTCATCACCACGCCCGGGCTGCATTTCAAGTGGCCGTTCATCCAGAACGTGCGCTACTTCGATGCGCGCATCCTCACGCTGGATACACCGGACGCCGAGCGCTATATCACCTCGGAAAAGAAGAACCTGCTGGTGGATACGTTCGTCAAATGGAAAATCAACGACGCGCGCCAGTACTACATCAGCGTCGGCGACGAGGTGCAGGCGCAGACGCGCATTTCGCAGACCGTCAACGCGACGCTGCGCGAGGAGGTGGGCAAGCGCACGGTGCACGAAGTCGTATCCGAGGACCGCGACGAGATCATGAAGAACGTACGTGATCGGGCCAACCAGGATGCGAAGAAAATCGGGGTCGAGATCATCGACGTGCGCCTGAAACGGGTCGATCTGCCGCAGGAGGTGAGCGAATCGGTGTACAAGCGCATGGACGCCGAACGCAAGAGCGTGGCCAACCAGCTGCGTTCGGAGGGTTCGAGCCAGGCTGAACGCATCCGCGCCGAAGCGGACAAGGAGCGCGAGGTGATCATTGCGAATGCCTACAAGGAAGCGCAGCGCACCAAGGGCGAGGGCGATGCCAAGGCGGCCGCGGCCTACGCGCAGGCGTATGGACAGAATCCGGAGTTTTACGCGTTCTATCGCAGCCTCGAAGCCTACCGGTCGAGTTTCAAGGACCGCAGTGATGTGCTGGTGCTGGAACCCAACTCGGAGTTCTTCAAGTACCTTAAGAGTCCGGGCAAAGGAAGCAAGTAGCGTTTAGCGGAGTGCCCGGAATGGCGAGCACGTTCCTGATGGCGTTTGCGCTGATGCTGGTGATCGAGGGCATCCTGCCGTTCCTGTTCCCGGCGCAGTGGCGCGAAACCTTTCGCCGCATCACCAAGTTCAGCGACGGTCAGATCCGTTTCTTCGGACTGACCTCGATGATCGCGGGTTTGCTGCTGTTGTTATTTTCGAAGTAAGGAGCAGAGCTTGAGAAGCGAAGTTGCGTTCCGGGCATGGACGAGTCTGCCTGCCGCCCGGTTCTTAAGCGCCGCCACGGTTCATGCGTAACTGGGTACTCCCGGAATATATCGAGGATATCCTGCCGCCGGAGGCGCGCCGGATAGAGTTGTTGCGCGCGAATTTGCTGGAACTGTTCCGTGTGCATGGCTACGAACTGGTCATGCCGCCCTTGCTCGAATACACCGAGTCACTGCTGACCGGCACCGGCCACGACATGGACCTGCGCACGTTCAAGCTGGTGGATCAATTATCCGGGCGCACCATGGGCGTTCGAGCCGACATCACGCCGCAGGTGGCGCGTATCGACGCGCATCTGCTCAATCGAGATGGCGTTACCCGGCTTTGTTATTGTGGCTCGGTGCTGCACACCCTCCCCGCGGGACTGACTTCGACGCGCGAGCCGCTGCAAATCGGCGCCGAGGTCTACGGACATGCGGGCATCGAGAGCGACCTGGAGATACAGCGGTTGCTGGAGCGGGCGTTGAAACTGTGCAATCTGCCCGACGTGCGCCTGAACATCGGCCATGTCGCAGTGTTTCGCGCGCTGGCGCGGCGCAGCGGCGTTGAGTCCGGGACGGAAGCCGAGTTGTTCTCCGCGCTTCAGGCAAAGGACGCCTCGGCACTGCGTGTATTGACGAAGAACCTGGACAAGACCACGCGCGGCGCGATTCTGCTTCTGCCCGAGTTGTATGGCGGCCGCGAGGTGATCGCGCGTGCGCGGCGCGCTCTGCCTAGATATGCCGAAATCACCCGCGCTCTTGCCGATCTCGAACACCTGACTGCGATGGACGAAGTTCCGGTGAGCATCGATCTCGCCGATTTGCGCGGCTATCACTACCACAGCGGCGTCGTTTTCGCCGCATACTGCTCGCTGCTGCCCAACGCAATTGCGCTCGGTGGGCGCTATGATGGCGTGGGCAAGGCGTTCGGGCGTGCGCGGCCGGCCACCGGCTTCACGCTCTACCTGCTGCAACTGGCACGTCTGTCGCCAGAGCCGCCCGCGCCCGGCTGGATCCGCGCGCCGCGCAGTACTGACCCCGCGCTCGAAATCGCGATGGCAACGCTGCGTGCGGCGGGCGAAGTGGTGATTCAGGATCTGCCGGGTCACGAGAGCGCAGACGATGAGGCGCGTTGTACGCGTGAACTGGTGAAACAGAAGGCAAAATGGCAGGTCAGAAATATTTGAAGCCGCGAACAGCTGCTGGAACGCGCGCACGAAACCGATGCGATGGATCGGTAGGTGGCGCAGATTTCGCCGTCGCTGGCAGCAACCGTAATTCTTCTTTCTTGGGTCGAGCATGGCAAAAAACGTCGTAGTGATCGGCACCCAGTGGGGTGACGAGGGCAAGGGCAAGGTGGTCGATTGGCTCACCGACCATGCCGATGGGGTGGTGCGATTCCAGGGCGGACACAATGCCGGTCATACACTGGTGATCAACGGCAAGAAAACGATTCTGCGGCTGATTCCATCGGGTATCCTGCGTGAGGGTGTCGCCTGCTACATCGGCAACGGCGTGGTGTTGTCGCCATCGGCCCTGCTGCAGGAAATAGACGAACTGGAAACGGCAGGCGTCGCGGTGGCAAACCGGTTGCGCATCTCCGGTGCCTGTCCCCTGATCCTGCCATATCACGTGGCCATCGACCAGGCGCGCGAAGCGGCCAAGGGTGCGGACAAGATCGGCACCACGGGCCGAGGCATCGGACCCGCTTACGAAGACAAGGTCGCGCGGCGCGCCATCCGCCTGCAGGACCTGTTCAATCCGCAGCGCTTTGCCGAGAAATTGCGCGAGGTGCTCGATTTCCACAACTTCGTGCTGCAGCACTATTTGAAGGCGAAGCCGGTCGATTTCAAGCAGATACACGACGATACGTTGGGCTTCGCGCCGCGCCTGGCACCGATGGTGGCAGACGTGTCCTCGGAGCTCTACCGTGCCTCGGCCGCCGGGCGCCAGTTGCTGTTCGAAGGGGCGCAGGGTTCGCTCCTGGATATCGACCACGGAACTTACCCGTTTGTCACCTCGAGCAGCTGCGTCGCCGGAGCCGCCGCCGGTGGCGCCGGGGTCGGCCCGCAGATGCTGCACTACGTGCTGGGCATCGCCAAGGCCTATTCGACGCGGGTCGGCAGCGGTCCGTTTCCGACCGAGCTCGATGACGCCATGGGCGAGCGGCTGCGTCAGAGAGGCAACGAATTCGGATCAGTCACCGGCCGGCCGCGCCGCTGCGGCTGGTTCGACGCGGCGGTGCTCAAGCGCTCGATTCAGATCAACGGCGTGTCCGGCCTGTGCATCACCAAGCTCGACGTGCTCGACGGCATCGAGCGGATCAAGCTCGGCGTCGGTTACCGCGTCGGTGGCGCAACCGTGGATATATTTCCGGCAGGTGCGGATGCTTCGCGCGATTGCGTGCCGATTTACGAGGAAATGCCCGGGTGGTCCGAGAGCACCGTTGGGGTAAAGCAGCTGGATGCGCTGCCAGCCAACGCGCGTGCGTATTTGTCGCGGCTGGAGCAGATCTGTGGCGTACCGGTGGACATGATCTCGACCGGGCCGGACCGCAAGGAAACCATCGTTGTAAGGCATCCATTCAAGTGACAACGGGAAAGGCAGGACGGCAGGGCGCGCCGGCCAGTCACATTCCAGGGTGTCCGGCTTAGGAGACCAGCATGAACGTGCATCTGACGCGGCGGGAAGAATTTGCGGTGGTTACGCTGGACCGGCAGCAAGCGCTGAACGCACTGTCCTCCGACGTGCTGCGCGAACTGGCGCAGGCGTTCGATCAGGTTGCCGGCGGCGATGCGCGGGCGTTGATCGTGACCGGCGCAGGGGCGAAGGCGTTCTGCGCCGGCGCGGACATCAAGGGGCTGACCGGCCGCAGCCTGTCGGCGCAGAGGGGCGATGCCGCGTTCGGCCAGTCGGTCCTCGCAAAGCTCGATACCCTGCCCATGCCTTCGATCGCGGCCATCAACGGCTACGCCTTTGGCGGCGGGCTCGAGCTCGCGCTCGCCTGCACTTTTCGCATTGCCGTTTCCACGGCGAAGATGGGACTGCCGGAAATCAAACTGGGGCTGATCCCGGGATACGGCGGAACGCAACGGCTGCCGCGTGCCGTGGGAGAAGCGCGCGCCCTGGAAATGATTCTGAGCGGACGCACGGTCGATGCGGAGGAGGCGCTGCGCATCGGGCTGGTACATCGCCTCATTGCAGGCGACCCAATCGAAGCCGCTGTCTCCTACGCGCGCGAATTCAGCGCTTTCGGACTGCCGGCGCTGCGCCTGGCGCGCGACGCGGTCAAACGCGCGCTCGAAGTGCCTTTGCACGAAGGACTGAAGATCGAGGCGGACTTGAACACGCTTGCATTTCAGACCGAGGATGCGGTCGAAGGCATGAACGCCTTCATGGAAAAGCGCAAGGCCCGGTTCAGGGATCGCTGAACCGTCGGCGTCAACGAATGTGCTCGTCACCGGAGAGTGCGGCGCCGCGCGTGCGGCGCTGCCCAGTCCGCAGCCGTTGCGTCGATCAGACCAGCCCGTTGTCGCCTTTCAACTGGTCGTGACGCAGGCCGCCGACGCGCGCATTCAACCGGCCACGGTTTGCGACGCAAAGGATGACCGCGATTTCGTCCGGCATCGGCGCGTCGGGCAAAGTCAGCGTCATTCCATCGTAATGCGAACGCACATAGAGCGCGTCCTTGCAATTCATCGGCACATCGACTTGCGTTCCGGCCATGGCGACTTTGGTCATGGAGGAGATCCATGCCTTGCCGCCGCCGAGTATCTCGCGCAGCGGCTCGGCAAAGATGTTGGTTAGCAGCGCATTTGCGTGCTCCTGCTCGCCCGAAATCCCGACCAGCGCCGCCTTCCCGAGGCTTTGCGCGGAATAGGGCGCCAGCGCCGCGCCAGCCTGCAATGCAAGTGCGCGGCCGAGCGCAGCGCTGGCCGCGATCAGCGGGCCCAGGTTTTTCACGTAACGTCGCGCATAGGGGTTCTTCAACACAACCACCGCGGCCACTTTGCGCAGCGGCGGATCGGCTCTCTTGCCCGCTTCGAACAGGTGATCCTCGACGAAAGTGTAGGTACGCTCGATTGTCAGTTTCATCGTCATTTCCTATGTAGCTATCAACACAATGATCAGGTGGAGCAGCTTTTGACGACCTTCAACAGGACTGCGGCCCCGTTATCGGGTCGAATGTGCTATTCTGCGCCACCCGAGCAGTGGCTCAGGTGCAGATCCAGCCCCGTGAGCCAAGCAGTGTCGGGCTCTCCCCATCGAGCGCAAACCAGTCGACCGATTATTGCGGCAGACCAACGATCGAATCGTCGCGTCGGCCCGCAGTGTGGGAAGCAGTTTCGTGAGCGGTAAGCTAAAATCCTACCGTTTGTGATCTGGTGCCGAGGAAGGGACTCGAACCCCCACAGTGTTGCCACCGCATGGACCTGAACCATGTGCGTCTACCAATTCCGCCACCTCGGCACAAGGTGCGCAATTCTATAGGAATCAAGAATTTTGTCAACGCAGAAGCCTCCGAAACGCAAGCCCATCGCGCGCACCGCGCGCGATCCAAACGCGCGTGCGGCGCGCGATGCGGGTGTTCTCGTCGCGCCCGGCCGAAAATCGCGCGCCGGCGGCGCCGCGCCAGCGGCGCGCGCGCAGGATCCGCACTACGCGCGCGAAGCCGAGCGTTATGACAATCCGCTTCCCAGCCGCGAGCTGATTCTGTCTACGCTGGCCAAGGAAGGCATTCCGGTACAGGAGGAACTTCTGTGCCAGCTGTTGCATATCGAGCCGGCTGAATCGGACAGCTTTCGCCGGCGCTTGCGCGCGATGGAGCGTGAAGGCCAGATCATGCGCAACCGCAAGGATGCGATTCTGGTGGCGGGCAAACTCGACCTCGTTGCCGGTCGGGTGGAGGGCCATCCTGACGGCTACGGTTTTCTTGTGCCGGACGAAACCGGGCCGGACATGTTTCTCTCCGAAAAGGAGATGCGCAAGGTACTGCATGGCGACCGCGTCATGGCGCGCACCAGCGGCGTCGATCGGCGCGGGCGGCCCGAGGGCGCCATTGTCGAAATCATCTCCCGCGCCAATACGCGCCTGGTAGGACGGCTGCACAAGCCGCACGGCGTCGCCTTCGTCGCCGCCGAGAACCGGCGCATCAGCCAGGATATTCTGATCCCGCCCGGCGCGGAAATGGGAGCGAAGCCTGGACAGGTGGTGACCGTGGAAATCGTGGCCCAGCCGGACAAGAATGCGCAGCCGGCGGGACGCATCGTCGAAGTGCTGGGCAACTACGCCGATGCGGGCATGGAAATCGAGATCGCGCTGCGCAAGCACGAATTGCCGCACGAATTCACGGGCGCGGAAATGCGCCTGGCGGAAAAGTTGCCGGATGAGGTGCGTCCTAACGACGCGAAGGGGCGTGAAGACCTGCGCGCGCTGCCGCTGGTGACCATAGACGGCGAGACGGCGCGCGATTTCGATGACGCGGTGTACTGCAAGCGCGAGGGCAGGGGCTTTCGCCTGTGGGTGGCAATCGCCGACGTCAGCCACTACGTGCGTCCCGGTGACGCGCTTGACCTGGCGGCGCGCGAACGCGGCAATTCGGTGTACTTTCCGCGCCGCGTGATTCCGATGCTGCCGGAGAAACTCTCCAACGGCCTGTGCTCGCTCAACGCCAACGTCGACCGCCTGTGCATGGTGTGCGAGATCAGCGTCGACGCGCAGGGCGAGATCGGACCCTATCGATTCGTAGCCGCGGTGATGCGCTCGCAGGCACGGTTGACCTACAACCGCGTTGCGGCTGCGCTCGGTCTGCAGCCGGCGCAGGGCGAACCGGTGCCGGCGCACCTGGTGCCGCAGCTGCAGGATTTGTACGCGCTGTACAAGGTTCTGGCGAAGGCGCGGGAACAGCGCGGCGCCATCGATTTCGAGACCGTCGAAACGCAGATGCTGTTCGACGCGCAGGGCAAGATCGAGAACATCGTGCAGACGCAGCGCAATGATGCGCACCGACTGATCGAGGAATGCATGCTCGCGGCCAACGTCTGTGCATCCGATTTCCTTCATAGCCGCAAGCACCCGGCGCTTTACCGCGTGCATCAGGGCCCGACGCCGGAGAAACTGGAGGCGCTGAGAATATTCCTGAAGCAGTTTGGCCTGGACCTCGGCGGCGGTGATGCGCCGCACGCGAAGGATTACGCGAAACTGCTCACCGGCATCAAGGGTCGTCCGGATATTCAGCTGCTGCAGACGGTATTGCTCAGATCGCTGAAACAGGCGCAGTACAGCCCGGACAACGTCGGCCACTTCGGCCTTGCCTACGAGGCTTATACCCATTTCACTTCGCCCATACGGCGCTATCCTGACCTGGTGGTGCATCGAGCGATCAATGCCGTGCTCGCTGGAAAAAGCTACAGTCCCGGCAACTGGGAGGAACTCGGCGCGCAGTGTTCCATGACCGAGCGTCGCGCCGACGAAGCGACGCGCGATGTCGAGTCATGGCTCAAGTGCTATTACATGCAGGATCGCATCGGCGAGGAATTTCCGGGCTCGATCAGCGCAGTCACCGGATTCGGCATATTCGTCGCCCTGGACGACGTCTACGTCGAAGGCCTGGTGCATATCTCCGAACTGGGCGAGGACTACTATCATTTCGACGCCGCCAGGCATCAGCTGTTGGGCGAGCGAACCGCGCGGCGTTTTCGCCTCGCCGACCGGGTGAAAGTAAAGCTGGTACGCGTGGATCTGGATTCGAGCAAAATCGATTTC
Organism: Betaproteobacteria bacterium; assembly: GCA_007280315.1. GTDB lineage: Bacteria > Pseudomonadota > Gammaproteobacteria > Burkholderiales > SG8-39 > 2-12-FULL-64-23. The sequence continues at coordinate 12,242 of QYQC01000064.1, read as the reverse complement.
CGGCTTGCCGAAGACAGTTCGCCGAAAAAGAAGAAGGGCTGAGCCTTGAGCAGCACCAGTTTCATTCACGGCTTTCACGCAATTACCGCGCGCCTGCGACTGGGCGCGAAAAGCGTGCACGAGCTGTATTGCGACAATGCACGCGCCGACCCGCGCATGCGTGATCTGGTGAAACTCGCCGAAGGCCTGCAGCTGCGCGTGCTGCAGGTGGACGCAAGGCGCCTGGACGGCATGGCGCCGCCCGGAAGACACCAGGGCGTGGTGGCGCGGGTGGACGCGCTTCGGCGGCAGGTCGCACTCGATGACCTGCTCGACGATCTGAAGGAGCCGCCCCTGCTGCTGGTGCTCGACGGCGTGCAGGATCCGCACAACCTGGGCGCCTGCCTGCGCGTTGCCGACGCCGCCGGATGCCACGCAGTGATCGCACCCAAGGACCGCGCCGTGGGCTTGTCGGCGGCAGTGATCAAGGTGGCGAGCGGTGCTGCAGACAGCGTGCCCTATATCGCGGTCACCAATCTTGCGCGCACCCTGCGCGAACTGAAGGAGCGCAGCATCTGGGTCGTAGGCGCGGACTCGGAGGCGAATGAAGCGCTGTACGCGGCCGAATTGCCCGTTGCCCTGGCCTGGGTGCTGGGCGCCGAAGGCGAGGGCATGCGGCGCCTGACGCGCGAAACCTGTGACCAGCTGGTGAAAATTCCCATGCTGGGACTGGTCGAAAGCCTCAATGTATCGGTGGCGAGCGGGATCGTCCTGTTCGAAGCGCGGCGCCGGCGCTCGAGCGGGAGTTGACGCGCGTACGGACTGAAAAATATTTGCCTTGAGGGGTGCTTTCCCTTTATAATCACGCGCTTTTAGACGATTGCCGGTTCATTTGATCCGGCCGACCTTGCCTCACCGCAGCGCATGACGGGAGGCTTAACCCACAAGGAGATGCGCATGCGACACTACGAAATCGTATTTATTGTCCATCCCGATCAGAGCGAGCAGGTGCCCGCGATGATCGAGCGTTACCGCGCCACCATCACCGGCCGCAAAGGCACGATACACCGCCTCGAAGACTGGGGCCGGCGCCAGATGACCTTCCCCATCGCCAAGATGCACAAAGCGCATTACGTGCTGATGAACATCGAGTGCGACCAGGAAACGCTGGACGAACTCGAGCACTCGTTCAAATTCAACGACGCCGTGCTGCGCCATCTCACCGTACAGATGAAGGCGGCGGTTACCGCGCCCTCGCCGATGATGAAAGAGGAAAAATCGCGCTCGGTGCTGAACGGCGACGCGCCGAGGGCGGCCGAGACGCCCATTCCGGCTGAAGCGGCTGCAGCACCAACGACCGCCGCTGCTGCCTGAGCATATTGGACAATCAGTTCGTGCTGTCCGGCAATTTGATCGAGCTCGACGCGCTGCGCCATACGCCTGCCGGAATTGCGGTAGTCAATTTCAGGCTCAGCCACGCTTCCGAGCAGATCGAAGCCGGTCACTCGCGCTCGGTTCAGTGCGAAGTGGCCGGTCTGGCCTTCGACCGCGAAGCGCGCCTGATGGCGGCAGCCAGGCTTGGAATGCAGGTGAAGGTCACCGGGTTCCTGGCGGGCAGGAGCCGCGACAGCAAGAAACTGGTTTTACACGCAACCAACATTGAATTCGTAGAAGGAGTTTGACATGCCACCACCAAGACGAGGGGCCAAAGGCAAGGGCAAGGGCCGCAACGACAAGAAAGACGACAAGAAAGGCGGGCGCCAGCTATTCAAGCGGCGCAAGTTTTGCCGCTTTACGGCGGAGAAGATCGAGTGGGTCGATTACAAGGATATTGAGATACTCAAGGACTTTATCAACGAAAACGGCAGAATCATTCCGGCGCGCATTACCGGCACCAAGGCCGGCTATCAGCGCCAGCTGTCGACGGCGATCAAGCGTGCGCGCTATCTTGCGCTGCTGCCTTACACCGACCTGCACTAGGGAGCCGAGCCATGCAAATAATACTGCTGGAAAAAGTAGTCAACCTCGGCGGACTGGGCGATGTGGTCAAGGTCAAGGAGGGCTACGCCCGCAATTTCCTGATCCCTCACGGCAAGGCGAAACGCGCCACACCCGAGAACCTCGCCGCGTTTGAGGTGCGCCGCGGCGAGTTGGAGAAGGCGCAAAACGACGCGCTAAGCCAGGCGAAGGAGCTTGGAACCAAGATCGACGGACTGACAGTGCAGGTCACGCGCAAGACCGGCGTGGACGGGCGTCTGTTCGGTTCGGTCACCATCCACGATATCGTCGAGGCGCTGCAGGCACAGGGCTTCGAGGTCGAGCGTTCCGCCGTCCGCCTGCCGGAGGGGCCGTTAAAGCAGATCGGCGACAGTTCCATCGCCATCGGGCTGCATTCGGATGTCGTCGTGCACATTACCGTCTCGGTGCTGGGCGAAGCTGCAGAATAAGCGGCAAGCTCTTGATAAGAAAAGGCCGGTAATCCGGCCTTTTCTTATTCAAGATCGCCGATTACGCGCGGACGGGACGCCGTCCGCGCCAGTTCTTAGGCCGTGGTTCGACCTATGCGGCTATGCGCGCCCATCTCGCCCTGCGGCCATTGCGCGCTCCGCGCACCGACTGTGTTTACTGCACGGATAAGAAGCATCTGTGCAGTAAACACAGTTATGAATAAAAGCAGGAACATCTTGGAGTAGAATTTGCACTCCAGCAAAGCGCGCTCTATGGCCCAGGCAACCCCCCAAATCGTGAACGACCCGCAGTTGGTGCAACTGAGGGTGCCGCCGCATTCGATCGAAGCGGAGCAATCGGTGCTGGGCGGTTTGCTGCTCGACAACCAGGCGTGGGAGCGCGTCGCCGATATCCTCGCGGAAAGCAATTTCTACCGCGACGACCATCGTCGCATCTATCGGCACATCGGCAAGCTGATGGAGAGAAACCGTCCAGCCGACATGGTCACGGTGTTCGAATCGATAGAGCAGAGCGAGGACAAGGACAAGACCGGCGGGCTTGCCTATCTCGGCGCGCTGGCGCAGAACACGCCCTCGGCGCACAACATCCGGCGTTACGCCGAAATCGTGCGTGAGCGCGCGATCCAGAGACGGTTGATCGAGGTGGGCACCGGCATCGCCGACTCCGCGTTGAACCCGATGGGCAAGGAAGTCGCCAAGCTGCTCGATGAAGCCGAATCGCGCGTGTTCGAAATCGCCGAGGCCGGCGCGCGCGGGCACCAGGGACTGGTCGAGATACAGCCGATTCTGGCGCAGGTGATGGAGCGCATCGACATGCTCTATCACCGCGACAATCCGTCGGACATCACCGGCATTGCCACCGGCTTTAACGACCTGGATCAGAAAACATCGGGACTGCAGCAAGGCGACCTGATCATCGTCGCCGGGCGTCCGAGCATGGGCAAGACTGCGTTCGCGCTCAATATCGCGGAGCACGTAGCGGTGAACGACCGCCTGCCGGTGGCGGTGTTCAGCATGGAAATGGGCGGCGCCCAGCTCGCGATGCGCATGCTCGGTTCCGTCGGGCGGCTGGACCAGATGAAACTGCGCACCGGGCGCCTGACCGACGAGGACTGGAGCCGTCTTACCGACGCAGTGGGCAAGGTACACGACGCGCCGATTCATATCGACGAGACGCCGGCGTTGAACTGCCTCGAGTTGCGCGCGCGCGCGCGCCGCATGCACCGCCAGTACGACGGCCTCGGCCTGGTGGTGGTCGATTATCTTCAGCTGATGTCATCGACTTCGTCCGGCGAGAATCGCGCCACCGAGATTTCGGAGATTTCGCGCTCGCTCAAGGCGCTGGCGAAAGAGCTGAAGGTACCGGTGGTGGCGCTGTCACAGCTGAATCGCGGGCTGGAGCAGCGGCCGAACAAACGTCCGGTGATGTCCGATCTGCGCGAGTCGGGTGCGATCGAGCAGGATGCCGACGTGATCCTGTTCATCTACCGCGACGAAGTCTACAATCCCGAGTCCGCCGACAAAGGCAAGGCCGAAATCATCATCGGCAAGCAGCGCAACGGACCCATCGGCATGCTCAACCTGACCTTCATCGGCGAATACACGCGCTTTGAAAATTATGCAGATCCGGGTCGGTATTGAGCTGTAGCGCCATTGCTTGCGCGGACGGCGCCCCGTCCGCGCGGATCACCGATTGTGCGCGGACGATGAACCTGTCCGCGCGCAATCGGCGATCTTGGAAAAAAGCAAACCCGAAACGGCTCTTGCTTTTATCCATAACCGTGTTTTTGGTACGGATGTGCTTTTCATCCGTACCAAAAACACGGTTGGCGCGCGCAGCGCGCAAATTCGTTGCCAGCAGGATCGCTACAGCACTTCCGCCGCATGGTCCGCCAGCCGCGAGCGCTCGCCGCGCTGCAGCGTTACGTGACCGCCGTGCTCCCAGCCCTTGAAGCGATCGACGACATAGGTCAGGCCGGATGAACCTTCGGTGAGGTAGGGCGTGTCGATCTGCGCGATATTGCCCAGACACACGACCTTGGTGCCGGGGCCTGCGCGGGTGATCAGCGTGCGCATCTGCTTGGGCGTGAGATTCTGCGCCTCGTCGATGATCAGGTACTTGTTGAGAAAGGTTCGGCCGCGCATGAAGTTGAGCGACTTCACCTTGATTCGCGATCTGATCAGATCACGCGTCGCGGCGCGTCCCCATTCGCCGCCTTCCTCGTCGGACTTGTTGAGCACTTCGAGGTTGTCCTCCAGTGCGCCCATCCAGGGGTTCATTTTCTCTTCTTCGGTACCGGGGAGAAAACCGATGTCTTCGCCCACCGGCACGGTGACGCGGGTAATGATGATTTCAGAAAACACCTTGCTCTCCAGCGTCTGCATCAGACCGGCCGCGAGTGTAAGCAGGGTTTTGCCGGTGCCGGCCTGGCCGAGCAGGGTGATGAAATCGACGTCCGGATTCATCAGCAGGTTTAGCGCGAAATTCTGCTCGCGGTTGCGCGCCGTGATACCCCACACGCTGTTTTTCTGGTGGGTGTAATCCTTGATCGTTTCCAGCAATGCGGTTTGATCGGATCGCTCGCGCACGATCGCGTGCAGCGGTCGCTCGTCTTCCTGATAGACGAATTCGTTTACCAGCAATTCCCGACATAACGGCCCGGTGACGCGGTAGTAGGTGTGTCCGTCTTTCTTCCACGATTCCATATCCTTGGCATGCTGGTCCCAGAAGTCTGCCGGTAGCTTGCGCACGCCGGTGTAGAGCAGATCGATGTCCTCCAGCACCTTGTCATTAAAGTAGTCTTCAGCGGGCAGGCCGAGCGCACGTGCCTTGATGCGCATGTTGATGTCCTTGGACACCAGGATGACCTGCCGCTGCGGCTGTTGCCGCTGCAGTGCCATCACCACGCCGATGATGTGATTGTCGGCTTTGCCCAGTGCGAGAGACTCGGGCAGCGAACTGTCCAGCGCCTGCGTCTGAAGGAACAGCTTGCCCGTCGCGGGATCCGCGGCATGACGCTGCAGTTTGATGCCGGCGTCGATCTTGCCGGCAACATTGCTTACGATATCGTCGAGGTAGCGGCTCGCCTGGCGCGCGTTGCGCGCGACTTCGGACAGTCCTTTCTTGTTGCTGTCGAGTTCCTCCAGCGTCATGATCGGCAGGAACAGGTCGTGTTCCTCGAAGCGGAACAGACTGGTGGGATCGTGCATCAACACGTTGGTGTCGAGCACGAACAGTTTGGTCAGCGATTTTCCGGATTCGGGGCGGGACTTGCGTTTGGCCATGGGTGGTTGGTCGGCATTTTCGTCGAATGCCGCACCGTCATTTGAGGGTTTTAACAAAATCGCATACCTCCTGCACATGACCTGGAACTTTGACGCCGCGCCATTCGCGCCGAATCAGCCGTTCGCGGTCGAGGACGAAGGTGCTGCGCTCGATGCCGCGTACTTTCTTGCCATACAGATTCTTCATTTTGATCACCTTGAACATGCCGCATGCCAGCTCGTCCGTGTCGGCAAGCAGATCAAATGGCAGACCGTGTTTCGCCTTGAAGCCTTCATGCGATTTGAGACTGTCGCGCGAAATGCCGTAGACGCCGCAGCCGAGCGCGCTGAATTCCCGGTGCAAGTCGCGAAACTGGACGCTCTCGGCAGTGCAACCGGGGGTGTTGTCCTTGGGATAGAAATACAGCACCAGGAACTGGTCGCCGACCGCGGACAGCTGAAACGGTTTGTCGCCGGTACAAGGCAGTGAAAAATCGCCAACTTTCTCTTTTTTATCCATTGAATGTGCAGACCCGTTGGTGATGGTCTGGCAATATTGTTGACGAATCGGGGTGGGAACGCAAATTTGTTCGTAAGTGCTTGTCGTCAATACATCAAAGAAGAAAATGTTCCAGCTGCCGCGCGACTTCGTCGGGCTGCTCCTCTGGCAGATAGTGGCCGCATTCCAGAGCCGCGCCGCGCACGTCGCGCGCGACAGCGCGCCAGTCTGAGAGGCAATCGAACTGCTGTTCGACAACCCCATGTCTTCCCCACAATGCGAGTAGTGGACACTCTATTTTTTTCGAGTTGTCGACGGCATCGTGTTCTAGATCGATGGACTCGGCCGCGCGATAGTCTTCGCAGCTGGCGTGGATAGTGGCGGGGTCAGAAAAACAGCGCAAGTATTCGGCCATCGCGTCGGGAGCGAACACGTCCAGGCCGCCGTGGCGCCGTCCCATCTGGTACTTGATGAAGAATTCCGGATCGGCGCCGATCAGTGTTTCCGGGAAAGGTGCCGGCTGTATCAAAAAGAACCAGTGGAAATAGGCCTTGGCGAAAGCGCGATCGGTGCGCGTATACATTGTCCCGGTCGGGCAAATGTCCAACACGGCGAGGTTCTTCACGCGCGCCGGATGATCCAGCGCGAGCCGGTGCGCGACGCGCGCGCCGCGATCGTGACCGACCAGGTGGAACTCGGGGTAGCCCAAGGCCTGCATGACCTCGACCTGATCCAGGGCCATGGCGCGCTTGGAGTAATTGCTGTGATCGGGCAATCCGGCCGGCTTGGACGAATCGCCGTAACCGCGCAGGTCGGTTGCCACGACTGTGAATCGCTGTGCCAGGCGCGGCGCGATTCCATGCCAGATGCAGTGTGTTTGCGGATAGCCGTGAAGTAATAGCAGCGCCGGACCTTGTCCGCCATGCACCAGGTTGATCATGGCCCCGCTTACGGCAATCTGCCTGCGCGCGAATCCGGGAAAGAACGTGCTCACGCGAGAAACTCTTTTCCTTGCAGTGCGAGCGCACCCGATCTGCCGGGAATTTCGCCCATGACCAGCTCATGCCGGGGCAGGCTCTGCGGTCTGAGTGTGGCGAACAACTCGCGCGTGGGCACGAGCTCGAAGCCCATGGCCTTCCACCCGATCAGCAGCGACTCAAAAACCGGCAGCAGTTTCATGCCCTCCAGTTCTGCATGCAGGGTGTAGACATGGCCGGTGGGCAGTGGATCTTCCGAGAATTTGAGCAAGTGCGCGGCTACATTGTTTGCGGTCAGTCCATCCACGCCGATCAATTCATCCAGCGTGGGCAGGGTGGTCGGCAGTTGCGGACAGGTGACGATTTCACCGCGGATGACGGGGAGGAAGGGGAAGCGGCCGCGAGTGTCCGAGCAATAATCGAATCCCAGGCGCTGGGTCAGACGCATCGCGTGAACGTTCATCTGCCAGCCGGCTGCGCCATGGATACGCGCCGGCTCGCCGAAAACCTCGGAGAAGCGCAGGTATGCCGCACCCATTTCTTCGCCGGTCCAGCGCTCGCCTTGCGCCACAACGTGATCCTGCCATTTCACGTGATCCCAGGTATGGATGCCCACCTCAAATCCCGCGTCGCGCGTGCCGCGCAGAATCTCGGCACAGCCTTTGCCGATGTCGGGCCCGGGGAGCAGCGTCCCGTAGAGCAGGGTCTTGAGGCCGTAGTGCTCCAGCACCGAGGTGCGGGACACCTTCTTCATAAAGCCAGGTCGGAACGCGCGCTTGATTGCGCGCCCGGTGTGGTCCGGCCCCAGGCTGAATAGAAACGTTGCGCCGGCTTCGTGCTTCTTCAGGACTTCTATCAGGCGCGGTACGCCCTCGCGCGTGCCGCGATAGGTGTCGACGTCGATTTTGAGGGCCAGTTTCACGGGAAATGGTGTCTATTCGACCTGGCGCGGACGGCGGCCCGTCCGCGCGGATGGTCGATCGTGCACGGATGAAAGGCCATCCGTGTACGATCGACGATCTTGGGTAAATCCCCAAGGCATGTTTGGTGTTAACAATAACCGTGTTTTCCGTGCGGATGTGCTTTTCATCCGCGCGGAAAACACGGTTGGCGCGCGGAGCGCGCAATGGATATTTGACGATATCGGTAGATATCGGACGAGACATCGAACTGTAGCGCCCGGACTTGCGCGGACGGCGGCCCGTCCGCGCGGATGGTCGATCGTGCACGGATGAAAGGCCATCCGCGCACGATCGACCATCTTGGGTAAAAGCCCAACCAAGCCGCTTATTTCAAATTCGATCTGCTTCAATCTACGAGATTGCGTGCTTCGGCGACGTGGCCGCGATAGAAGTCGAATATATGCTTCATTGCCTGCTGCATATCGACCTTGGGCTTCCACGCGAGGTCTTTGCAGGTATTGGTGATTTTCGGCACGCGATTCTGCACGTCCTGGTAGCCCTTGCCGTAATACTGCGCCGAGCTGGTCCTGATTAATTTCACCTTCTTTGCGTGGCTGCGGTATTCCGGGTATTCGAGCGCCAGTGCCAGCATCATTTCCGCGAGTTCCCTGACGGAGTAGTTGTTTTTCGGATTGCCGATGTTGTAGATCTTCCCGCTCGCGATGCCCGCCGGATTGTCGATGATTTTCAGCAGCGCGTCGATGCCGTCATCGATGTAAGTGAACGCCCGTTTCTGGCCGCCTCCATCCACCAGCTTGATGTTCTCGCCGCGCACGATGTGGCCGAGGAACTGGGTGATCACGCGCGAGCTGCCTTCCTTGGCGGTATTGATCGAGTCGAGGCCCGCGCCGATCCAGTTGAACGGCCGGAACAGCGTGTAGTCGAGGCCTTGCTCCATGCCGTAGGCGTGGATCACCCGGTCCATCAGCTGCTTGGCGCAGGAGTAGATCCAGCGCGGTTTGTTGATCGGTCCAAGCACCAGTTCGGAGGTCTCCGAGTCGAATTCGTCGTCGCGGCACATGCCATAGACTTCCGAGGTCGAGGGGAATACCACGCGTTTCTTGAACTTGACGGCGGAGCGGATGATCGGGAGATTGGCTTCGAAATCGAGTTCAAACACCCGCAGCGGCTCTTTTACGTAGGTCGCCGGCGTGGCGATCGCCACCAATGGCAGCACGGTGTCGCACTTGCGTACATGGTATTCGATCCATTCCCTGTTGATGGTGATGTCGCCTTCGAAGAAATGGAAGCGCTTTTCCTCGATCAGGTCGGAGATGCGTTCGGTTTGCATGTCCATGCCATAGACCTCCCAGTCGGTCTTGGCGATGATGCGTTTGGACAGGTGGTGGCCGATAAAGCCGTTGACGCCGAGTATCAGGATTTTTTTCATATGATCACGCAAATGTAATTTTTTCGCGGGCGAACCGTTCAGTCTCGAGCATGCCGTCCGCTGCTTCAAGTTCCAGGATGCGCAGCACCTGGCCGTCGCCGCAATCGGCGAAGAACGAGCCTGCTTCGAAATATAACCCAGGTGCACCGCTTCTAGGGCGCCTATTTGGCTCGAGCCGGGTGCGCAATATGCGCAGTGTCGTGGCGTCCAGCTGCGTACATGCGCCGGGATAGGGCGGCGCGACGCCGCGCACCAGGTTGTGCACCTCCTGCGCGCTCCTCGACCAGTCGATGCGTCCGTCTTCGGGTTTGCGCCCGCCGTGGTAGCTCCCCAGTCTCAAGTCCTGCGGCTGGATGCGTAGGGTGCCTGCGACTAAACCCGGCAGCGCGCGCGCCAGCACGCGTTCAGCGGCGCCGGTGACGTTGCCGAATACCTCCGCGGCGTCGTCATCCGGTCCTATGGGGACCGCTTCCTGATCGACGATGCCGCCGGCATCGGGCTTCGCCACCATCAGGTGCAGCGTGGCGCCGGTTTCGCGCTCGCCCATGATCACCGCCCAGTTTACCGGTACGCGTCCGCGGAATTTCGGCAGAAGAGAGCCGTGCATATTGTAGGCGCCGCGCACTGGCGCGGCGAGCAGCGCCGGGCAAAGCATGCTGCGATAGTAGAACGAGAACAGGAAATCGGGCCGCAGCGCGCTGATACGCGCGACGACCACCGGATCGTTTGCATCTTCCGGCGTGATCACCGGCAGACCATGCTCGCGCGCAAGCGCTTCCACGCTGTCGAACCAGATGGTTTCGCGCGGGTTGTCGCGGTGCGTTACGACCAGCGCCACTTCTATCCCGTGGTGAAGCAGCACCGACAGGCAGCGCACGCCGACATTGTGGTAGGCAAAGACGACGGCGGTGGGCATGACGATCGAATCAGGGACGGCGGTGAAGGGCAGGCCGTGTTTCAGCCCGGTGCGCTGCCGTCGCGCTCAGGCGTGGCGGGTGCGGGGCGCAGCAGCGCCGCCTCTGCCTCGCGCTGTTCCAGCACGGCCTGAATCAGGTAGCGCGGCCGCTGGCGCACCTGTTGCGACACGCGGCCCACGTATTCTCCCAGCAGGCCGATCCCGAACAAAGCGATGCCAAGCAGAAAGAAGACAATGCCAAACAGTGTGAACACGCCTTCGGCCTCAGGTCCGATCAACAGCCGTCGCACGGCGAGGTAACCAACGAACAGAATGGACAAAAGGGAAATAATCATGCCGGCGAGCGAGAATAATTGCAGCGGCACCAGTGAAAACGCGGTTACCAGATCGAAATTGAGCCGAATCAGCTGATACAGCGAATACTTGGATACGCCGGCGGCGCGCTCCTCGTGGTCAACCTCGATTTCCACCGGACGCTGGGCGAAGGTGTAGGCGAGCGCCGGGATATAAGTGCTGACTTCGCGGCATTCGTTGATGGCGTCGACGATTTCACGGCTATAGGCGCGCAGCATGCAGCCCTGGTCGGTCATGCGGATGCGCGTAATGCGCTCGCGCAAAATGTTCATGGCCGAGGAAGCGTAGCGGCGAAACGCAGTGTCCCGGCGCATGCGGCGTATGCTGCCGACGTAATCGTAGCCTTCGTCCATTTTGACGACGAGGCGGCCGATTTCCTCCGGCGGGTTCTGCAGGTCGGCGTCCAGCGTTACGATGCGACGGCCGCGCACCTGCTCGAATCCGGCCATGATCGCCATGTGCTGGCCGAAATTGCCGTTGAACAGGATGACGCGGGTGACCTCCGGCCGCTTCTGGAACTGTTCGCGCAACAGGGCGGCGGAGCGGTCACGGCTGCCGTCGTTGACGAACAGAACTTCGTATGGGATGCCGAGCGCGTCAAGCGCCGGATACAGGCGCGCGAACAGGGCTGCGAGACCCTGCTCCTCGTTATAGACCGGAATCACGACAGAGAGATCGACGTTCATATTTGATTGGCCCGGATCACTTCGGCGACGGTGGTGCAGACGCGATCGACGTCGGCCTCCTCCATCGCCGGGAACAGCGGCAGGGTCACGGTGCTGGCACCGATGCGTTCTGCCTGCGGGAAGTCGCCCGGATTGTAGCCGAGGTTGCGAAACAGGCCGAACAGGTGCATCGCCGGGTAATGCACGCCCACGCCTATGCCCTGCTGGTGCATCGCCTGGATGAAGCCGCCGCGGTCGATACGCAGGCGCTCAAGCGGCAGCAGTACCTGAAACATATGCCAGTTGCAGTTGGCGTAATCCGCCAGCGGCAGCACGCAGCCAGAATCGGTGTCGAAGCGTTCGAAATAGCGCCGCACCAGCGCGCGGCGCCTGGCGGTGAACGCGTCCAGTTGCTTCAGCTGTCCGAGGCCGATGCGTGCGGCAATATCGGTCAGATTGTGCTTGCCGCCCGCAACCTCGACTTCCTGGCCGCCGTCGGGCAGGCGCACCACGCCTTGCAGCCGCAAGCGCGTGCATAGATCGGTTTCGGCGCTGTCGCTGAGTACCAGGCAACCGCCTTCGGCGGTGGTGATGTTTTTGTTTGCATGAAAGCTGATTGCCACCAGATCGCCGAAGCTGCCGATGCGCCTGCCGTCCCAGGTGGCGCCCATACTCTGCGCTGCATCCTCGATTACACGCAGGCCGCGGCGGCGTGCGATGTCATACAGCCGGTCGCGGTCCACCGGCAGGCCCGCCATGTCCACCGGC
>QYQC01000172.1 GCA_007280315.1 Betaproteobacteria bacterium | reverse complement strand
GCGCCAGATCGATTCGCAGCTGCGCCACGCCTGACGCTTCGATATCGTCACGCAGGCGCGCGGACAGAGCATAGATCAGGCTGCCTTCGACGCCGGTCGCGGTGACCAGGAATTCACCCAGCTGGCTCGTCTCGCCGCCAACCGCCCCGCTGTGGGACAGGACGACCGGCTTCACCGGGTGGCCCGCATGGCGTGTGCGGAAGTGCTCGCTCCAGCCGACGTCAAAACCGCAATTCGCGGGCCGCAGCTTGGCGACGCGAACGCCGCGCGCGGCGAGTAGCGGCACCCAGGCACCGCTGGAGCCGAGCCGAGCCCAACTGCCGCCGCCCAGTGCCAGCACGGTGGCGTCGGCACGCACTGCGCGCGGGCCTAGCGGCGTAGTGAAACCGAGCGCTCCATCGTCATCCCAACCGCACCATCGATGCCGCAGGTGAAAGCGCACGCCGGCGTTGCGCAAGCGGTGCAGCCATGTGCGCAGCAGCGGCGCAGCCTTCATGCCGGTGGGAAACACGCGGCCGGAACTGCCGACGAAGGTTTCGACACCCAGCCCGCGCGCCCAGGCGCGCAGGGCGTCGGGTCCGAAGCCGGCGAGCAGCGGCGCAAGGCGATTGCTGCGCGCGCCGTAACGATTTAGAAAATCCGCCAGCGGTTCCGCGTGGGTGAGGTTCAGGCCACCCTTGCCGGCCAGCAGAAACTTGCGTCCGACCGAAGGCATGGCGTCATAGACATCGACACGCGCACCGGCGCTGCTCGCGGCTTCCGCCGCCATGAGTCCGGCCGGGCCGCCGCCGACAATGGCGACCGATCTGTCCGGTTCCGGCGGCACGCTCAGTGCAGGTCGAGCGCGTGGCGCTTGAGCGCGCGCAGCGGAACCAGTTGCAGCACGTTTTCGTGCGTAGCCTCGAGCACGACTTTGGGTGCCCTTCCCGCCTCCCACGCCTCGACCCAGCGCAACACGTGCAGACACCAGCGGTCGCCCGGCTTGAGGCCGTGGAAGCGCATTTCCGGACGCGGCGTCGACAGATCGTTGCCTTGTGCACGCGAATATTCGAGGAACGCCTCCGTCACTTTCACGCAAACCAGGTGCGCGACGCCCTCCGCACCGTGGGTGGCGCAACAGCCATCGCGAAAAAAACCGGTCAGCGGGTCATAGCCGCAGGCGAGCAACTCCCCGCCTAGAACGTTTTTTTCCTGTGGCAGTACGTTGCTCATGGAGCTGATTCTAACGCGCGCCGGCGCCTTGAGATACATCCGGCTTTCGCGACACTGCCGCGCCTATGCTGGCGCGGGCAATACCTGCATCACGCTCCGGCTAGTTCATCATCGCAATCCACGGCAGACCGAGCAGCAGGAACGCGGCGATGAACAGCACGCCGAAAATCGCCCCCAGCCTCCAGTAATCCGCGGCTGGCAGGTAACCGGAGCCGTAGTACACGGGGCTTGGCCCGGTAGCGTAGGGCGTGAGTACGCCCATCAGGCCGAGCGTGAGGCCAAGCGAGAGCGCGAACTGCAGCATGTTCATGCCCGGAATGGTGGAACCTACTGCCAGCATCACCGGCAGCATCGCCGTGGTGTGCGCGGTCACGCTGGCGAACAGATAGTGCGTGAAGAAATACACCAGGATCAACGCAATCATTGCCATGCCGGGAGAGAACCCGCCCATATGCGCGGCAACGGCGTCGGCAAACCATTTTACAAACCCTACCCGGCTCAGACCATCGGCCAGCGCAACCAGAGTCGCAAACCAGGCGAGCGTATTCCAGGCCGCCTTGTTGGTGATCATGTCCTCCCAGGAGAAGACCGCGGTAAGGAGCATCAGGGAAACAACGACCAGCGCCGCGGTTGTGGCGTTGATTAGGTCGCCGCCGAAAATCCACATCGCCAATGCGAGTAGAACCAGCGCCGCGAGCAGCATTTCACGCGTGCTCATCCGGCCCATCTTGCTTAGTTCCTCGGTCGCCCACTTCGGAACTTCATTGCTTTCCTTGATTTCCGGCGGATAGAGCCAGTAGGTCAGGATCGGCACCAGGATCAGCAGCGCGAGTCCCACAGGAAGGAATGCCATAAACCACTGGGCCCAGCTGATGTCGATCTTGGCGGTTTTCTTCACCAGTTCCACCGCCAGCAGATTCGGCGCCATGGCGGTGACAAACATCGAACTGGTGACGCAGGTGCAGGCAATGGCCACCCACATCAGATACGAACCGATACGACGCGCCGAGGGGTCATTGGGTTTGGAATCGTACAGCGCGGGCAGATTGCGGATCACCGGATAGATGGTGCCCCCGCTGCGTGCCGTATTGGACGGCGTGAACGGCGCAAGCACGGTGTCGGTAAGTACAACGGCGTATCCCAGCAGCAGCGTGCGCTTACCCATCAACTTCACCAGCACCAGCGCGAGCCGCCGGCCGAGACCAGTCTTCTCGTAGCCCATGGCAAACATGAATGCACCGAAAATGAGCCATACCGTGCCGTTGGCAAATCCGGACAATGCCCAATTAAGGGCCGCATTCACCGACTTGAAGCCCGGTTTCGCGAGTTCCTGCGGGCTGTACAGCACCCACGGTGCGAGAGCAGCAACCAGCGTCACGCCGATGAGACCGATTGCGCCCCCGGGCAGCGGTTCGAGCATCAGACCTAGAATGACGCCGGCGAAAATGGCGAAGAAATACCATCCATGTTGCGGCAGGCCGTCCGGCGCCGGAAGCAGTGCGATTAGAGCCATCAGAGCTACAGGCGCGAGCGCGCGCCATGGAATGGTCCCGTGAGGCAGATGATCCGTCAGGACCGTCGACGGTCCCGTTCCGTGTGAGAGAGTAGACATGGCAAAAATCCTTTCGTCGAAGAGCGCGAGCGCGCGGTGTCGAGTATCAATCTATCTTTGCTGCCGGGCCGCATTTTGACAATAGTCATGCGGCAACGACTTACGCCTCGCGCGCGACGGTAGCGGAGTCACCGAACCGGATTTCGTCGCAGCCGCGGTTATTGGGGTCATTCATGCGCGTCATCGAGCGGCGTGGTACATGTCCACGGTCCGATCCATGTGAGGAAAATGCGCGAAATTTGCGATAAATCAAACTTTCAGTGTCTGGCGCCGCGACGCCCGCTTGCGCATCCTTGAGCAGACGCCGTAGTCGTGCTAACGTGCAGCCCTATGATTACTAAGGATTTGACAAAATTTAACAAATAAGCGTGCTGGATATGAAAAGGAAATTTATCCGGCGGGCAAATTATCCCGGCATTTTTAAATCACCACCGACGGGCTTTGTGCCGGGCCATCACCGTTGCCGCAATCTACGGTGCCACATCGTTGTTCTTGAGGGAGACACAAAATGAAATCGCTAGATGATGCAGGGGTAATGAACCATGCCTACGCTGCCGGCATTGTGGAATCGGCGTTGGCCGGAATGCGCGTGACCGAGGAACGTCTGCCATTCACGATCCGCGTGGTGCGCGACAGCGGCGCGCTGGACAAGGCGGTCGCGATTCGCCAGGCGGCTTACGCGCGCCATGTGCCCGAATTCGCTGCCAAGCTTTGCGCGCCTGAACCCAACGATAACGACCCGGGCTCGGTTGTGCTGCTGGCCGAGTCGCGGATGGATGGATCGCCCCTTGGCACCATGCGAATCCAGACCAATCGGTTCAAGGATCTCGCCATCGCGGGGTCGGTCGAACTTCCGTCGTGGCTGGAGGGAAGAAGCATGGCCGAAGCCACCCGTTTGGGCGTCGCGCTGGGCCACACCGGACGGGTGGTCAAGACCACATTGTTCAAGGCATTCTTTCTTTACTGTCAGGAAGCAAACATCGACTGGATGGTCATTGCCGCCAGACCGCCGTTGGACCGGCAATATGAAGCGCTTCTGTTCCAGGACCTGTTCCCGGGACAATTCATTCCCATGCGCCACGGCAATAACATCCCGCATCGGGTGCTCGCTTTCGAAGTGGGCACGGCGGAAGAAAGGTGGGCCGATGCACGTCACCCGCTGTTCAAATTCGTGTTCGAAACGCAGCACCCCGATATCGATTTGAGCGATGCCGATTTTTCCGCCTGGAGTCACACGGTAAATCCGGCCAATTTGCAGCGCAGGGCGGTTGCCGGTGCGTAACGGAAGCGGCGGCGGGCGTGGAAAGCACGCCGCCGCCTGTTTTTGGGAGGCAATGTCAGCCGTTTGAACCTGGGTAGCAGCGTCAAATCGCGTATCATGGGGACTTCGCTTTGCGGACCGATTTGACCAATGCCGAGGTCCACCATGTTTCGGCCGGGATGGACGAATCGCGCCAATGCGGCGCTAGACGCGCTGTTGTACGGACTGTCGGCTTACGCCGTGCCCGTCGTAATCGCAGTTATGTCGCTGTTCGCACTGCTGACGCTGGATAAGCAGTACACCGAAGGCGGCGGTCGCAGGATCGAGTTCCGCGTTTTCGAACAAAGCGACGATGCGCTGAAGCCGGCCCAGGCCCTGGAGAAATTGAGCGACCAGCCAGCCGTTCCGTACCATGATACGAAACTATCTGAGGCACCATTCTGGTTTAGTTTCAACGTTCGTCCGTCAAGCAAGAATGAATTGGTGGACGTGGAGCTTCCGTCACGGCATGCTTTCGCGACAACCTGCTGGTCCGCGGGCAGCCAGAATCCGCTGGGAAGCGCTGACCGCGAAGACTCGAGCGGTCAGATGCGGCTGGGAAAGGCCGGATTCGTACTCGAACTGGGCCAGCCAAAGGCCGCGCAGACGATTTTGTGCAGGGCCGTATTTGCAGGACCGGGGCGCCTGTCCGTGCTGCAATGGCCGGCGGCCGAGCTGGAGATTTCGATTCAGAAATTTCATCGCGATTCGGGGCTTCTGGACGGGGGCCTGATCGTTCTCTCGCTGTTCGTGCTGCTCACCGCGATCATCAACCGCGAATGGATCTATGTGCTGTTCGCGGCCTGGCTGATGGTCAATCTTCGCCTGGCGACGATCTCGGCCGGATGGGACACCCAATGGCTGGAGCGGACCATACCGCCAAACTGGATCCTGCTCACCCGCAGCCTGACCACTGCCGCGTATTACACCCTTACCATCACCCTGTTCAGCAAGATATTCAAGGAAGACCTGAACCGGGTGGGCTATCTGCAGCTGCTGCGATTCGCCCAGTGGTCGTGCCTCCCGCTGCTGCTATTGTCCGTGACCCTGCCGTTCGCAAAATTCCTTCCCTACATGTGGATCAGCACCGCGGTAAGTATCGTGGTCCTGGTCTTCTATATCGTCCGCATCCTATTTGTAACCCGTTCCAAAGTGGCCATGTGGTACGGCGCGTCGCTCGGCATCGTGCTGTTCGCGAGCTTCTACGAGGTCGTTTCCGCCGCGCTGGGCCTGAAGGGACTGATCGGCGCGATCAACAGCGTTACCGCAGCCCTTGCCTCCAGCCTGATGGCGGCGCTCGCAATCGCCGAACAGATGCGCCAGGAACGCATGGGCCGCGTCAGTGCGGAGGCCGAACTGCGCAGCACCTACGAGGCGATCCCGATCGGGCTGTTCACCCTGGATACGCAGGGAAATTTTCTGCGCGGCAACCCGGCGCTGCAACAGATGCTGGGCGTGGACTTTTCACGAGCCGGAAACGAAACCTGGCATGGCCGTTTCGAACCGGGTGCATGGGCCCGGCTGCAGGACATGGTATGGCGCAAGACCGGCGAGGAACTGGAAGTGCGCGACTCTGTCAACGATGACGAGAAGTCCAGACAATTCCTGGTCAAAGCGTCGTTGGCCGGTGACATGATCGAGGGCTCGCTGCAGGATATTACGCAACGCTCCAAGGCAACCGCCCGGCTGCTGTTTCTGGCGGAAAACGACCCGCTCACCGGGGTACTGAACCGGCATGGCATCGAGGAATCGTTTGCGAGCGCAATGAACGGCACGGCGAAGGGTCAGCCGCTGGCGCTGGCCTACCTCGATCTGGACCGGTTCAAGCTGATCAACGACCTGTTCGGCCACATAGCGGGCGATGAGATCCTGAAACAGGTATGCGATCGCGTGCGCGAGATACTGGCCGACGGGCACAGCATCGGACGGGTCGGTGGCGACGAGTTCGCGATCGTATTCGGCAATACGCCGATCCGCACGGCAACGGCGATCTGCCGTGGCATTGTCGACTTCATCGGCGCCACCCCGTATCAAATCGGAGACAAGGCGTTCCAGGTCGGGGGCTCGATCGGACTGATCGAGGTTGCGCACGGCACCAACGTGAAGGACGCGCTGTCTGCGGCGGATCGTGCATGCCGTGAAGCGAAGAAAGGAATAAACGCCAATTTGGTTATATATGAGAAAAATGAGGCCACATTCAAGGAACGCGCGGAAGAGTTGCGCCTGATCGAGCGCCTCGGAACCGGGGTGGTTCCGGAAGGCCTGTTCCTGGTGATGCAACCAATCATGTCGCTCGGCGCACCGTATGAATCGCTGAACTTCGAGATTCTGCTGAGGATGCGCCAGAAGGACAACACCGTCACTTCAGCGGGGAAAGTCATTTCCGCGGGCGAGAACAACGGTCGCAGCGCGGTGATCGATCGCTGGGTCATGTCCAATGCGCTCGAGTGGCTGGATCGGAATTACGACGAACTGGACCGCACCCGGTTCGCGTGCATCAATCTGAGCGGAGCATCGCTGAACGACGAGCGCTTCATCCACGACGCGTTCTCGATGCTGGCGCAGCATGGGCGCGCGGTAAGCAAGTTGTGCATCGAGATAACGGAAAGCGTGGCGCTGCACGACCTGAAGAACACCCGGCGCTTCATCGACAAGGTGCGGGATTTCGGCGCCAAGGTAGCGCTCGACGATTTTGGCGCCGGATATACCTCGTTCTCCTATCTGAAGGAGCTGCGCGCCGATACGCTGAAAATCGACGGCAGCTTCGTCGTCGGGGTCAATACGCACCCGGCGAATCTGGCCATCGTCGAGGCGATCGTCGAACTTGCGCGTAACCTCGGCATGAAAAGCGTGGCGGAATGGGCCGAAGACCTCGCGACTGTGGAGGCTCTCGCAGAGGCGGGCGTCGACTACGTGCAGGGCTTTGTCATCGCCAGGCCGCAATTTCCGGAGAAGATCCTGGTCGCGCGATCTTCGGCGAGCTTTATCGAGGATGAACGCGTGGCGCTGTATGTGCGCAACGAGCTCGCCAGAGGCCAGGCGGTCGAATTGTGGGACCAGCTCAGAGATTTGAGGCCAAAAGGATTGAATAGTTAAGCCGAAGATTACGCCTGGGCTCGAAGGTTCAGGCATTCGCCGACGCGGTCATTCCGGAGCAAGTCGCATGACAGATGCATCGAGTGCCTACTACGACCGGCAGTACAACGCCCGCGCGATGATTCCCGATCATGCGCAGATATTCGAGCGCTGGAAGACGCGCTCGCAAGCGGCGCGAGCCGGCCTGCCCTGCCGCCTGGATATTGCCTACGGCGCAAGCGCCGCGGAAAAGCTCGACATCTTCCCCGCCGAGGGCAAGAGCGAGGCGCTGCTGGTGTTCATTCACGGCGGTTACTGGCGCTCGCTCGACAAGAGCGATTTTTCCTATCTTGCCCCGGCGTTCAATCGCCGTGGTGTGACCCTGGCGATCCCCAACTACGGGCTGTGCCCCAAGGTCGGAATCGAGGATATCGTCAAACAGAACCTGCTCGCCATCGCCTGGCTTTGGCACTATGGCGCCCGCTACGGCGTCAATCCGGGAAGGCTGTACTTGGCCGGGCATTCCGCCGGCGGGCACCTGACGGCGATGATGCTCGCTGCGCGCTGGAACACTTACATGCCGCAGCTGCCCTACAACCTATTGAAGGGCGGCCTTGCCATCAGCGGCATCTACGACCTGGAGCCGCTGGTGCGCGCCCCGTTCGTGAACGTGGACCTGAAGCTGGACCAGGCGCTCGCGCGCAGACTGAGCCCGGTCAGTATTCCGCCCGCGACCACCGCGCCGCTTTATACCGCCGTCGGCGGCAAGGAAAGCGACGAATTCAAGCGCCAGAACGCGCTCATCGCCAGAGCCTGGCGCTATGCGTTCGCCGGCGATATTCCCATGCCCGACTGCAACCACCTCAGCGTGATCGAAGAACTCGCGAATCCTGGTAGCCCGTTGTTCAAGGTCGCGATGGCCATGATGACCCGCTGATCTGCGTCTGTCACCGGCCATGGATCCGCGCACACTGCTCATTGAAAGCTTTCACGCAGCGGTGGGTGCCGCCGATGCGCTGAAGATTCTGCCCGCGCATCTGCCGCAGCCGCCGCAGGGCAAGACACTGGTGGTCGGCGCAGGCAAGGCCGCCGCCGCCATGGCGCTTGCGGTGGAACAGCACTGGCCTTCGGCAGCGCCGCTGGACGGGCTTGCTATCACGCGCTACCGGCACGGATTGCTGACAAACAGGATTAAAGTCATAGAGGCGGGCCATCCGGTTCCGGACGAAAGCGGCGTGAAGGCGGCGCAGGAAATCCTGCGGCGCGCGAAAACCCTGGGTCAGAACGACCTACTGCTGGCGCTGGTGTCTGGCGGCGGCTCCAGCCTCCTCAGCTTGCCCGTCGACGGCATATGCATGGACGATCTCAGGGCCACGACAAAGGAGCTGCTGCGCTGCGGTGCCCCGATTCAGGACATGAACGTGGTGCGCAAGCACCTTTCCAGCATCCAGGGCGGCAGGCTCGCCGCAGCGTGCAAGGCACGGGTACTGGCATTGATCATTTCCGACGTGACCGGCGACGACCCTACGCATATCGGCTCCGGGCCCTGCGCGCCCGACCCGAGCACCTATCAGGATGCGCTGGACATCATCGTGCGCTACGGCATCAAAGCACCGGCGGCGGTGGCGGCGCATCTTGCGCGCGGCGCGCGCGGCGAAACCGCCGAAACGCCCAAGCCGGGCGACAAACTGTTCAAGCGGGTGGAGAACCGGGTGATAGCGACGGCACAGGGCTCGCTGCAGGCCGCGGCATCCTTCTTCAGCGCCCAGAGCATCACGCCCGTAGTGTTGGGCGACAGCGTTACCGGCGAAGCAAGCGAGGTCGCCAAGGTCTACGCCGCGCTGGCGCGGCAGATCCGCATGCACGGCGAACCGTTCAAACCGCCACTGGCGCTGATTTCCGGCGGTGAATGCACGGTCACGGTGCGCGGCAACGGCCGCGGCGGGCGCTGCTCGGAGTTCCTGCTGTCGCTTGCCATCGAACTGGAAGGCATGGCCGGCGTCCACGCCCTCGCCTGCGATACCGACGGCATCGACGGCTCGGAAGACAACGCCGGCGCGGTGCTTGCGCCTCACTCGCTTGGGCGCGCCGCAGCGGCCGGCATCTCCGGAAAGAAACTGTTGGCGAACAACGACGGTTACAGTTTCTTTGAGCCTCTGGACGACCTGGTGGTAACCGGCCCGACCCGGACCAACGTCAATGATTACCGGGTGATTCTTGTGCTATAAGGTGCGCTCCAGTAATCGCGTTAATGCCACGCAGGTCGGTAAGTGATCGCGTTGCTGAACTGATGAAATCAGGCGACGTGCGGGCGGCAGGATGCTCGTCGCGGCTATACTGGAACGGGCAAGGACTTGACCAGCAATCTACCAGGGAGGAAAAACATGAGATCGACACTGAAGTTAGCCGTCCAGACAACAATCGCCGCATTGCTCCTGACGTCTGCTTTTCAAGTCTCCGCGCAGGCGCTGCCCTACGGCATTCCTATTTCCAGCGATAATGCAAAGAAAGTAAGTGCTGCTGCACTTACCGAGGCGGTAAAAAACAAGTGGACGATGGCGGTCGCCATTACCGACCCTGCGGGCGTTCTCGTGTACTTCGAACGCATGGACGGCACGCAGAATGCGGCGCAGGACATGGCCCCGGCCAAGGCACGCTCGGCGGCGATGTTCAAACGGGCGACAAAAGCTTTCCAGGACGACGTTGCGGCCGCCGGTGTCGGACTGCGCTACCTCAGTCTGCCGGGAGTGGTCGCCGCCGAGGGCGGAGTCCCACTCGTAATTGAAGGCAGGATTGTGGGCGCGATCGGCGTTTCCGGAGGATCGTACGCGCAAGACGGCCAGGTTGCTGTCGCAGGCGCCGCAGCGCTCAAATGATGTTCGCCGGGCGCGGGTAGCGTGTTAGTGCCGCGTACTCAGGCTCAGAACGTCATGCCCAATCCAGGCTATCGCCGATCTTTAGACACAGTTGTTGTGCCGCGCTGCCACAGTTGACCGCGATCTCCACCAGGCCCAGGCTGTTTTCATACCAGAAGGCAGCGCCTTTGGAGGCCTCCGAATAGACGCGCGCAAACGCAAGCTGCGCCTCGCCGAGCACAAGGCGCGCATCGCGCGGGATCCCGCTCGCGCGGATGCCAGTGTGCGCGTTGCCGTAGTGGTCGATGTAAATGATTTCCGGCAGGTCGTCGCCGCCGAACTCGACATCCAGTCCGTCGCTATGCTCGAACCAGGTCTTGGGCAATCCGCCCTGTACCGCTAGCGTCGCAGCCACTGGCGCGAACAAGTCGCGTCCGTGAAACGAAGCCGAGAGTTGCTCCGGCCGCCAAAGGATGCGAGCGCAATGGCCCTTGACGGCGCGTGCTCCAACCACCGAAAGCAGCCCGTTGTCCGGACCGACGTACCAGCGCGCATCGGCTTGCATCAGCACCGCGTTGCGCGCGCCGCCGACGCCAGGATCGACGACGCAGAAGAATACGCTGTCTTCGCCGAAATTTCCGACCATCGCGGCCAGCAGGTGCGCGCTCGCGCGCACATTGAACGCCGGCGCATCGTGCAGCAGGTCGATGACCGCGATCGGCGGTGCCAGCCGCTGCAGCGCCTCCTTCACCTGGCCGACGTAGACGTCGCTGGAACCGAAATCGGTGAATAGCACGATCGCCATGAGCAGATTGTAGCCCTAGAAAGCAAAAAGCCGGCGCACTCGCCGGCTTTTTCGTGGCATCAAGCCTTGTCTAGGACTTGGCCTCGGCAACTGATGCGCCTTCCACGGGTTCGGGACGGTCCATCAGTTCGACCAGGGCCATCGGCGCGTTGTCGCCTTGTCGAAATCCATACTTGAGGATACGCAGGTAGCCACCGTTGCGCTTGGCGTAACGCGGGCCGAGTTCATTGAACAGCTTCGTCACCACGTCGCGATCGCGCAGGCGGTTGAACGCCAGACGGCGGTTGGCAACGGTCGCGATCTTGCCCAGCGTGATCATCGGCTCGACTACGCGGCGCAACTCTTTTGCCTTCGGCAGCGTGGTTTTGATCACCTCGTGCTTCAGCAGTGAATTGGTCATATTGCGCAGCATTGCCAGGCGGTGGCTGCTGGTGCGATTGAGTTTTCTCAGTCCTAAGCGGTGACGCATGTTCTTGCCTCTTCTGTTCCGCCCTCGTCCCGAGGGCGATAATTCTCAGGAAGCGCTATTGAACCAAATCCACCATCAGCGCTTCCTCTGACTTGGCGGATATACAAGGAGGCGTCGCCCCTTTGTTCAGTTTCCCTCTTCCTGCGCCGTCAGCCGCAGTCGGATTCCTCTCAGACGCGTGCGACTTCCAGCCCTGCGGGCGGCCAGTTCTCCAGCTTCATTCCCAGGGTCAGGCCGCGCGAAGCGAGCACTTCCTTGATCTCATTGAGCGACTTGCGGCCCAAGTTCGGCGTTTTCAACAACTCCGTCTCGGTACGCTGAATCAGATCGCCGATGTAATAGATGTTCTCGGCCTTCAGGCAATTGGCCGAACGCACCGTCAGCTCCAGATCGTCCACCGGGCGCAGCAGAATCGGATCGACCTGTGGCGCCTTGACCGGCTCGCTCGCGATCGGCGTGCCTTCGAGCGCGGCGAACACCGACAACTGCTCCACCAGGACCCGCGCGGCATAGCGTATCGCCTCTTCCGGCTCGACCACGCCGTTGGTCTCGATGTCCATGATCAGTTTGTCGAGGTCGGTGCGTTGTTCCACCCGCGCCGACTCAACCGCGTAGCTGACGCGCCGCACCGGCGAAAAAGACGCATCGAGAATGATTTTGCCGATGCCCTTGGTTTCCTCGGGCACGATGCGCAGGTTGCCCGGCTCGTAGCCGCGGCCACGCTCAACCTTGATCTGCATCTCCAGCTTGCCGCCGGGCGAGAGATGGGCAATGACGTGCTCTGGATTGATGATTTCCACGTCGTGCGACGCTTCGATGTCGGCCGCGGTCACCGCGCCTTCGCCTTTTTTCTTAAGCGTCAGCAGGGCTTCGGTGCGGTTATGCATTTTCAGCACGACGCCCTTGAGGTTGAGCAGGATATCGACCACGTCTTCCTGCACGCCGTCGATGGTCGAATATTCGTGCAGCACGCCGGAGATCTGTACCTCGGTCGGGGCAAACCCCGGCATCGAGGACAGGAGTACGCGCCGCAGGGCGTTGCCCAGCGTGTGGCCGTAGCCCCGTTCGAACGGCTCCATCACCACTCGGGCATGATTGGGAGCGATGCTCTGCACGTCGATAATGCGCGGTTTCAGAAATCCACTGCTTTGCATGGAGGTTCCTCTGGGAAACTTTTACGATTACTTGGAATACAGTTCGACTACCAGGCTTTCGTTGATGGTCGAAGGCAGTTCGCTGCGCTGCGGTTTGGCCTTGAACATACCCTTCAATGCCGTGCTATCGACTTCCAGCCACTCGGGAATGCCGCGTGATGCGGCTGCTGTGGACGCTCCCTTGATGCGCAGCTGGGCTTTCGCCTTTTCCGCAACCTCGACGGTGTCGCCGGTGCGCACATGGTAGGACGGAATGTTGACGCGTTTGCCGTTTACCATAATGCCGTTGTGACGCACCACCTGACGCGCCTCGTTGCGCGAAGCGCCGAAACCCATGCGGAAGCACACCGTGTCCAGGCGCGATTCGAGCATTTGCAGCAGACTCTCGCCGGTGATGCCTTTCTGGCGCGCGGCCAGTGCGTAGATGCCACGGAACTGGCGCTCGAGAATGCCGTAAATCCGGCGGATTTTCTGCTTCTCGCGCAGTTGCTTGCCGTAGTCGGACAGGCGCTGCCCGCTCTTCTGGCCGTGCTGGCCCGGCGCGTAGGCGCGGCGCTCGACGGCGCATTTATCGGTAAAGCATTTCTCGCCTTTTAAGAACAGTTTCTCGCCTTCGCGGCGGCACTGGCGGCATTTCGGGTCTAGGTTGCGGGCCACGTTCCAGTCTCCTTAGATGCGCCGGCGCTTGGGCGGGCGGCAGCCGTTGTGTGGCACCGGCGTCACATCGCTGATGCTGGTGATTTTCAGTCCTATCGCGTTCAGGGCGCGCACTGCGGACTCGCGTCCGGGGCCCGGGCCTTTGATGCGGACTTCGACGTTTTTCACGCCGCATTCCTGTGCTGCTTTGCCGGCCTGCTCGGCGGCAATCTGCGCCGCGAAGGGCGTCGATTTGCGCGAGCCCTTGAAACCGGCGGCGCCGGAGGTCGCCCAGGACAGCGCATTTCCCTGGCGGTCAGTGATGGTGATGATGGTATTGTTGAACGACGCGTGTATATGCGCGATGCCTTCGGCAACGTTCTTCTTTACCTTCTTGCGTACACGCGCGGCGGCGGTGGCGCCTGCGCTCGGGGGTTTGGCCATTTATGCGTTCCTCTACGTATCCGTTGATCCGGGGCTTAGTTCCGTTTCGGTATGAGGGAATACATCCCCTCATACCCCCCTAAATTGGCCGGTTGCAAAACTGATTTTGCAACCGGTTCTATGTCTTGGTCGCCGCCGATTTCATCTTGATTGCGGCCTTGCGCGGACCCTTGCGCGTACGCGCGTTGGTACGCGTGCGCTGGCCGCGCACCGGCAGGCCTTTGCGATGGCGGGAGCCGCGATAGCAGCCCAGATCCATCAGGCGCTTGATCGACATCGACACTTCGCGCCGCAGGTCGCCTTCGACCGAAAATTTGGCCACTTCTTCACGCAAGCGTTCCATGTCGGAGTCCGACAGGTCCTTGATCTTGGCCGAGGATCCGACCTTGGCCGCGACGCAAATCGCCTGCGCACGCGCCCGTCCGATACCGAAGATCGCAGTCAGCGCAATCTCGGCGTGTTGGTGGTTTGGAATGTTGACACCTGCAATACGGGCCATTAGTTCACTCCAAGAATGCGAAACCGATAATTATAGCTTGATATCATGCTCTCTACCAGTCAATTAACCTTGACGCTGTTTATGCCGCGGGTTGGTGCAGATCACGCGCACCACTCTCTTCCTGCGAATGACTTTGCAGTTGCGGCACATCTTTTTTACCGATGCCTGTACTTTCATGGTGCTCTCCTGCTCCGCTCGGGTCCGGCCCGCGCTGTTACGCCCGCACCCGGACTACTTCGCACGGAAAACGATCCGCGCTCTTGTCAAATCATACGGCGTCAACTCCACCGTCACCTTGTCGCCCGGCAATATGCGAATGTAGTGCATGCGCATCTTGCCCGAGATATGGCCCAACACTATGTGGCCGTTTTCCAGCTTAACCCTGAACGTCGCGTTCGGGAGATTCTCCACGATCTCCCCCTGCATCTCGATAACGTCTTCTTTCGCCATCAGCGTGTGGGAAAACCAGCGCCCTTGAAATTCGCTTTCTTCAACAGGCTTTCATATTGGTGCGACATGATGTAGGCCTGCACCTGGGACATGAAATCCATAGTCACCACCACAATGATCAAGAGCGAGGTTCCGCCGAAATAGAACGGCACGTTCCACTTCAAAATCATGAATTCGGGCAGCAGGCATACCAGGGTCACATAGATCGCTCCGGCCATGGTCAGTCGCGTGAGAATTTTCTCAAGATAGCGCGCGGTCTGATCGCCCGGCCGGATCCCGGGGACGAATGCGCCGCTTTTTTTCAGGTTATCCGCGGTGTCCTTCGGGTTGTACTGCAACGCGGTGTAGAAAAAACAGAAAAATATGATCGCACCGGCATACAGCATGACGTAAATCGGCTGACCCGGTGACAACGTGCCGGAGATATCGCGCAGCCAGCTCATCCCTTCGCTTTGACCGAACCATCCGGCCAGCGTCGCCGGAAACAGGATGATACTCGAGGCAAAAATCGGCGGGATCACCCCCGCCATATTGAGTTTGAACGGCAGGTGCGACGCCTGGCCGCCATAGATTTTATTGCCAACCTGGCGCTTGGCGTAGTTCACCAGGATCTTGCGCTGGCCGCGCTCGACGAAGCATACGGCCCAGGTCACCAGCACGACGGCCGTCGCGATCAAGAGCGCCGTGAGCGGATGCATAGCGCCGGTACGCACCAGTTCCAGGGTGCCACCAACGGCGTTGGGCAGGCCCGCGGCGATGCCCGCGAAAATGATGATCGAAATGCCGTTGCCCAGGCCGCGCTCTGTGATCTGCTCGCCCAGCCACATCAGGAACATGGTTCCGGTCACCAGCGTACTCACGGTAACAAAGCGGAACATCAGACCCGGATCGAGCACCAGACCGGGCTGCGATTCGAGCGCGATGGAAATGCCGATCGCCTGAAACAGCGCCAGAAACACCGTTCCATAACGCGTGTACTGCGTGATCTTGCGCTGCCCCGCCTGGCCTTCCTTCTTCAGTTGCTCAAGATGCGGCGATACCGTAGTCATCAGCTGCATGATGATCGACGAGGAAATGTAGGGCATGATCCCCAGGGCGAAGATAGTGAAGCGCGACAGGGCCCCGCCGGAGAACATGTTGAACATGCCGAGAATCCCGCCTTGCTGCGACTTGAACAGATCGGCGAGCACGTTCGGGTCGATTCCGGGCACCGGAATATGCGCACCGGTACGGAACACGACCAGCGCGCCGAGCAGGAACAGGAGACGCTTTTTCAGGTCGCCGAACTTGCCGGACTTGCCGATATTTTGAGCTGGGGTCGCCATTGCGTGGAGCGGCAATTAAGCCTTCTCGCCCTTTGCCTTGGATTTGGACTTGTCTTTCGCTGCAGGCTCGGCGGCGCCTTTGGCCGCCTTCGGCGCTTTCGCCTTGGCCTTCGCCTTATCGGTGCGCTCAGCCTTTACCGTCTTCGGTGCCTCAGCTCTGGCCTTGGCCTTAGCGATGGCTTCAACCCGCGCCTTGGCTTTCTTGCCCTTGCCCACGGGCGCTTTTACCTCCAGCGCAGCGATGCTTCCGCCGGCCGCCTCGATCGCCGTGCGCGCGCCCTTGGTGACACGCAGGCCGCTCAAGCTGACCTTGCGTTCAAGTTTTCCAGACAGGATGACCTTGACCACTTCGGTTGCCTCCGGCACCACGCCGGCAGCTTTGAGCGCCTTCAAATCGATCGCTTCAATCTGCATTTTTTGCAGGTCCGACAGGCGCACTTCGGCGGTCAGGCCGCGCGCGAGCGAATTGAAGCCGCGTTTAGGCAGGCGCCGTTGAAGCGGCATCTGCCCGCCCTCGAACCCGACCTTGTGAAATCCGCCGGAGCGGGATTTCTGTCCCTTGTGGCCGCGACCTGCAGTCTTGCCCAGACCCGAGCCGATGCCGCGTCCGACGCGGCGGCGCGGTCGTTTAGCGCCTGCCGCAGGCTTTATCGTATTGAGCTGCATTTATGCCTCGCACTTCACCAGGTAATAGACCTTGTTGATCATGCCGCGAACCGCGGGCGTGTCCTGCAATTCCACGGTGTGATTGATGCGCTTCAGGCCCAGCCCGCGCACGGTCGCACGGTGCGTTGCTTTGCAGCCAATCACGCTTTTCAGCAGGGTGACCCTGAGTTTTTTGTCCGCCATGATGGTCCTCAACCGGTGATTTCTTCGACCGACTTGCCGCGTTTGGCGGCAATCTCGGACGGCGTGTTCATGGATTTCAAGCCCTGCAGCGTCGCGCGTACCACGTTATAGGGACTGCCCGAGCCGATGCACTTGGCGAGCACGTTGGTAATGCCCATGACTTCGAATACGGCGCGCATGGCGCCGCCGGCGATGATTCCCGTTCCTTCAGACGCCGGCTGCATGTACACCTTGGCCGCGCCGTGGCGTCCCATCACCGCGTGATGCAGCGTGCCGTTCTTCAGGCTGACACGAAACATTTTTTTCCGCGCTTCTTCCATCGCCTTTTGCACTGCGACCGGAACCTCGCGCGATTTGCCCTTGCCCATGCCGACTCCGCCGTCGCCGTCACCGACGACCGTAAGCGCGGCAAAGCTCAGAATACGGCCACCCTTCACCACTTTGGTGACCCGGTTGATCGCGACCATTTTTTCGCGCATGCCGTCGCCGCGATCATCCTGGCCCATCTTGCCCTGCATCCTGCCCTGCATCTTCGCCATATTCGTCCCCGATTAAAACTTTAGGCCGGCTTCGCGCGCCGCTTCCGCCAGCGCCTTGACGCGGCCGTGATACTGCAGGCCACCACGGTCGAACGCCACTTTCTCTATGCCGAGTTGTCTGGCTTTGGCAGCAATACGCTTGCCCACGGCCTCGGCCGCCTTGACGTTGCCGCCGTTGGCCACTGTCGCGCGCACTTCCTTCTCCAGCGTGGATGCGGCGGTCAGCACTTTGGTGCCGCAAGCGGAAATCACCTGCGCGTAAATATGGCTGTTGGTACGATGCACCGCGAGGCGCACAGCCTTGAGTTGGGCAATCTTTGCACGGGATCTACGTGCGCGGCGCAGTCGCGCCTGCTTTTTATTTATCATGACTTTAGCTCCGCTTACTTCTTCTTGGTCTCTTTCAAGACCACTTTCTCGCCTGTATAGCGAACACCCTTGCCTTTGTACGGCTCCGGACTGCGATAGGCACGCACCTCGGCGGCGACCTGGCCGACCTGCTGCTTGTCGTTGCCGCGAAGGATGATCTCGGTCTGGCTCGGCGTTTCGACTCTTACGCCCTTGGGCATCTGATGTACCACGGGATGCGAAAAACCAAGCGCCAGGTTCAGTTTGTCGCCTTGCGCCTGGGCACGATATCCGACGCCGACCAACGTCAGCTTGCGCTCGAATCCTTTGGTAACGCCTTCGACCATATTGGCCACGAGAGCCCGGATGGTTCCCGACATGGCGTTGGCCCGCGTTGAGTCGTTGTTTACCAGGCACAGCAGATTGTCGCCGTCGCGCTCAATCTTGATGTCACTGCTCAAGCGCTGTGTCAGGGTACCCAACGGCCCTTTCACGGCGACTTGTTCGGCCGAAAGCGTCACTTCGACGCCCTTGGGCACTGGAATGGGGTTCTTTCCGATTCGCGACATGGTTTCGTCCCCTTAAGCCACGATACACAGCACTTCGCCGCCGACCCCGGTGGCGCGCGCTTTTCTGTCGGTCATCACGCCCCGCGAAGTGGAAACGATGGCGATACCCAGGCCATTCATGATCTTCGGAATTTCGTCGCGGCCCTTGTAGATGCGCAGTCCGGGACGACTGACGCGCTCGATCTTCTCGATCACCGGTTCGCCCGCGTAATACTTCAGCGCGATTTCGAGGGTGGGTTTCCCGTCCTCGTCGCGAACCTTGAATTCCTCAATGTAGCCCTCGTCCTTCAGCACCTGCGCGATGGACGCTTTCACGCGCGACGACGGCATCGCCACCGACAGCTTTTCCGCAAGTTGCGCATTGCGGATGCGGGTCAGCATATCGGCGATAGGATCACTCATGCTCATGCTTTGTCTCCTCTCACCAGCTGGCTTTGGTCATGCCGGGGATTTCGCCGCGCATGGCGATATCACGCAGCTTGTTGCGGCCCAAGCCGAACTTGCTATACACGCCGCGCGGGCGGCCTGTCAGCTTGCAGCGGTTGCGCAGCCGCGACGGACTCGCGTTACGCGGCAGTCGCTGCAACTGCAGGCGCGCCGCCATGCGCTCGTCTTCGGGCTGTTTGAAATCGTTGATGATCGCGAGCAGCGCCGCACGTTTGACCTCGAATTTCTTCACGGTCTTGCGGCGCTTTTCGTTACGGTTGATGACTGCGGTTTTTGCCATGGCGCAATCCTTCAGGTCTTGAACGGAAATTTGAAGGCGGCGAGCAGCGCTTTGGCTTCGTCGTCGGTCTTCGCTGTGGTGGTGATGCTGATATTCATGCCACGCAGGGC
Source organism: Betaproteobacteria bacterium (assembly GCA_007280315.1). Taxonomy (GTDB): domain Bacteria; phylum Pseudomonadota; class Gammaproteobacteria; order Burkholderiales; family SG8-39; genus 2-12-FULL-64-23. Next base: position 6,677 of record QYQC01000172.1, on the reverse strand, counting down.
ATCAATCTTGTCGTACTCGACTTCGGGAAAAATAATCTGCTCTTTCACTCCGAGGTTGTAGTTGCCGCGGCCGTCGAAGGCCCGCTGCGACAGGCCGCGAAAATCCCGGATCCGCGGTATCGCAATGCTTACCAGTCGGTCGAGAAATTCGTACATGCGTGTGCCGCGCAGGGTCACCATACAACCGATCGGGAGGTCCTTGCGGATCTTGAAACCGGCTATCGGTTTTTTCGACAATGTCACCACCGGCTTCTGCCCGGCAATTTTTGTCATGTCGCCGACGGCGTTGTCCATGATCTTCTTGTCGTTGACGGCCTCACCCACGCCCATGTTGAGCGTGATCTTTTGGATGCGCGGAACCTGCATCGCCGTTTTGTACCCGAATTTCTTAACCATGTCGGGCACTACCGTCTCTTTGTAAAAGCTGTATAAGCGTGCCATAGCGTTTTCTCTCTCAGGCGTCCACTACTTCGCCGTTGGACTTGAAAATACGCACTTTGCGTCCGTCCTCCAGCGTCTTGATGCCGACGCGGTCACCTTTTTGCGTCTGCGGGTTGAACAGCGCGACGTTGGAGACGTCGATCGGCATGTCCAGGTCCACGATGCCGCCGGTCTGGCTCTTCATCGGGTTCGGTTTCTGGTGTTTCTTCGCGCGGTTAATCCCCTCAACCAGCAGGTGCCGTTCGTCGACGCAACGCAGCACCGTGCCGCGCTTGCCCTTGTCCTTGCCGGTAATGACGATCACGTCGTCACCTTTTCGAATCTTTTGCATGGCCTTCGATTCCTATATTCCTAACTTTGGGGAGTTACCCGGGGTTGGTGGAAAAGGGTGGGTATCCGCCTCTTTCCCAGACCCAATGGTTCATCGACCCGTCTATTACAAAACCTCTGGCGCGAGCGAGACGATCTTCATGAATCGTTCATTGCGCAGTTCGCGCGTCACCGGCCCGAAAATACGCGTGCCGATCGACTCTAGTTTCGCATTCAGCAGAACTGCAGCATTGCTGTCGAACCTGATCAGCGATCCGTCCGCGCGGCGCACGCCCTTCGCGGTACGCACCACCACGGCACTGTAGACTTCGCCTTTCTTCACACGTCCACGCGGAGCGCAGTCCTTGATGCTGACCTTGATCACATCGCCGATTCCGGCGTAGCGCCGCTTCGAGCCGCCCAGCACCTTGATGCACATCACCGCGCGCGCACCAGTGTTGTCGGCAACATCCAATACAGTTTGCATCTGAATCATGGTTTGTTTCCTCTCCAACTTGAACCGGTTGCGCCTGCACCCTCTGGTGCATACAGCGCGTTGCGGTCAGTCTTGGAACCCGTTTGGGTTGAACGCTCCAGCCAGTGGCGAATCGCTATCGCGAAAAGCGTTGCATTATACCCGGCCGATTGAGACGGGGCAACGAATTTGTACGTTTTAAATGATCTTGCCCTTCTCCACCAGCCTGGTGACTTTCCACGCCTTGGTCTTGGATATCGGGCGCGTCTCCTCGATCATGACCAGATCGCCCGTCTTGTACTCGTTGTTCTCCGCGTGGGCGTGATATTTCCTGGAGCGGGTCACGATTTTGCCCACCAGCGGATGGCGTACCCGACGTTCGATCAACACCGTTACGGTCTTGTTCATCTTGTCGCTGACCACGCGCCCGGTCAGCGCGCGCACGACCTTTTTTGCCTTGGTTGTCTGGGTATCGCTCATGAGTCTGCCACCTTCTGTGCAATGATCGTGCGTACCCGCGCGATATCGCGGCGGGTCTTCTTCAGCTGGCTGTTATTGGTCAGCTGCTGTGTCGCAACCTGCATGCGAAGGCTGAATTGCGCCTTCAGCAGGTCGGTCAATTCCTGGTTCAGTTGCGCCATGTCCTTCGCGCGTAGTTCACTCGGTTTCATCGGTCTACCCCACTAAACGGTGGACGAACGCGGTGGCGATCGGCAGCTTGGCGGAGGCCAGACGAAAAGCCTGCCGCGCCAGCACCTCGTCCACGCCGTCCATTTCGTACAGCACTTTGCCCGGAACAATCTCGGCCACGAAATATTCCGGATTACCTTTGCCGTTGCCCATGCGCACCTCGGCCGGTTTCTGCGAAATCGGCTTGTCCGGGAATATGCGGATCCAGATGCGACCGCCGCGCTTGATGTGGCGCGTCATGGCACGGCGCGCGGCCTCGATTTGACGCGCAGTCAGGCGGCCACGTCCGATGGCCTTGAGACCAAATTCGCCGAAAGCCACCTTGTTGCCGCGCGTAGCAATGCCCTTGTTGCGGCCTTTTTGCTGCTTGCGGTATTTAGTCCTCGCTGGTTGAAGCATATTACGCTCCTGTCTTCTTCGTCACGCGCCTGACCGTAGTCTTGGCCTTGGCCGCGGGTTTGGCGGGTTCGCCGGTCGTTCCTTCGGCCTTCTTCGAAGCATCGCCGTCCTTGGCTGCATCAGCCGCTACAGGCTTCTTGCGTGCGCGCGTCGCTGCCTTGGGTTTCGCGTCGCCTTCGGGTTTGGGCGCAGCGACCTCAGGCCTGGGCGCCGGCGCCGGTGCCTTTCGCGCTCTCTTCGGCGCCGGTGTCTCTTCGGGCGCCGAGCCGGGCACGGCGAGGGGCTGTTCGTTCTTGCCCACAGTCTCGCCTTTGTACACCCACACCTTGATCCCGATTATGCCGTAGGTGGTCTTGGCTTCGCCGAAGCCGTAATCGATATCGGCACGCAGAGTATGCAACGGCACGCGGCCCTCGCGATACCACTCATTGCGTGCAATCTCGATGCCGTTGAGCCTGCCCGAGCTCGCGATTTTGATTCCCTGCGCGCCAAGGCGCATGGCGTTCTGCATCGCGCGTTTCATTGCACGGCGGAACATGATGCGCTTTTCCAGCTGCTGCGCGATGGAATCGGCGATAAGCTGGGCATCGATCTCGGGTTTTCTGATCTCCTCGATGTTTACGTGCACCATTTGTACGCCCAGAATTTTGCGCAGCTCTGCCTTCAGCACCTCGATGTCTTCGCCCTTCTTGCCGATTACGACGCCGGGACGGGCGCTATGGATGGTAATGCGGGCGTCCTTGGCCGGACGCTCGATCACGACGCGGCCGACCGAGGCGTGGGCAAGCTTTTTCTTCAGATAGTCACGTACTTTCAGGTCTTCGTTAAGCATGGCACCGAAGTTCTTGCTGTTGGCATACCAGCGCGAACCCCAGTTCTTGTTGACTGCGAGGCGGAACCCGATCGGGTGGATTTTTTGTCCCATGACTGTCCCTTATTTCTTGGCCACGGCATCGGCCGCGCGCGCTTTAGCTACGGTTGTGGTCGAGCTGCGCTTTGCTTTGACCTCGTCGCCAACGGTGATGAAAATATGGCAGGAGTGCTTGTTGATGCGGTTGCCGCGGCCTTTGGCGCGCGCGTGAAAACGCTTGAGCATCGAGGCCTGTTCGACGTAGATGGTCTGCACCTTGAGCTCGTCGATATCGGCGCCGTCATTGTGCTCGGCGTTGGCTATCGCCGACTCCAGCACCTTCTTTATGATCTTGGCGCCCTTCTTCGGGCTGAACGCAAGGACGTTAAGCGCCTTGTCCACCGCTAGGCCGCGGATCTGGTCGGCGACGAGCCGTCCTTTCTGCGCCGACAGGCGAACTCCGCGCAAGCTGGCTCTGGTCTGCATGGCTGTCACTCCTATTTCTTCGCTGCTGCAGCGGGTGCGGGGGTACCGCCACCGGGCGCTGCGACTTTTCTGTCGGCCGAGTGGCTCTTGAACGTGCGCGTAAGCGCGAACTCGCCAAGCTTGTGACCGACCATGTTCTCGGAAATATAGACCGGGATATGCTGCCTGCCGTTATGCACCGCGATGGTCAGGCCGACAAAATCCGGCAGAATGGTGGAGCGACGCGACCAGGTCTTGATCGGCCGCTTGTCGCCGCTGCCGCGCACCTTGTCCACCTTGCCCACCAAATGGTGGTCAACGAACGGGCCTTTCTTGACTGAACGTCCCATGTCCTATCCTCTATTTCTTGTTACGGCGATTGATGATCATGCCGCTGGTGCGTTTGTTCTTGCGCGTGCGGTAGCCCTTGGTAAGCGTGCCCCAGGGACTGACCGGATGCCGGCCGGCGGCGGTCTTGCCTTCGCCACCCCCATGCGGGTGGTCGACCGGGTTCATCGCCACGCCGCGCACTGTCGGGCGCACGCCGCGCCAGCGCATGCGGCCGGCCTTGCCCACCGATTCCAGTGAATGTTCTTCGTTGCCGACCTCGCCGATGGTGGCGCGGCACTCGATGTGCACCTTGCGCACCTCACCCGAGCGCAGGCGCAACTGGGCATAACTGCCCTCGCGCGCGAGCAACTGCACCGAGGTGCCGGCAGCGCGCGCGATTTGCGCGCCCTTTCCGGGCAGCATCTCGACGCAATGTACGGTGGTACCGACCGGAATATTGCGCAGTGGCAGCGTATTGCCCGGCTTGATCGGCGCTTCCACGCCGGACATAAGCAAGGCGCCCACGGCGACGCCTTTGGGCGCAATGATATAGCGCCGCTCGCCGTCGGTGTAGCACAGCAGGGCCAGATTGGCGCTGCGGTTGGGATCGTATTCCAGGCGCTCGACCTTGGCCGTGATGCCGTCCTTGGCGCGTTTGAAATCGACGATACGATAATGCTGCTTGTGGCCGCCGCCCTGGTGGCGCATGGTGATATGGCCGCTGTTGTTGCGTCCGGCGCGGCGCGACTGCGGCTCAAGCAAAGGCGCATGCGGCTTGCCTTTGTGCAGATCCGGGTTGACGACCTTGACCAGCGAACGGCGGCCGGGTGAGGTGGGTTTGACCTTGACGAGTGCCATGTTCTACTCCGCCGCGTGAAAGTTGATTTCCTGCCCGGGCTTCAGGCACACATAGGCCTTTTTCCAGTCTTTGCGCCGGCCGGTCATTTTGCCGAAGCGCTTTTGCTTGCCCTTGACGTTAGCGACCTGCACGCTTTCGACCTCGACCTTGAACAACAACTCGACTGCGGCCTTGATCTCCGGTTTGGTTGCATTCCCGACCACGCGGAATACCACCTGCTCGTTCTTCTCTGCGACATAGGTGCTCTTCTCCGACACCTGCGGAGCGAGCAGAACCTGCATCAGACGCTGCGGGTTCTTAGCCGCGGGTTTAGCCGGGGTTTTGCTTGTTTGTGGCGCGTTCATCCCAGCATCTCCTCGAATTTGCTGACCGCCTTGCGCGTCAGGATCACGTTCTGATAGCGGATGAGCGACACCGGATCGGCTTCGGACACTTCCAGCACTAGAACATTGGGCAGGTTTCTCGAGGACAAAACCAGATTGTCGTCGAGCTCGTCGGTAATGAGCAGGAGCGAATTGGCGACGCCCATGTCTTTCACTTTCTGCAGGAACAGCTTGGTCTTCGGCGCTTCCAGGACGAAATCCTCGACCACCTTGAGCCGGTCTTCGCGCGCCAGCTGCGACAGAATCGACGCCACGCCGGCGCGGTACATCTTCTTGTTCAGCTTCTGTGTGAAGTTCTCTTCCGGGCTCGACGGGAAAATCCTGCCGCCGCCTCGCCACAGTGGGCTGGAGGCCATGCCAGCGCGAGCGCGTCCGGTGCCCTTCTGGCGCCACGGCTTGCGCGTGGATTTGGCAATTTCAGCACGTCCCTTCTGCGCCCGCGTCCCCTGGCGGGCATTGGCCTGATAGGCGGTGACCACCTGATGGATCAGCGGCTCGTTGTAGTCGCGTGCGAACAGGGCGTCGGATGCAGCCATGGTCGAAGCCGACTGGCCTTTGGCATCAATCAGTTTGAGTTCCATTATTTCTTGCCTCCCTTGGCCGGCGCGGCAACGACTTTTCTCACACGCGCCTTGGTGGCAGGGTGCACGATCAGGTCGCCGCCTTTGCTGCCGGGAACAGAGCCCTTGATCAGCAGCAGCTGGCGTTCGGCATCGATGCGCACAATCTCCAGACTCTGGGTTGTACGCGTTACATTGCCCAACTGACCCGCCATGCGTTTTCCCGGGAACACGCGGCCCGGATCCTGCGCCATGCCGGTTGAACCCGGGGCGTTATGCGACCTGGAATTACCGTGGCTCGCCCGCTGGGAGGAAAAATGGTGGCGTTTGATCGCGCCGGAAAAACCCTTGCCAAGCGAGGTTCCCGTCACATCCACCATCTGCCCCACCTGGAACAGATCCACACTCACTTTGCCACCCACCTTGAGGTTGGCGAGTTGCTCATCGGTTACGCGGAATTCCTTCACCGTATGGCCGGCTTCGACCGCGGCCTTGGCAAAATGGCCGGCTGCAGATTTGCTCACGCGCGAGGCGCGGCGCTTGCCGAAAGTCACCTGAACCGCGACATAACCGTCGGTCTTGGCGGTCTTGATCTGGGTCACGCGGTTATCGGACACGTCCACCACGGTCACCGGAACGGAGTCGCCTTCGTCCGTGAATACGCGGGTCATGCCGACCTTGCGACCGACTAATCCTAAGCTCATCTTCTTTCCCTTCGCTAAAAGGCGCCGACTACAATTGGCCGGCAATCATCATTTCACGCCCGTGATTTTTATCGGTGCGTGTCTTGCTGCAATTACAGCTTTATCTCTACGTCCACTCCGGCTGGAAGATCCAATTTCATCAGCGCATCCACGGTCTTGTCGGTCGGGTCGATGATGTCCATCAGCCGCAGGTGGGTGCGAATCTCGAACTG
>QYQC01000220.1 GCA_007280315.1 Betaproteobacteria bacterium | reverse complement strand
GCTCACCACCATCACCGCCTGGGAAGGCATGTTCGACCGCATGGGCATCTCCAGTTCGGGCGACCATGCGGGCAGGACGCTGCTCATCATCGCCGGCGCCGGCGGCGTAGGCTCGATCGCGATTCAGCTGGCGAAAAAACTCGCCGGCCTCAATGTGATTGCCACCGCATCGCGGCCGGAATCGGTCGCCTGGGTACGCGCTCTGGGCGCGGATCACGTCATCGATCACAGCAAGGATCTGGCGCCGCAGCTCGAGGCCGTGGGCAGCAAGGAAGTCGACTATATTTTCTGCCTCAACAATACCGATCGCTGGTTCCCCGCGTTCGCATCCATCATCAAACCGCTGGGGAAAATGTGCGCCATCGTATCGGCGCAAAAACCCGTGGACCTTACGCCGCTGATGGGCAAGAGCGTGACCCTCGCCTGGGAATTCATGTTCACCCGCTCCAGCTTCAACACCCCGGACATGATCGAGCAGCATCACCTGCTTGACCGGACCGCGGCCCTGATCGAGGCCGGCGCGCTGAAGACCACGCTTACCACAAGCCTCGGAAAAATCAACGCCGCCAATCTGAAGCGCGCGCACAAACTGCTCGAAGGCGGACACACGCTGGGCAAAATCGTACTCGAGGGATTTTGACCGCGACTGAAACGCTGGTTGAATCGCGCTATGCCTGGGCACGCCTGTGGGCCGCGCTGGCGCTGATGACCATCGGCGGTTCGGGCATGTATGCAGTCACCGTGGTACTGCCGCTGGTTCAGGCCGATTTCGGCGTCAGCCGCTCGGATGCGTCCCTGCCTTTCGCTTTCACCATGATCGGCTTCGGTATCGGCGGCATCCTGATGGGACGGCTGGCGGACCGCTACGGCGTGATGGTCCCGCTGATTATCGGCGCGTTCGGGCTTTCGGCGGGTTTCATCGCCGCCGGCGCCGCCGGCAGTCTGTGGCAGTTCAACCTGGCGCAGGGTTTATTGATCGGACTTTTCGGCACCTCGGCCACGTTCGCGCCGCTGGTGGCGGATATATCGCTCTGGTTCACGCGGCGCCGCGGCATCGCCGTCGCCATCTGCATCAGCGGCAACTATCTCGCCGGGACGGTTTGGCCGCCGATAATGCAGCGCTTCATCGAAACTGCCGGCTGGCGCCAGACCTACATCGGTATCGGCGTGTTCTGCCTCGTCTCGATGCTGCCGCTCGCATTGTTTCTGCGGCCCCGCCCGCCGATCCCCGAGCTGCCTGCAGCCGGGCCCGCGCCCAGCGTCGCCGGATCGGAGGGCACGCTTGGACTCTCGCCGGGCACGCTGCTGATGTTGCTGAGCATCGCCGGAGTCTCCTGCTGTGTAGCCATGTCGATGCCGCAGGTGCATATCGTCGCCTACTGCGGCGACCTGGGATTCGGACCTGCGCGCGGCGCGCAAATGCTCTCGCTCATGCTCGGCTTCGGCATTGTCAGCCGGCTCACGTTCGGCTGGATCTCGGACCACATCGGCGGGCTGCGCACGCTGCTTCTGGGCGCTTCGCTGCAGGCGGTCGCGCTGCTACTCTTCCTGCCGTTCGATGGACTGGTTTCACTCTACGTGATATCGGCGCTGTTCGGTCTGTTCCAGGGCGGTATCGTGCCTTCGTATGCCCTGATCGTGCGCGAGCATTTCAAGCCGGGTGAAGCCGGGGCCCGCGTCGGCACGGTGCTGATGGCGACCCTTTTCGGCATGGCGCTCGGCGGCTGGATGTCGGGCGCGATATTCGATCTCACCGGCTCTTATCGCGCCGCGTTCGTCAACGGCATCGCCTGGAGCCTGGTCACGGTCAGCATTGCGGCAGGGTTGATCTACCGCTCGCGCCGGTTTTCACGCCAGGTCGCCTAGCCATCCGATCTTAAGTTTCGCATAGCGAAACTACAAAAGGTCGGCAGAATTACTACATTGCGAACATGTATTGCCTATGCTAAAGTGAAATTACGATAGCGTTTCGCATAGCGAAATGCCGTCGGCGATCGTCTGTTTGGAGGTCCCGATCGAACGCTATCCCAGAGAACCATGCCATGGCAGAAAACCGGCGCAAACCCAAGAACGCGAACGTCGAGCCCGAGGCCGGCGGCCGGCAATTCGTTATCGCGCTGGCGCGCGGCCTGCGCGTGCTGCAGGCGTATTCGGTTGGCGACGACGTGCTCACCAATCTGGAACTGGCGAAAAGAACTGGCTTGCCAAAACCCACGATCTCACGACTCACGCACACGCTGTCGCGCCTGGGCTATCTCGCGCAAGACACCAACGTTGCCGGTTACCGGCTGCAGCCTCATATCCTGACCCTCGGATATCCGGTACTCGCAAGACTGGGCGCGCGACAGATCATCCGCCCGATGCTGCAGGAGATCGCAACTGCCGAGGGGGTGACCGCCGCCATTGCGACGCGCGACGGGCTGCACATGATATTTGTCGAGCGCCTGCGCGCGCCTTCCATTGCGGCGCTGGAGCAGGACGTAGGTACGCGCGTGCCGATCGCCACGACCGCCATCGGCCGCGCCTATCTCGCCGCGATGCCGCAAGCCGCGCGCACTTCGCTGCTGGAGGAGATTCGAATCAGCGGCCTGCCGGAATGGTGGCCGCAGATTCGTGCAGGCGTCGAGCGCGAGATGGCGCGCTTCGAACATAAGGCCTACTGTTTCGGAGGCGACTGGAACGCGGAGTTGAACGGCGTTGCAGTGCCGCTGGCCCTGTCCAACCAACTGCTGGTTTCGATCGCCTGCCATGGTCCGCGCGTGCGCCTGTCCGAGACGCGGCTCGAAGCCATCGGCGCGCGCCTCAAGTCGATTGTGCACGGCTTGGAAAAGATGCCGCTCGGCGAACTCTAAACACCCTGAATCGGAGCCTGTCATGCCCAATTTCCGTATTTCGAACACGCCCAACCGCAGCCGCAGCCGAACCTTGGCGACACTCGCACTCCTCGCCGCCTGCCTGAGTTCGTTCTCGTCCGGCGTACAGGCGCAGGCGTGGCCAACAAAACCCCTGACCATTGTCTCGCCCTACCCCGCCGGCGGCATCACCGATCTGCTCAGCCGCGTCGTCGGAGAGGAACTGGCCAAGGTACTGGGCCAGCCGGTGCTGGTTGAAAACCGTGCCGGCGCCGGCGGCGCCATCGCCATGACCGTGGTATCGAAGGCGGCGCCGGACGGCTATACCTTGGTGATGGGTGGTAGCGCGCCGTCGACAATCGTGCCCGCGCTTAACCCGAACGTCACCTACCATCCACTGAAGGACTTCGAGCCGGTGGCCTATGTCGCCGCGCTTCCCATCGTGCTGGTCGTGCACCCGTCGATACCGGCGGCCAATCTGAAGGAGTTCATCGCCTATGCAGGCGCCAACAGCGCCAAGCTCAATTGCGCCCACCACGGCGTCGGCACCGGCACTCACCTCTCCTGTCTGCTATTCGCCAAGCTGATCGGCGCAAAAATCACCGATATTGCGTACAAAGGCGCGCCCCAGGTAAATACCGATCTGCTCACGAACCGTGTCCAATTCTATTTCGGCACGCTCCCTACCGAAATCAATTATGTGCGTGCCGGACAGCTGCGTGCACTCGGCGTGGCATCGGCTGAGCGCGTGCCGTCGGAACCGGATATCCCGACCCTCGCGGAACAGGGCATGTCCGGACTGGAACTGGATACCTGGAACGCACTCTACGCGCCTGCCGGAACACCCAAGCCGGTCGTTGCGCGCCTGAGCATGGAAGTCGGGAAGATTCTGCAACTGCCGCCGGTACGCAGGAAGATCGAGAGCACTGGATCGATTATCAAAACCATGAGCCCGGAACAACTGCGCAAGCTCACCAGCGACGGGTTCGAAACCTATCGCAAGCTCGGCGCCGAAATGAACATCAAGATTGATTGATTCCGAATTCCCCGGAGGAGGAACACAGCATGACTTTTTCGGTCGTAGCGCGTTGCAAGAGGACAGGCCAATTCGGCGTTGGCATCGCGACCTACTCGCCAAACGTCGGCGGACGCTGCCCGCTGATCGTCCCGGGAATGGGGGCAGCGTCGATTCAATCGGTCGCGAATCCGCAGCTCAATCTGATCGCCAGAACGCTGCTTGCGCAGGGGCTTTCTGCGACGAAGGTGGTGAGCGATGTTCTCGCGAGCGATCCGTTTCCAGACTACCGGCAGATCGCCGTTGTCGACGTCTACGGCCACGCCCACGCAGCCACCGGCAGCCGCAACGCAGCCTGGGCCGGACACCAGGTCGGCGACGGATTCGTATGCTCGGGAAACGTGCTTGTCGGAGAGCAGGTAGTCACCGCAATGGCGCAGGCGTTTTCAGCTGATTCGGATCTGGAGCTTGCCGAACGTTTGGTGCGGTCCATCGAGGCCGGTCGGAACGCAGGCGGACAACCCGAAGGACAGAATTCCTCCGCCCTCCTAGTCTATGACCGGCAGCCTTTCCCGATCGTTGATCTGCGCGTCGAACTGCACGACGAGCCAGTCGGCGACCTGCGCCGTCTATGGGATTGGTATGCGCCGATGGTGCCCTACTACATCGAGCGCGCGTTTTCGCCAAACGTCCCGCGCTGGTGGCAATGGCGCCAGAAGCATGTACCAGGCTGGACGCCGCGGCACCTCGCCTAAAATTGCGCGAACTGCCCGCTAGCTGATTTCGTGCAGCGCCGGCCTGTCCGGTTCGCGTTCCAGTTTCCAGATGTCGCGCAACAGACCGAGCAGCGCGCGGATTACCGGGTCGTCCTGACGCGCGAGCAGGTAGATGAACCATACGGTGGTTTCGAGCCGCACGTCGCGCCACAGGCAGACTTCGCCAGCTGCTTCTTTTTCGAGTGCCAGCTCTTCGCGGATCAGGGACATGCCGACGCCGGACACGACCAGATTCGCGATCACCGATTCCTGATCTGCCTCGACCACCTTCACCGGCTCGATGCCGTGCTTGTCCAACAGCGTACGCACCAGCTTATGGTGGGTGCTGATCGACGGTGTGATGATCCACGGCTGCAGCGCGATCTCGTTCCAGCCGGCGTTCGCCATGCGCTCCGACCAGGCGGCTGGCGCGGCAACGCGATAGGTGGTCTCGCGCAGGCGCAACCTGCCCACACCCGGGTGCTCAAGGTCGCCATAATAAAAACTTGCGTCGAGCTCCCCGCCCAGCACTTTCGTGAACGCCGCTCCGGTGATTTCGTGGTGCAGTTCCACCTGCAGCAATGGATGGCGCGCAACCGTGGCGTTCAGAAATTCACCGATGCGGATGACACCCGGATCCGACATGGTGCCCACGCGCACTTTGCCGCTCACTTCCCCCTTGAGCGCCTTGGCTTCGTTGCGCAATGCCTGCGCCGCATCCAGTACCTTGCGCGCGTCCGCCAGCAGCCGCTCGCCGGCAGATGTCAGCACCATGCCACTCGAGGTGCGCTCGAACAAGGGCAGATCGAGTTCATCCTCCAGCGCCTTGATCTGTGCGCTGACGGCCGGCTGGCTGACGTGCAAGCGCTCCGCCGCGCGGGTCAGATGCCCTGCTTCGGCTACCGCGACAAAGCTGCGCAGCTGGTAAAGCTCCATATCGGTATTGTTTCCCGGTGGTGAAATGAAGATTCAGAAGGTAGTTGCTCTCGATACCCACAGGCCGCCAAGGCGGTTTCGCAAGTTCCGGAGCCGTTCATAACTGTATACCCTGCTTGGCCCAACGCCAATTTGGTGCGATGCATCATATACTTGGCGCAGCATAAGCGGGGCAGATGGTTGCAATCCGATCATGCGATTGGAAAAACTGGCAGTGCGCCCTTACTATACTCGCTAAGAAGCACGTTATTTATGCTTAATCAAACAGTTTTTCAAGGAAATTGACATGAGACTTTATGCACCTTTGTACGAAGGTGACAGTATATTACGCCCCGATGCGGCCTTTGGCGAGCCCACTGTCAAGGTTTTCAGGTCGCCTGCGCCCGCACCTGATTTGGTGCGCAGCAATATCCAGGCAGCAGCGGCAATCGAGACTGTGTTGGACATTCATGCCCTCGAGCAACTTGCCCGCCAGCAGCGCAACGCCGAAATTGCACGCATGCTGAAAGCACTGTTCAAGACGATAGGCGACTGGTTCGAACGCAACGACAACTTCGAGCGCGACAATTTCTTCGCCGCATCCGAGAACCTGTCCGATCTGGAACAACGTCAGCGTCATTTTGAACGCACCGGGATGGCGCACTACTGATCGCAGCGTGCCCGGGGTTCTGCTTCACACACGTTGCTTGATCGTCTAGCGATATTCGCATTCCGCGGCGGGTCAACCCTGCCGCGCGCCTATCCAGTTTGCGCGCCATGCGCGACAATGCGCTCCTGACCGCGCACGCGGTGCTTGAGTTCGTCCGAGTCAATGCACAACTTTTCACGCCGGGCATTTTTGCAGGCGCTGGCCGCAATCGCCGCGGCGCGTGCATCACCTTTGCTGCGCGCGCAGAGTCCGGTCCGATTCGTCGATGATCCGTTCAGGCTTGGCGTGGCTTCGGGTTATCCACGCCCCGACGGCGCGGTCATATGGACGCGGCTGGCGCCCGACATCACCCAAACAAACGGCGGCCTCGATCCGGTGGCGGTCCCGGTACGCTGGGAAGTCGCGCGCGACGAAAAATTCGCTTCGATCGCCGCCTCCGGCAGCGTCGATGCCCTGCAGCAAGCGGCGCATTCGGTGCATGTCGAACCGGCCGGTCTCGGCGCCGATCGCTGGTACTGGTACCGATTTATCGCCGGCGGCGCAGCGAGCCCGGTGGGTCGCATGCGCACCGCCCCCGCGGCCGATGCGGCAACTGCGCGCCTGCGCTTCGCCTTCGCCTCCTGCCAGCAATACGAGCAGGGCTGGTACAGCGCCTACCGTCACATGCAGGGCGACGATCTCGACTTGGTGGTGTTTCTAGGCGATTACATTTACGAATCGTCGTGGGGACGCGACCATGTGCGCAAGCATGACCGGGCCGAGCCATACACGCTGCAGGACTACCGCGCGCGCTACGCGCTTTACAAGAGCGATGCGGACCTGCAGGCCGCGCATCAGGCGTATTCGTGGATCCTCACCTGGGACGATCACGAAGTGGACAACGATTACGCCAACGACCGCCCCGAAGACGGCATGCCGGCGGCGCAGTTCCTGCTGCGCCGTGCTGCCGCCTACCAGGCTTACTACGAGCATATGCCGTTGCCTTCATCAATGCGGCCCGTTGGTTCGGGCATGCGCATCCACACCAGCCTCGCCTGGGGCAGGCTGGCGAATTTTCATGTCGTCGACGGCCGGCAGTACCGCGACCATCAGGTCTGCCCGAGCAGGCGCGGTGGCTCGAATGTCGTCGACCCCGAGAGTTGCAGGGAAATACGCGACGCGTCGCGCACGCTTCTCGGCGCCGAACAGGAAGCCTGGCTCGATCGCGGCTTCGCCGCCACGCGCGCGCAGTGGAACATTCTCGCGCAGCAGACGCTGATGGCGCGGCTCGACCGCAGGCCGGGCGACGGCCAGCGCTTCTGGACCGACGGCTGGGACGGCTACCCGGCGGCGCGAAAGCGACTGCTCGAGTCGATGGCCGCGCGCAAGCTCGCCAATCCGATAGTAATAGGCGGCGACGTACATATGCATTACGTCGCCGATCTGAAGGCTGACTTCGACGATGAAAAATCGCCGGTGGTGGCGAGCGAATTCTGCGGCACATCGATAACTTCGCAGGGCCCGTCGCAAAAAAGCGTGGATGCACTGCTTCCCGAAAATCCGCACATCAAACTGGCGCGCAGCGATCATCGCGGCTACGTGCGCGCCAGCGTCGGCGGCGGCACATTCAGCGCCGAGTTGATTGCACTCGACACGGTGAAGCGGCAGGAGTCCAAAGCAAGCGTGCTGGCGCGCTTCGTGGTCGAGGACGGCAGGCCGGGACCGCAGCGCAGCTAACGGCGGCCTACGCAAAATTCCACTGGCGGGCCCGTCTCGCCCCCTGTTGTTCGATCAGTCCGATGTGTCGGCGCTCATCAATTTCACATCGCCGCCGGCGGCGGCGGTGTTGACCGTGAACACGCGTTCGGTGGCAAATCGTTGCAGGTAATTCGGCCCACCCGCCTTCGGGCCGGTGCCGGACAAGCCTTCGCCTCCGAACGGCTGCGCGCCGACCACCGCGCCTATCATGTTGCGATTGACGTAGACATTGCCCACTGCGGTGCGGCTGCGGATGAACTCGGCGCGCGCATCGATACGCGTGTGTATGCCCAGCGTCAGACCGTAGCCGGTGGCATTGATGGCGTCGATCACCTGCTCCAGTCCGGCAATGGCAAAGCGCGCCACGTGCAACACCGGCCCGAAGCGCTCGCCCGGCAGATCGGCGATGGAGCCGACTTCGAACGCGATCGGCGCGACGAAGTTTCCCGACTCCGGCAACGGTGCCGATTCCGCGATCGGCGCGCCGCGGCCGCGCAGCTCCGCGATATAGCGGTGCAGCATCGCGCCGGCTTCGGCGTCGATGACCGGGCCGATGTCGGTCGCCGGGTCGGACGGATCCCCCAGGCGCAGGGTCTGCATGGCGCCGCGCAGCATGTGCAGCACGGCTGGCGCGATTTCGTCCTGCACATAGAGCATGCGCAGCGAACTGCAGCGCTGCCCCGCCGAGCGGAAAGCGCTGGCGATCACTGCATCGACCACCTGCTCAGGTAGCGCGGTCGAATCCACGATCATCGCGTTCAGGCCGCCGGTTTCCGCGATGAATGGCACGATGGGCCCGTCCTTGTCGGCGAGCGTGCGCTGGATCTGGCGTGCGGTCGCGGTGGAGCCGGTGAAGGCCACGCCGGCGATGCGCGCATCGGCGATCAGCGCCTGCCCCACGGTTTCGCCCGGCCCGGGCAGCAGGTGGAATACGTCGCCCGGTACGCCCGCTTCGACGATCAGCTGCGCAATGCGGAAGGCGGCGAGCGGCGTCTGTTCGGCGGGTTTGGCGACAACGGTGTTGCCCGCGACCAGCGCGGCGGCAATCTGGCCGACGAAAATCGCCACCGGAAAGTTCCACGGGCTGATACAGACGAACACGCCGCGGCCGTTCCAGCTAAGCGCGTTGCTCTCGCCCGCACTGCCGGGAAGCGCTAGCGCGGCTGCGAAACGCTGGCGCGCCTGCACCGCGTAGTAGCGGCAGAAATCGACCGCTTCGCGCACATCGGCAAGCGCGTCGGGCAGGGTCTTGCCAGCTTCCCATACGCACAGCGCCATCAGCTCAAACTGATGCTGCTCGAGTAGATTGGCCAGCCGCTCGAGGCAGGCGGCGCGTTCGGTGACGGCACTGCGCGCCCAGCGATGGCGCGCGCCGAACGCCGAATCGATTGCGCGCCGGGCCGCGGCCGCATCGGCATCAGTGACCGAGCCGATCGCCAGTGCCGGCTGCGCCGGCGAGAACACGCGGCGCGTTTCGCCGGGCTGCGCCACGCCGTCGATCAGCGGTGCCGCCGTCCACGCGCGTCGCGCGAGCGCAACCTCCTGCGCGATGCGCTCGAGCGTGGCGGCATCGCCGAGATCGTAACCTTTTGCATTCAATCGTTGCGGCATGTTGATCTCTCTGGGTTGAGCCAGGCGGGCGGGCGCTGTTCCGGACGCGGCATGCAGACACGCCATGCCCGATGCGACCAGATCCCCGGCGTTGTGCGCCTGTGCGACGAGATGCAGGAATGAGCTATTGGCGCCGTTCTCCAACAGCCGGCGTACGAGATAGGCCAGCAGTTCCTGTTGCCGTCCCACCGGCGCGTAGACGCGTAGCGGGATCTGCGGAACCATCGCCGCGAGCGCGCGCTGCAACGACTCGCCCATTCCGTGCAGGCGCTGGAACTCGAACCCGCGCGCGCCATCCTCCGCGGGATCCGCCGCGGCCAGCGCGAGCACCGAGGCCGCGCTCACCGGGTTGTGCGTGGCGAACTGCGCATAAACGAGGTCGCGATGCTTGAGCAGCGTACGTGCGCAGGCAAGATACGACAGATCGGTTACACCCTTGTCGATATGCACCGGATAGGCATCGACCCCCAGTTCCTGCGCGCGCCGGATCTCGCTATCCCAATACGCGCCCTTGACCAGACGCACCGCGATCGGCGCGCCACCCCGCGCGCGCCGCTGCCGCGCCACCTGCAGCACCGCTTCGATCACCTGCGGCGCGCTTCCCAGATAGGTCTGCACCGCGAGTCCGAGCCCCGGCCAGGCCGTGAGATGCGCATCATCGGCCAGACTGGCGAACAGGTCGAGCTGCAACAGCAGCCGCTCGGATTCCTCGGCGTCGATGGTGAGTCCGATACCGGCTTCCGCCGCGGCGGTGCAAAGACTGCGCAGACGCGCGAGCAGGTCAGCGCGAATGTGCGCAAACTGCGCGGCCTCGTAGCGCGGGTGAATCGCAGAAATCTTGATCGACACGCCGGACCGAGCGTGCAAGGCGGCCGTTGCCGGCGGGCTGTCGCGTCCGAGAGCGCGCACTGCCTCGACATAACGGGCGAGATTGCGCTCGGCGTCCTCGCCGGTGCGCGCGCCCTCGCCCAGCATGTCGAAGGAAAAATTCTGGCGCCGCTCGGCGTGCGCTTCGCGTTGCGCTCGCACCAGTGCCCCGCCTATTGTTTCGCCATAGACGAACTGCTGCGCGAATGCGCCGATCGCAGCCTGTGCCAGTGGTCGCGCGGTGGCCTGTGCCAGCGGCATGGACAAGCCCGGCAGGCGGGCAAGCAGCGCGCGCTGATTGTTTGCATCCGGCGTGCGCGGCAGCGCTTCGGCCAGCCGGAACAGCGATTCGCCCAGCGGCGTATCCATCGGAAACACGCCCAGCCAGCGCTGCACATCGAGCAGGGATAGCGGCCGATCGAGTATTGCCGCGGTCAGTTCGCGCGCGAGCGCCTCCGCTTTGGGGCGCCACACATCGATCGGGGCAAGCCTTCCGCGCAAGTCCGCGGACATGTCGCCCGCCGCGGGTGCTGCGAGGCGGACCAGTTGATGCAGACCGCCGATTGCGTTCATGGCCCGCGCTAGAAAATCAGCGGCAGCGTCCTGCCGATGACATCGGAAATTACCGCATCGGCGATGTCATCGAAAGGGGTCGGCTCGGCATTGACGATCACTACGCGTGCGCCGGCAGATTTCGCCTCGTCTACCGCGCCGGCGATCGGATACACCTGCAGGCTGCTGCCGACTGCGACAAAACAATCCGCTTCGGCGGCGCAACGCATGGCGCGCGCGATCACTTCGGGCACCAGATTCTGGCCGAAGGAAATGGTGTCGCTCTTGAGGATGCCGCCGCAAAGCGTGCACGGCGGATCGTCCTCGCCGGTGAGGAGGCGCAACAGCGTCTCCTGCATCGGCCCCTTCCAGCCGCAACTCATGCACACTGCTTTCGTCACCGTGCCGTGCACCTCGATCACGCGCTCGGGCGAACTCCCCGCCTTCTGGTGCAGGCCGTCGATATTCTGCGTGATCAGCGCGTGCAGCTTGCCGCGCCGTTCGAGACCAACCAACGCGGCGTGACCCGCGTTCGGCTGCGCCTCCCACGCCGGATGCACCAGGCGCTGCTGCCACGCCTTC
>QYQC01000183.1 GCA_007280315.1 Betaproteobacteria bacterium | reverse complement strand
CCTCGGGTTGAAACACTGCGAGATTCACGAGCGCCTCCCGGATCCCGTTGGGATCGGCCCGCAAACCGCCGGAGGTGAAACGCCCGGTCGCGAGCACGGCGGCGGCGGCCTCGATGGTGACTTCCCCATAAGCGTCCTCCAATTGCGCGCTGACGCCCTGTGGGAGCAACTCAAGACGCTTGACCCTGTGCTGAGGCTCGAGCGCGACGCCGCGTTGCGGCAGCCGGGTCTCGAACAGTTCGCGCAGGCGCACGCCGGGCACCGCGGGGGGCATGGTGGGGATCTCGAACCCGGGCACACCCAGCAGGCACTGCAACTCGCGATGTACCTGATCCGGCCGGTGCACGCCGAGAATCGCCGGCAGGCCCAGCGCCTGCGCGCTGCCGAGCAGCGGGGCGATGCGTTCAGCCAGGCGCTGCCGCGTGGCAGGCACCTCCAGCGCGCGCGCCAGCACTTCGGCGTATACCTCGGCGCCACTGTCCATGTCCGGAAAGCCGATGCGTTGCGACCTGAGGCCCGGCCATCGCTGCGCCAGGTTTGCGACCACCTCGCGTGCGCTGAAACCGTTCAAGCCGATGAAGTCGACGACCAGGGTGTCGGCGTTGCCAGCCATCGCCGCGATCGCGGGCTGCATGGTGAGGGGCAGCGACAGCGTGGGTTTGAGCGTGCCCGCCGGTGTCAGGGCAAGTACGTTGTTTCGCCCGGGCGCGCTATAGCCCAGCCCCATCGCGGAGAGCGTTTGGGTGAAGCCGTTCAGCGCGACGCGGATGTCGTCCTCGATGATATTCGCCAGGGGATGAAGTGGTTCGTCCTCGCGCAGCCGCGCAAGGGCCTGCCACGGATCGTCGACAAATCCCCTGCCGTCGTGGCCCAGCAGGTCCAGATACCCGGTGGTGAACGCAATCACGCCGCTGTTGCCCACTTGCGCCACGCTGACGCCGCGCTCGAGCGCGAACAGGCTTGCCGCCATGCCGGCAAGACCGGAGCCGATCACCAGCAACTCGGCGTGATGGCGACGCGGCTGCTTGATCA
The DNA here is from genome assembly GCA_007280315.1 of Betaproteobacteria bacterium. Lineage (GTDB taxonomy): Bacteria > Pseudomonadota > Gammaproteobacteria > Burkholderiales > SG8-39 > 2-12-FULL-64-23. Next base: position 4,659 of record QYQC01000183.1, on the reverse strand, counting down.
TGCGGCCGGCACTTCGCGTGACGCGGGATGAGCGTCGTCGTCCTGCAGTTGGTCCAGACCCAGCAGCGCGCAGTGCAGCGCTTCTGCCAGTTCCAGCTGCGGCAGGTGTTCGCCCCAGGCCACCGGCGCGACACCCTTGAAACGCTGGGCGACGAAGTCGCGCGTATTGCGCAGCCCCACGCGCGAGTCGTACACCTGGCGCTCGTACAGGTGCGAAGTCACGCGCAGGCTGCAGAACGCACCCTGACAGCTACCCTTGCCTACGCGGCTGCGAACGGCGATCGCGTTGAGGCTCATCTGCAATTCCGCGCCCGGTGCGTTCTCGACGATGGCGTCGATCGCCGATGCCGGAACCATTTCGCATTCACACAGAATCAGGTCCCGCGGCGCTCGTCGCGCAACCCAGTAGCGGGCTGCGAACCCCGGCTCGGTCCAGCGAAGGGCGTCCCCGGAGGGCAGCGGCGCAGTCCCGGTCTTGCACGGCTGGCGGTTGCCCAGCCGCTGTGCCACCAGGTCCCCGGTCTTCTCGGCCATCAGGCGAAAGGTGGTGAGCTTGCCGCCGGCCACGGTGGCGAAGTTGGCGAGGCCCTCGGATTCATGGTCGAACAAGGTGAAGCCGCGGCTGGCTTTGCGCCCGTCGGCGTTGGCACCGGCGGCCAGCAGCAGCGGACGCACGCCCGAGAACGCGCGGATGAACCGCGTGTGCGCGATCTGCGGCACCATCGCGACGCCCTCGGCAACGAGGCGATCCACCTCGGCAACGGTGGGATGGCTGTCCTCAATGTTCTGCAGCGTCTGCGAAGTGGTTCCGAGCAGCGACACCGTGCCGCCGGGCACCAGAATGTCGCCGTCGCCGGGCGGGCGCAGGCGATTGATCACGCGCCGGCCGATGCGTGCGTTGCTGATGATCAGAGTACCTTTGGAGTAGAGCAGGTTGACGCCGGAACAGCCTGCCAGGCGCGCCACCGCCATGGCCCAGGCGCCGGCGGCGTTGACCACCTGGCGCGCACGGACGGTCATTGCCTCGCCGGTTCGCGTATCGCGGCAGATCGCGCCGCGGATGGTGCGGCCATCGATGATGAATCGCTCGAGCGCCGTATGTGCAAGAAAGATGCTCTGCGTCAATTGCCGCGCGTGGTTGACGTTTTCCAGCGTGATGCGAAACGGATCGACGGTCGCATCTTGCACGGTGAACGCGGCGAATACCTTTTCGCTCAGGCAGGGTTCGAGTTCTCGCGCCTCGGCGGGCGTGATGGCGGCGCACTCGATGCCGGCCGCATCGCAGTAATCGGGGAAGCGGGCGGCGAACTCCGCGTCATCGCCCTCGACCGCGACGAACAGGCCACCGCAGGCGTCGATGCATTCGGGCGCGACCTTCTTGAGGATGTCGGCTTCGCGCCGGCATTCGGCGGCTGTGTCCGGGTCCGTGGCCGCGTACCTGCCGCCACTATGCAGCAGTCCGTGATTGCCCCCGGATGCGCCTGCGTTCAGGTCGCGCCGGTCGATGAGCAGGCAATGGATGCCGCGCAGCGCCAGATCGCGCATCACGCCGGTGCCGGTTACGCCGCCGCCGACGATCAGCACCTCGGTTTCGAGTACCGGTCCGTCGCGTGTGGGTTGCGCGCACATTTTCAAAGTCCCAGCCGTGCTAGATCGGGCCCGAGGTACTTGCGCTCGTTCTCACCCAGGATGCCGAGCGACAGGCAGATCAAGGTCCAGAAATGCACCACACGGTAGCCACCATGAAAATGCCGGCCGAGGTCTTCGATCTGCGAGTGGCAGTTGTGGCAGGGGGTGAGCACGTAGTCGGCCCGGGTGGTCGTGATCTGATCGAACTTGCGCTTGCCGTAGGCGTAGCGCAGCTCTTTCATGCCGGCCTGCAGGAACCCGCCGCCGCCGCCGCAGCAGTAGTTGGCGCTGCGGCTGGGGGCCATGTCGATGAAATTCGCGTCGCCGACGAGCGCGCGCGCGACAAAGCGTATGTCGTCCGCCATCGAATCGCCGAGGGACTTGCGCACCAGCTGGCACGGGTCCTGCACGGTGAACTTGATGCCCTGCGTGTTCCATTCGGCGTTGACCGGCAGGCGGCCTTCGCGGATCCAGCGCGCGTAGTAGCGCACCAGGCTGTCCGGCTCGAAGTCGGCCTTGAGACCGAAGCGCTCGACGCCCTTCCACAGCGTATAGAAGGAATGGCCGCACTCGGTGTTGAGCCACACCTTGCAGCCCAGCCGGTTGACGGCATCGACGCGCTGCTCGATCATCTTGCGCCAGCTCTGATCGTCGCCGGTAAACATGCAGAAGTTTTCGGCCGCCCATCCCGTGGATGAATAGGTCCAGTCTGCGCCCACGTAGTCGAAGATCTTCCACAGCGGTCCCATCTCCTCGGGCTCCGTCGCCGGCTCGCGCGAGTTCTGGTTGACGAAGAAATGCGCACCCTGCCTGTCGATCGGCGCATCCAGCCGCGCGAAGCGATCGCCCTGCGCGCGTACCGATGCCACCACTTCTTGCACCGCGTCGACGAAATCCTCCTCCTGCAGCCCCATCGCGCTGGTCCCCGGAAAGCGCAACTGCGCCTCGCAGGAGCGCACGATCCCCCTGGGCTTCTTCTCGGTCGGCCAGGCGCCGCGGGCGAGGCCAACCAGCACCGAGACGTCGATGCTCATCGGGCAGACGTACTTGCAGCGCTGGCACTGGGTGCAGGTCCAGATCCACGCCGTGGTGGACAACTCCTCGTTCATGTCCAGCATGGCCATGCGGATGAAGCGTCGCGGATCCATGCCTTCGAGGCCGGAGGCAGGGCACCCCGCGGAGCACAGTCCGCAGGAGAGACAGGCATCGTAGCTCGCGCCGGCGGGCAGCAGATCGCGCGCGGCCGACTTGAAGTCGATCGTGCGGGTGACCGTTTCGGATGTGGTACTCATGGGCTGGCGAAGCGCGGACAAGCCGAGCACTCTAGCTCTAGCTTTAACAGCAAGTTTCGACGAGGGTATTGACGATCGTCATATGTCCGCGGTTGCAGCGCCGCTGGAACGGCTGCCGCGGACCTGCCACTCGATAGCCTGGAACCGGCTAGGGCATATTCACCCAGAAGCCCACGCCCGGGCCCAACAACTTGCCCGCGGTGGTGAAATCCAGCAGGCCCCATCTTGAGATGCGATTGGTGAGTACACCGCTGCCGTTGTCAAGCGATGGCGCGTAGAAATACCATTTCTTCGCCGTGCCGTCCCACGCCCAGAGGCTGACGAAACCTGTCGAAGTCGCGGGCGCAGTTGCGCCTGGCACGGGCGGCAGGCTGCCGTAGGTAACCTGCAGCGCCGGATTGAGATCCTTGGGCGCAATGCTCTGGCCGGTAATCGCCATATTCCAGCCGTTGACAAGGTCGGCGCCAGTCAAGGTGTAGGTGCCATCCGCGGGCACGCCAGCGGGCAGGGCAAACGGGGCCGATGCGTTTACCCAATAGGCTTCGCCGCTGTTGATCGTGCTCAATACTTCGATGCCGTGTTTCGTTGCATAGGCCGCGAGAGCCGTTGAACTCAAAACCGGGGTGTACAGTTGCCAGGACTTGCCTGCGGCGTTCCATTTCCATATGGCCGCGACGTTAGGTGTAATTGCGGCCACGGGCGTCGCTGATGTTCCAAACACGGTCGAAACATTCACCGGATTCACCGTTGAATTGCCGGAAAGGTTCCAGCCCTTCACGAATGACCCGCCGCTGTCTCCGGCATAGGCGTTTGCCACCAGGAGAAACGCCAGGGACAACCGAATCACCGCCGCAATTATATGACTACGCATTTTGTGCTCCTGATTGCTGATCGATTAAAACGATGCACAACCCGCCGAGGTAAACCTGATGCAAGCCCCTCTTGCCAGTCGCTCGGCATACTGAAGTTCCACACCCACTGCCGAATACGCTATATCCAACACCCAGGTCTGTCAAATTCGATTTGTATCAATTTGTGTCCGCGATTCGTGGCAGCGTCAACATCGCTTCCAGCCCGCCTTCGGCGCGATTTCGCAGCACCAGATCACCCCCGTGCGCCCGTGCAATATTGCGCGCGATGCCCAGGCCGAGGCCGGTGCCGCCGGTGTCGCGGCTGCGCGAAGCCTCACCGCGAAAGAAGGGCTCGAACGCCTGATCGAGTTCCTGCGCCGGGATGCCGGGCCCGTCGTCGAGTACGCGGATGGTCAGCCGGTCTGCCGCGTCCTCCACCTTGATCGTGGCGCGGCCGCCGTAGCGAATCGCGTTGTCCACCAGATTGGTGAGGCAGCGACGCAGCGCGAGCGGCCTGCCGCGGCAGGGCAGCGCCACGCTGCCTTCGATTTCGACGCTGCTGCCGGTGTCCTGATAGTCGGTCTGCAGGCTCTCCAGCAGCGCCATTGCGTCCACGCGCTGCAACGCCTCCTGTGTGTTCGCGTCGCGCATGAAATCCAGCGTCTGCGTGACCATGGACTCCATTTCCTCCAAATCCTTGACGATCTTCCCGCGCAGGGCTTCGTCCTCGAGCAGTTCCGCGCGCAGCCGCAGGCGCGTGATCGGTGTCTTCAGGTCGTGCGACATGGCGGTGAAAATGCGGGTGCGATCGGCGATGAAGCGCGACAGCCGCCGCTGCATTGTGTTGAACGCGCGCGCTGCGCGCTCGGCTTCGCTCGGACCGGTTT
>QYQC01000214.1 GCA_007280315.1 Betaproteobacteria bacterium | reverse complement strand
TCCTATACGCATGCGCACAATGACTACGTGGAGTTCGGCGCCGAAGTCGGTGTATTTGGTCTATTGCTCCTGGGGTCGATGGTTTTGATGTCGTTCATCGCGGCGCTAACTGCCCAGTACCTGCGTCGGGATCCATTGATGCGCGGGCTGTCGTTTTCGGCCCTGATGGGCATACTCGCGCTGATGATCCACAGCGCCGTCGATTTCAATCTGCAAATACCGGCGAATGCACTGACGTTCATGCTGCTGCTCGCGTTTGCGTGGATATCGCTATATCACGACCGGGCCGAAGCCTGAAGCGCGCAGCATTGCATTCGAAGAACAGAAGCGACGGCCCTGCCACAGAGGCCGCGCTCAGCCACCCTTGATCCAACTCGCCAGCCTCGCGTGGCGTGCTGCCGCAACCGCGAGTTCCGGATCGGATACATTCAGCGCCCAGGCGCTGGCCGCGTATCGGCGCAGCAGATCGCGTAATCGAACCGCGTAAAAGAGTCCAAGTCGCGCCGAGCGTTCCGGCACACCATATCTCAGCGCGAGCTCCGCCCGGGGCACGAATACCCTCGCCCAAATTGCCGCCAGTTTTTGCGCCGGGCCGCGCTGATCGTGAAGTGCCAGGAGATTCGGCGCCGTGACCAATTCGCCCGGCAGGTCGACGCAGCTCAGCAGGTGCTGCATCGCCTCGGCGAGCATGCGCGGATCGAGAGCGTCCGCGCCGAGCGCCGTAAGTACGCGCGCCGGCACCGCCGCACCGAGGTGGTCGCTGGCGAGGCGCAGCGCGGCCGCGACGCCACGACACCAATCATTGCGCCGGCCGTGATCGACGACAGCCGCCCAATCCAGAGCAGAATACTTTCGCGCGATCTCGGCAATGTCGCATAGCGCGCGCAGGCTGAAAGCAAACGTATGATTGCATGCGAGGTGAGCGCATACATGCAGCAGCAGAAACTCCGGCGACATGACCAGCGTATCCGCGTCGCCCACCCGCGCCGGAACGGCGCTGCGCCAGATGTCTTCGAGCACAGCCGCAAAACGCGCCGGCGGCTCGTCGAGCGACCAGTGTACCTCGAGCCAGATATCTACATCGCGAGGTGCAAAACCGATATTGCATTTGATGTCGAGCATCGCGCCGGCCTCACCGGCGAGGTTCTGGGCGTGGCCGAAATCCAGCTCATGCAGCGCGCCCACGGTTTGCTCCACCTGCGAACGCGACACCAGTATGTCCAAATCAGCCATTGGCCTCAGACTAATATCGCGGTACACCAGTTCGGCAAGATGCAATCCCTTGAGTGCGATGACCGCAATGCCGTGCCCGCGCAGCGCGCGCGCGACCCGCCGGAACTGGCCATAGTTGCGCAGATTGTCGAGCGCCGTGGCGCGACGTTGGTGTTCAAGCGCCGCACGCACGGGTTGAGCGAGCCCGGGCAGCGCACCACGCGACTCGAGGGCGCGGTGCAGCAGCGAAGCGACCCCATGGTGCAGCGCGAGTTCAAGCGTCTCCTGCCACACTCCCGGCGTCAGGTCAGCGGCAGACGCCGAAGCAGCTGCCGGAGCAGCACGAAGAAATCCGAGCAGCGCGCGCGCCCCTGGACTCAAGCGTACATCCGGATCTGGCGGGCCTGGCATGGTCATCAATTATCTCGGTGCGCCCGTTTGCCGCGACGCTGGTAGTAGAATGGCCGCATCAAAGATGGGACTCGGGCTGCACCATTATGACAGACATGAAAATGGTCGATCCGCCGATGCCTGATGCGAGACTGAGGGTGCCTGAGCGGGTGCTGATGCGTCGCGTGGGCGAGGAGCAGGTGCTGCTGAATCTGGCGGACGAGACCTATTACGGCCTGAATCCGGTCGGGTCGCGCCTGATCGAGCTGGCAAACGGCGGCGCGACGCTGGGGGAAATTATCGACCGGCTGCATGCTGAATTCGAGGTAGAGCACGGGCAGCTCACGATCGACGTCCGCCGCATCGCCGCCGAACTGATCGCAGCCGGGCTGATCGAGCTCGGGACCGAAGAGTGAGACGGCTGCGACAGTATCTTGCGCTGACGCCTGCGGCGCGAGCCCTGGTCCGGCGCAGTCTGCTGCTGTTGCCCCTGGCAGCGACGCTGCTGCGGGCGCGCGGCATGGCGCACACGAAGGCCAGTCTCGATCGTCTGGGGCGTCGTACCAGTCCCGATTCCGCCGCGCTTACGCCGCGCGAGATCGCGCGGCTGGTCGATGCGGCCGCTTCCCTCCTGGGAACGCGCTGCCTGCCGCGATCGATCGTCCTGTGCCACCTGCTTCGCCATGGAGGCGTGGCGGGCGAAATGCGTTTGGGCGTGTCCAAATTGCCCGACGGCAGCCTGTCTGCGCACGCTTGGGTCGAACTCGACGGGCAGGTACTTAATGACGGCGCCGACGTTTCCGATCGCTACGCCACCTTGACTTCCTCCGCAACCAGGTTGCGCGTCCATCCGCCCCAGCAGCTTTAGTTCCGGGGCGATATGAGCGGAATCACGGGGATTTATAACCTCGACGATCGGCCTGTCGATCGCATGCTGTTGCAGCGGATGACCAGCGCCATCGCCCACCGGGGCCCGGATGGCATCGCCTGCTGGATCGATGGTCCGGTAGGAGTGGCACACCTGATGCTGCATACCACGCCGGAGTCGCTGCTCGAAAAGCAACCGTTGCGGCACGAGCGCGCCGATCTCTGCCTCACATTCGACGGGCGGGTGGACAACCGTCGCGATCTGCGCAGGGCGCTGGAGAGCAAGGGGCTGGTGATGCGCTCGAATACCGATGCCGAACTCGTGCTGCGCGCCTATGAACGCTGGGGTGATGAATGTCCGCAACACATCATCGGCGACTTTGCCTTTGCCATCTGGGACGGGCGAAATCGTACGCTTTTTTGTGCGCGGGATCCGGTGGGCATCCGGGCCTTCTATTACGTGTTCGACGGTGCCACGTTCAGCTTCAGCTCAGAACTGCGCCCATTGCTCGACCTGCCCCGTTTCAAGCGCATGCCCAACCTCGGGATGCTGGGCGAATATCTCTGCGATGACATCAGGAGCGTGCAGGACACGCTCTACCAAGGCATTCAGCGCTTGCCGCCGGGGAATCAGGCGGTACTGAAGAACGGCGCGCTGCGCATCAGGCGCTATTTTCATGTCGATCCTGCCAGGACTATCCGCCATGCCTCGGACGCAGAATACGCCGAGCATTTCTTCGACATCTTCGAGGAAGCCGTGCGCTGCCGCCTTAGAAGCCAGACTCCGATCAGCCAGTTTGTGAGTGGCGGCCTGGACTCCTCCTCTATTCTTGGCATGACCCATCACCTGATCAGGGAGCGGAAATTCGCAACCGGCAGGCCACTGGTGTTCTCGCTGCTCTCGCGCAATCCTGATGCCGACGAACAAAACTACCTGGACGATGTTGCCCGAATGTGGGGAGACACGGTACATGGCGCGAGCATGGATAACGCACCCGCGGAACCGCTCATCGATCAAGCGCAACGGTTTCTCGACTTTCCCGACTATCCCAACGGATCGGCCTGGCTACCGTTGCACCAATTGACACTCGTGCACGGAAGCAGAGTGACCCTGTGGGGATTCGGTGGAGACGAATGGCTGGCGGGCGACCGTGCGCATTGTGCCGACTTATTGCTGCAACTTAGAATTCCGTCGCTGGTTCGGCAGATTCGCCACGACGTCGCTCAATCCAATGTCTGGGCAAGCCGGAAATTCACGGTACGCGACGCTGCCCGCTGGTGCCTGTTTCCCTTGGTTCCGCACGCATTGAAATCATTTGTCCGGCTGCATGTCCGTTCAAATGTTCCGCGCTGGATCACCCCCGGATTCGCCCGGTCCGTCAGACTGCGCGAGCGTCTGCTCAGCCCGTCGGCCCCGCGCTTTCCGACCATGGCGCAGCGCGCTATCCACGGGGCGCTGCTAAGGGGCTCGGACGCGCTTTCCAACGAATTGCAGGACCGATTCGATGCGCGGCTGGGAATCGAGGGGCGCTACCCCTATTATGATCGCCGGCTGATCGAGTTCGCACTGGCACTTCCAGAGGATCAACGCTGGCGCAACGATCAAACCAAGTACGTGCTTCGCCAGGCGATGAAAGGACTGCTCCCGGACTCCGTATCCCGGCGAAGGAGCAAGGCCGAATTTTCCCATTTGTACAAAGAAGCCCTGGTGCGCGAATCGGCGGACAAGGTATTCAAATCGCTGCGCCTCGTCGCGGGCGGCTACGTCGATGCGCGCGTAGCGACGGAACTGCTCAATGGGTGCATGCGCGGCGATTTGCCGCCGTTGGGTCCAGCGTGGATGATACTTGCGTTAGAATACTGGTTCAGGGCAGCGTTCCCTGAGTCCGCCTAAACTCCGTTATGGGAGGAGACGAACCATGAATGCCCGAAAAATAACCACGAAACCACGAAATGATGAAGTCGCCCGCGAGACGGAGGCCGGAGCCAGGAAGCCTTACGCGAGCCCGCGGTTAACGATCTATGGCTCACTTGAAAAGCTGACGAAAACCGGGGGGCGCACCACCAGAGACGGTGGACGCGGACGCAGGCGGCATTGACCCGGACGGGGATGGCGCCCTTTGGCGGTAGCGCGAACGATAGTTGCGCCAATGGCCGGAAATTTGGTATAGCATAGCTGCCCCGGCCCGCGTCGCCTTTTATCGCCCGGAAGACTAGCCATGAATGCACGCAAGGAAACCTCTAAACCGCTCAAAGACGTAGAGGCAGGAGGGACGGATGCTCCGGCCAAGAAACCTTACACCACGCCGCGTTTGACAACCTATGGCGCCATCGAAAAGCTCACGAAAACCGGTGGCCAAACAACGCAAGACGGCGGCGGCGGAAGAAAACGGCACTGACGCAGCCACCGGGCGGAAGAAAGGCCTGCCACAGCCACACGGGTTCAATCGCAACCTCGATCGCCCCCGCATTGCCAGCGGCGATCGTTGCGAGCCACGGGCAGTGAACACGCTGAATCACCATTACCGGTATTACCGCGTGTGCGGACTGCGTATTCGCAGCAGTTTCGCGTTTCCGGAGCTGCGCGCGCGGCCCGATTTCGAGACTGATACAGCTGCGGATATCGAATTCGAGGTAGGAGGCGACGTTTCCAGCTGGGATTCTGGAAACGTGGTCATGACCTGGGACGAACCGGCCGGCACCCCATGGCTACGCTGCACCAGGACCAGTCTCGGCTATCGACTTCATTTTCCTGGTTTCGCCGATTTTCTGATTGATCGCGCCGGCCGGCATGTGCGCTGCGTTGCCGATTCCGGGACCGCGCCCGAAACGATCAGGCATCTGTTTCTCGACCAGGTCGTACCGCCATTGCTGAACCTGCGTGGGCGCGAAGCCCTGCACGCATCAGCCATCCGGACTCCTGGCGGCGCATGCGCTTTCATCGGTGCCTCCGGCCAAGGAAAGTCGACATTGGCGGCGGCGTTTCACCTGCTTGGCCACGCCGTGCTCAGCGACGACTGCTTGCTGATAAAAGACGACGCCGATAGCGTGCAGGTGGAACCGGCTTACGCGGGGCTGCGGCTCTGGGACGATAGCCGCGACGTACTTTTCGGCAATACTCGGTCGACTTTGCCCGTATCGCAGTACACGTCCAAGAAGCGCGTTTCTACGCCCGAATCGAACACCGACGAACCCGGGTTCGTTCCGCTGCGTTGTATTTACTCGCTGCGGCGGCACGAAGATCCGGGTGCCACGAATATTCCTCTGATCGAGCCTGTCTCCATGCGCGATGCGTTCATGGAACTGGTCGAATTCTCGTTCCGGATTGATTTGACCGATCAAGCCATGATCCTGCGGCAAATGCGGGTCTTGGAGCGCGTGGCAAGAGAAGTACCGGTCATGCGGCTGAGGCTGCCCGGCGGACTCAGTGCCCTTCCCGCGGCGTGCCAGACAATTCTGCGGAACCTGGAGAATTGATGAAGCCAAATACGTTGCTGACAGTCCCGGATGACGTCGTATTCAGAGATCTGGCAGGTGAAGCGGTACTCCTGCATCTCGCCACTGGGACCTATTTTGGCCTTGATACCGTGGGCACGCGGATCTGGCATCTACTCGCCGAGCACCAGTCGACCGATCTGATCCTCCCTCTCTTGCTGCAGGAGTTCGACGTGACCGAGAAACAACTGCGACTCGACCTTGACGATCTCGTGACGCAGCTGCTGGCGCATCGATTGCTGCTCGCAGCCAACGATCCCGCTTGAGCATTCCTACCCTACTCCTACCTCCACAGCAGATCATGGAACTGAACCGCGCATCCCGCTCCGAACTCATGGGCCATCAGCCCAGGATACTGTGGTTTACCGGCCTGTCTGGAGCGGGTAAATCGACCATTGCCACCCTTGTCGACCAGCGTCTGCACGCGCTGGGCAAGCACACCTACCTGCTCGATGGTGACAATATCCGGCTCGGACTGAACCGGGACCTCGGGTTTTCGGACACGGACCGCGTGGAAAACATACGCCGGATCGCCGAGGTAGCGGCTCTGATGGTGGATGCCGGGTTGATCGCCCTTGTGGCGTTCATTTCGCCGTTCCGACGCGAGCGCGCCATGGCGCGCGGTCT
>QYQC01000001.1 GCA_007280315.1 Betaproteobacteria bacterium | reverse complement strand
GCGTCGCTCGACAAGGTCAACGACCTGATCGCTACAGCGTCCGCCGCTGCCAGCGCCGCTGCCGCGCCGACCACTGCGCAGACGCAGCTGATCGCCGACGTCAAGGCGCGCCAGCAGCAGGTGGCGCAGGATGCAGTGCGCGATGCCGCGGCCAAGATGGTTGCCAACGTTACGACGACTACCGGCATTTCCGCGACTGCGGTGAATGTCGCCAAAGAGGCCGCGACGCAGATCGTGGGTAACAACACCACGGCGATGCAGCAGACCGGTGCCAAGCCCGCGGATATCGCGGCCCAGGCAACCGCGGTTGCGGCAACGGTTACTGCGGCGATCAAGGCCGATGCCGCTGCAGCGACGACGGCGCAGATTTTTGCCACCCCGCCGGCCGTGGGTTCGGCCGGCGCCGCTGCGGCGCTGGTTGCTCAGGTGAGCAACTCCACCGCGGTTAAAGCGATAACGGCAGCTACGACGCCGGTCGCGGTAACGACTACCGCGTCGACGGATGCGCTGAAAGTCGCCGCAGCCGTCGCGGCTGTGCCGAAACCGGTCGCTACCGATGCGACCACGCTGGCCGCGTTCCAGGCTGCAATCGGCGCGGTTGCGGCTAACCCCTCAACGATCGCGACAACGGCAACTGCGACCAACATCGCGACGGCTGTCAGCACGGTGCAGACCGCCGTGGCTACGGCCATTACGACCGCTGTCGGGTCGGGCGGTGCTTCGACTTCTGACGGTTCGGCTGCGGCGCTGGCGCAACAGGCAGCGGCAACGGCACTGGCGACTACGGTCAGCTTTGCCACGCCGCCGGTTGTGGGCCAGATCGTGTTGGCGACAACGACCACGGCAGCGACGACTTCGTCGACCACTAAGGCGACGACGACCACGACGACGACAGCGGCTCCGACGACCACCACGGCGGCGGCGGTGACGACGACGGCGGCGGCGGTGACGACGACGGCGGCCGCGACCACGACGACGGCGGCCGCGACGACGACGACGGCGGCTCCGACTACTACCACCACTACCACGGCGGCTCCGACTACCACGACAACGACCGCGGTCACAACGACGACTACGACGACACTTGGATTTGCGGGCGTCTGCCAGGTCCAGTTTGCGTCAGCGATCGCATATGTGACGGGAGTGCCGGCTGCCACTAACTGTACGGCCACCTTCCTCGCCTTCGACGCGACTGTAGCAACGGTATCGGTGGCCCCAGCGACACTGCTAACTGGCAAGACATCGGTTGCCTGGACTGCGTTGGCGACTTGCGATGACCTTGGCGCACCTCCGGCAGCCGGGGGAGTTACCGCAACGCCATGCAAGAAATAGTATTGATCTTTTTCTATTAACTGGGCGGCGGCAGAGAAATCGATTTCTCAGAGTTGCGCCCCGCAGTTCCCACGAAACATCGCCGCCCCTTCGGGGGCGGTTTTTTTTGGTGTGCCAGGCATGGCGTGCAGCGGCCTGACTGGCGCTGTTGGAACCGCTGTGGTGGTGGGAAAGACGACTAGGAGGTGAAAGTCCTCCACACACCCGCCAGCGGGAAGTCTCGGCTGAACGGCAAGGGCGTCCGCGGCGAGGTGGACATCGAAGGAAGCTGAAGGCGAAGGATACGAACGTGGTCGATAATGCGCCCCGAACCCAAGCCCGCTATGCTCAGGTCGGGCGTCACAACGGGCGCTTACTCGGTTCCACTGCGGCGATACGGTTGTACCTTTGCAATCAAGCGCCATGCCCCGCCGGCATTGTTTACCCTGAATACCAGGACGTTCTTTCCGGTGGCCAGGTCGATTTGAACTCGGTCATCACCAGGGTGCGCTGGTCTGAGAACAATATTCTCATGGATGTTGCGTCCATTCAGCCATACGGTCACCCCGTCATCCGAGCCAATCGCGAGCACGGCTCGCATGGGTTCGTCAACAGTTAGGACGGCCCGCACGTAGCGTGTCTCGTAGCCGCTGGCCTTGCCCTCGGTCAAGTCGATGTTAAGAAACGTTGGTCTGGTTGGCGTCAGTGGCTGCCAATCGGGAGGTGCGTGGTCCTGTAGCAGTACCTGAGGCACGTCAATGCGTCGAAATTGCGATTCCGTAGTGGCAAAGATTGGAGACAGGGCAACGTCAACAAACGGAAGCGCACTCATGGCCATATATTTTTGAAACGCGATGATTGCTTGGTTGCGATCCTCTGCCTCCGGTCTAAGACGCCGAAGAACCATGATGCCGCTTTCATCACGATCGCGGTGGAATATCCCGCTGTCGACAAGGTAGTCGATGAGTTCCGGGGATTCCGAATAAAGATCACGATTCAGTACTATCAGGTCTACCGCGTTGGGATGATGTGGTTTCTCGCCTGCAATTCCCCAATATCGAATCTGCCACGGATTGGGAAACAAATAAATTAGTTCGCGATGAGAGAGATGAGGGAGCAGAAAGTCCGACGCAGAGATGCCAAGGTTAGGAAAGTTTCGATCAATCGACGCAAGAAGGTGACGCTTAGACGCGTTGGCCGACAAGGCGTTCCATTGATCCGGAAATCGACCGAGATAGAGCACGGAGTACTGGAAGTAAAACCATCCACTTGCACTCACGCACGCCAGAGTCAAAGCGCCGACGCGGACGATGGCTGCGCGCCCTTTATCCAGATCAAATAGCTGGCGGTGCGCTCGGATCGACTCGAGCGCTCCCCAAAACAGGAACGGCATGACGCTGACCGAATAGTGATAGCCGATTTGTGTGTTGTAGCCGCCGATCAAAACGTTGGCCGCGAGCGTAGGTAGGGCGGGCAGCAGGAACCGTGGTGACAGCATGGCCAAGAAGCCAAACGGAAAGAATACCTGCCATAGGTACATCATGCTGCGCGGGTCGCTCAGGCGCTCGAGATAGAATCGCGGATTGTGCCAATTGGCGAACAGCATGCCCAGCGTACCCTGCACATGGCGAAAATAACCTTGACCATTGAACAGGGGCATCAACCACTTCACCACCATCAACCACCAAAGAACTGCCAGACAAATTGAAACGATGCCATAGCGCCAGCGCTTCTCCGTCAGCGCCAGGCAACCGAACGCTGCAAGTGTGAAAGGCATGTCCTCTCGGCAAGCAAGTAGCAAGAAGATAATGAAAACAAAAGGCCACCAGCGATCCTTCACATAACACCAAATCAATCCCAGATAGAGACCGCTGGCGAGCACAATTTCGTGGTATTGCCAAAGCAGAGTGTTATGAACCGCCGGATGAAGAAAGTAGCTTAGAGCGAATCCCAATGCCAGCCATGGCAGGCCAGACAATCGAGCCAGGACCAGGTAGAACAATATGACACCGCCCAACGCTACCGAAAACGTCTGGACGGCGATCGGCCACGCAACGGTCGGAACAAGCCAATAAAGCGGTGCAAAAACAAAAGCGATCGGGCTGAAATGGTCACCGAGAATGGGCAGCCCGCGTACAGTGTTGAATTGATCTAAAAATCGGCTGTAACGCCAGAATGCCTGATCAAAAATTCCGAGATCATATGCGGACGTCCCCATGTTGCCGTGGATCAGAAGACCCTTGGCCGTGAAGAGAATGAAAAAAAGGACGGCGAAACCGATGAGGAGGTACTTCGGCCAGAGGGCGAATCGCTTTAGCACAACCGACATTCGAGTTCCAAACGGTATTGGGAATTCCGCGAGTTTTTGTTGCGATGCCCGTTCGAAAACCACGTTTCGTCGAAGCAATCCAAAGAACGACAAACGCCGAGAGTGCCAATTTCAGTTAAAAAGGTGAGACGTTGTTTCGCCGAGATTATAGTTCAGGTCGTCTTGTTCCGGCCGAAATACGTTAGGACAAAGACCGAAAGGGAATGAAAGGGAATTCTGCGGTTGGAACGGAATCGTGAAACAATATTAAAATCGGCAGGTTCAAATTATTCGAACTGCCATTCTCGAATTGCTGCGTTACAAATGTGTTATTGAAGCTGTGGGATATATCGAAAGTGAAAGGTACTTTGAGATGCGCATGAAGTCACAAGTTCAATTGGCTGTTGTTCTGGCGCTGTGCATAGGAACTTCACGTGCAGTGTTTGCCGCCGAGCCCGCACCTGCGTCGCCGGTGCAGGGCGCTCCACAGCCCGATTTTTCTCCGCCGCCGGTACCCGGATTCATGCTGCGCAAGCCGGACAAGCCGCTCACGCTGGAGGAGATGCAGCGACAGGCGGACGAGGCTTCGAGCAGGGCTCGCGCCGAACGCGATAAGCGCGCGGCACCGAAGAAATCGCCAACGAAAGACGGCGACGACAAAATGAAATGAGTGCGGGCCAGTTCGCTCCACCGCGAGCGGGCGCCGGGGCGAACTCGGCACCGGTCGAGGATCTGCCGGTGTCGCGGAAACGATGAGAGCCTGTCAAGCGTGATCGCGCTGCTGCGCCAGTTTGCAAAATTTACCGGTGTCGGCTTCATGTCGGCGATCGGGCATTACGGCCTGCTGATCGCGCTGGTTCAACTGGCGGCAGTGCAGCCGGTACCGGCGTCGGCCGCCGGCGCATTGCTCGGCGCGTGGATCAACTACAGCCTCAACTATCGCTATACCTTTCGCAGCACGCGCAGGCATCGCGAATCGGTGCTGCGCTTTGGCATAGTCGCGGCGATTGGCCTGGTGCTGAACACGCTGTTCATGTGGATAGGGGTGGATGTCATCGGCGTGCACTATCTTCTTAGCCAGATCGTCACCACGGGGCTGGTGTTGATCTGGAGCTTCGCCGGCAACCGCTTTTGGACATTTCATTCAGCCACCGGGATAGAATGAAGCCTGTTCATTCACTGGATGGCGGTGACATGGGTTTGGCGACTTCTTCGCGCGGTAAATCCGGGTTGCGCAGTGTCGCCGCACGCGGCTTCACGCTGCTGGAATTGTTGGTTGTCATGGTGATCATCGGCCTGCTGGCGGGCTACGTGGCGCCCAAATATTTCGCGCAGATCGGCAAGTCCGAAGTCAAGGTGGCGCGGGCGCAGATCGATGCCCTGGAAAAAGCGCTCGACCAGTACCGGCTGGATGTCGGGCGCTACCCGAGCTCGGAGCAGGGACTGTCAGCATTGGTGACGCCACCTGCCAATGAACCGAAATGGCAGGGGCCCTATCTCAAGAAAGCGGTCCCGCCCGACCCCTGGGGCCGCGCCTACCTCTACCGCTATCCGGGCGAGCACGGCGATGTCGACCTTTTTTCCTATGGCCGCGACGGCCAGGCCGGCGGAAAAGGGGAGGACGCGGACATCACCAACTGGTGACCGGCGCGTGATTCGTATGCAGAAGGGCGATTGTCCATAGGGTCGCATCATCCGATTGGACTATTGCACTTCATCTGAAAGTGTGTAAAGTTCCGCTAGCGCGGGAATGGGAATAGGTTCTATTGCCGAGGTTTACCCGCGACAAATGTGCGAAATGACAGATCCAGGGAGGAAGTCAAAATGGCAAGGACCAGAGGGAGTCGTTTAGCGGGATTGGTGGGTTTCCTTTTCGCATGCATGGGTGTTCTCGGCGCATCGACCGTGCTGGCTCAAAGCTGGTCGCCGGCCTCCGGTGATTTTCAGGGTGGCCTCATACGCGGACTTTATGTTCCCAATCCGGGGACCGTTGGTGATTCCTGGGCGGCGGTATATTACGGCGGCATGTTCAAGCAGGCATCAGGCAGCGGCACCTGGGTGCCGATGAATACCGGTCTGGCAGATAAGCGCGTGTACACGCTCAGCGTCAACGCGGGCGTCAGTCCCTACCGTGGCTATGCGGCGTCGCGCGGTGGCGGGATTTACAAGACTACTGACGGCGGCGCGAACTGGACCCTGATTAACAACGGGCTCGGCTGCGTCTACCCGATAGGTCTGCAAGTATTTTACGGCTCGACCCAGAGTACCGACCGCCTGTTTGCGAGTACCAGCTGTGCGTCCAACAGTGGCGTCTATGTCTCGAACGATGGCGGTGCGAACTGGGCGTTGACCGGCGGAATGGCGCCTGGGGTTACTGCGATCGGCACCACACGCGTCAATCCCAGCGGCAGCGGTCTGGATTTCATGCTGGCCTCGACCTACGACGGCCTCTACAAGTCCACCGACAGCGGGTTGAACTGGACGCTTTTCGGTACCGGCATTGTCAACCCGAATGGATCGTCTCCGAACCTCAATGGCGTTACCGTTCTCTACAATGCGACCGCTGGCTTGGCGCTGTTCACGGCGGAAGCGAACTCCGGTGTGTGGCGATCCACTGACCAGGGAGTGACCTGGACACTGGTGAAGTCGGGAATAACCACATCAGCTGGAGTGGGCTCGGACGGCACCAATCTGTACTTCCCCGTCGACGGCGAAGGCGTCTATATCAGCGCCGATCGCGGCACCACATGGACCATGTTCGCCAGCAATGCGGTGCTGCCCGGAGCGCGCAGCGTGCAGCGCTACACTGCCACAAACGGCTCGCCGCTTTACTACGCGCAAACCTACGCCGGCGTCTACCAGAGTACCGACGGCGTCACCTGGAACAAAATGAGCGTCGGCTTGCCCGGCGGTTACACCATCAACGCGAACACCGATAGCAGCAGCAATGCGTACCTCGCAGCGGCGGAAGGCGTATTCAAAGCGCCGGGCGGCGGCACTTTCCAGCGACTCGGCGGCTACAATATTGGCTTCATGGGCAATGGCGGGCATGTCATCGTCACGCCCGCTGATGTACCGTATGCAATCACCTCCAGCCTCGGTGTGTTCAGATTCGACGGGACAAACTGGGTGGCAAAAAATGCCGGCCTGCCCAATCTGGCACGGAATGGGAGCCAGCTGCGCAGCGACCCGAACAGCGCGAACGGCCTGTTTGTCGGGTTCAACCGCGACGGCGTCTACTACTCGGCCGATGGCGGCGACACCTGGGCCGCAAGAAATACCGGGCTTACGGGTGACGCGCTGCATATACGCAGCATGGCGCCGACGCCGTCGGTGTTTTTCATGGCGACCAATGACGGACTTTACAAGAGCACCAACAGCGGTGTGAACTGGGCGCGGGTTGCGTTCCCGGCGAAGAGTCCCGGCAATGTTGAGCTGAATATAGATCATCTGCGCATCGATTCGGGCAACGGCAACATCTACGCCGCGGTGTACCAGACCGATCCTGCCGGAGTTACCTATTCCGGCAGCGGTATCTGGAAGAGCACGGA
This sequence comes from Betaproteobacteria bacterium, assembly GCA_007280315.1. GTDB lineage: Bacteria > Pseudomonadota > Gammaproteobacteria > Burkholderiales > SG8-39 > 2-12-FULL-64-23. The sequence continues at coordinate 8,614 of QYQC01000001.1, read as the reverse complement.
CGGCGGCAGCACCTGGACACAATCACTCGCCGGCAAACAGGCGCACGAAGTCGCGGTGGCGCGCACGGCATCCGGCGTGACACTGTACGCAGGGCTGTGGGACGTAGTCGGTGGTGGCGCGATGCAGAGCACGGACGAGGGCGCAACCTGGTCCGCGATCAACAGTGGACTCACCAGCAATTTCATTGCGAACTTCGGCACGCCGGGCAGTGTATTGAAAGCCGTATTTACCTATGGCGACGGGGTGCTTCGATTCACGCCGCCTGCGCCGAGCGCGACGGTGGGTATAGTCGCCGGATGGAATCTGGTCGGAAATGGCATGGGTACGCCGCTGACCGTGGCCTCGGCGTTTGGCGATACGAGCAAGGTTAATACCGTATGGAAGTGGGTACCCTCAACCAGTAAATGGGCGTTCTACACGCCTTCGCTCACCGACGGCGGCGCGGCTTATGCGGCGGGAAAGGGTTACGATTTCCTCACCACGATTGCGCCCGGCGAGGGCTTCTGGGTGAACGGCAAGGCAGCGATCTCGGTGCCCTTGACGGGCGCGGCTACCGTTTCGGGCTCGTTCGGTTTGATGCCGTCTGGATGGAGCCTGATTGCGATCGGCGACAGCAAGACGCCCAGCCAGTTCAATACGGCATTGAGCATCACGCCGCCGTCGCCCGGCGTGATACCGATCAATCTGACTACGTTGTGGGCATGGGATGCGACGCTGCTGAACTGGTATTTCTACGCGCCGAGTCTGGAAGCTAACAACGGCCTTGCCGCCTATATCACCTCGAAGTCGTATTTGAACTTCGGCACCAATACATTGGGCCCAACCACTGGTTTCTGGGTGAACAGACCTTAGTCGTCAGAATCCGCGCTAGCGGAAGCGCAATCGGGCCCACTGGGCCCGATTGCTTTTTTGGCGCGCCGGACGCGTTGTTGCTGTTGGCGTAATCAGACCGACCGGCGCTTTGCGATTGGCGCTCGATAGCCGCTTTGGCGCCTCAGGCCAACGCCCGATTTAAGTGAAGAAAACCGCGTTCCGGCAGCGCCGAACATATCGCCGAAAGTGGTATTTATTCACATTGAAAATCATTTACTTTCTCGTATAATCGCGCACCTGCCGAAATCCAACTCGGCCGGTATCAGAGGTGCTCGCTGGCACAATCAGAACAATTGATGAGGGATACCATGAATTCTTTCACGCATTGCAGCGCCCGATCTGGGCTGAAGCGTTTTCTCCTGGTATGTGCGGCGCTACTCGCCGCGCCACTTGCGCAGGCGCAGAGCTGGACCAAGGAAGCAGGAGAGTTTCAGGGAGGCGCGATGCGCCAGATATTTATCCCTTTGCTCGGCAGTACGACTGCCACCGGTGATTCCTGGGCGGCTGTCTATTTCGGCGGCATGTTCAAGCAGGCGTCCGGCAGCAGCACCTGGGTGCCCATGAACAATGGTCTGACCGACAAGCGAGTGTATGGCTTTGCGCTCAATTCGGGCGTCAGTCCGTATCGTGGTTATGCGGCCACGCGTGGCGGCGGCGTGTTCAAGACGATTGACGGTGGCACGAACTGGACTGCAGTCAATAACGGGCTGGGCTGCGTCTACGTGCGCAGCGTTCAGTTTGTCGGCGTCGGTACTAGCAACGGCATAGGCTCGTCGGCGAGCACTGACCGGCTCTTGGCGAGCACTGAATGCGGCGCCAATAGCGGTGTCTATCTTTCCACCGACGGCGGTGCGAACTGGACTGCGACGACGGGCATGGCGCCCGATGTGCTGGTGCAGAGCGTTAGCCGTATCAATCCGACCAGCGGGGTCGACTTTCTGCTCGCCGCGACCTACGACGGTGTCTATAAATCCACCGACAACGGCCTTACCTGGACGCTTTCGAACGGCGCCATCACCAGCCCGAACGGAGCGAATATCAACAACGTAACCTCGCTTTACAGTTCCACCGGTGGCTTGGCGATATTCGCAGCCGAGGCGAACACCGGTGTGTGGAAATCGACCGACAACGGTGCCAGCTGGGGAACCGCGCCGGTGTTCAGCGAGATTCCGACTGCAGGTGTCGGTACCGACGGAAATGCGAACGGCAATTTGTACTATCCCGTCGACGGCAAGGGCGTCTTCATCAGCGCAGACCGCGGAACAAGCTGGACGATGTTCGCCACCGGCGCGGCGCTTCCCGGCGGGCGCGCCATCAGCCGCAATACGACGGTCACAGGTTCGCCGATCTTCTATGCGCAAACCTTTGCCGGCATCTATCAAAGCACCAATGGCGGCGCGACCTGGACCAAGACGAGTTCGGGACTGCCCGGCGGCTACACCATCAACGCGGCATCCGACAGCAGCAACCAGTTCTATCTCGCCGCTGCCGAAGGCGTGTTCAAGGACCCGCCGAACACAGGCCCGATGCAGCGCCTCGGCGGCTACAACCTAGGCATTTTTTTTGGTGGCGGGCATGTCCTGGTCACGCCCGCAAACGTGCCTTACGCTATCACCTCCCATCTGGGCGTATTCAAGTATGACGGCACCAACTGGGTAGCGAAGAACGCGGGTCTGCCGAACATGATTCGGCAGGGAAGCCAGCTGCGCAGCGATCCGAACAACGCGAATGGCTTGTACCTCGGACTGAACTTAGGCGGAATATATTATTCGGCCGACGGCGGCGAGACCTGGTCGGCAAGAAACACCGGCCTCAGCGGCAAGGCCTTGCAGATTCGGCATATGGCCGTGACGCCGGCGTACGCGCTCATCGCCACCAATGACGGTCTGTACAAGAGCACCAACGGCGGGACGAATTGGACCCGGCTCGCGTTTGCGGCAAAAAGCCCGGCCAACGTCGAATTGCCAATCAATCATGTGCGAGTCGACAGTGGCAATGCCAACATCTATGCGACGGTGTTTCAGACCAGTTCCGCTGGCGTAACCTATCCAGGTAGTGGAGTTTGGAAGAGCACCGATCTCGGAAACACCTGGACGCAGTCGCTGGCTGGAAAGCAGGCGCACGAGGTCAGCGTGGCCCGCACTTCGTCCGGCGCAACCCTTTATGCAGGCGTGTGGGACGCGGTGGGTGGGGGCGTCATGCAGAGCACGGACGACGCGGCGACCTGGGCGCCGATAAACGCCGGACTGACCGACAATTACATTTCCAACTTCGGCATAATCGGCGGCGTGATGAAAGGCGTGCTCACGCGCGGCGAGGGAGTGTTTTCCTTCAATCCGCCGACTACCGCGGTTGGTGTGAACTACGACCAGGTGTTCATCAGCCGCAACAAGAACCTTCCCGGCGGCGGCGAGAACTTCAGTGTCGGCGTGCGCTTTCCGCGCCAACCCAACGACCAGTTGAAGTCGGCCGTACTTACGTGCCCCGGTGCGCTGTCCAGCAACCCGTACACGTTCAACAGCAGTTCCAGCGCGGGCAACGAGTGGGGCTCAGGGGCCAGCTTTGGCAGCACGCCTCCGGCGACCCCTTTCAACTGCACGTCGACGGTTACTTTCAATGACAACAGCGTCAACAGCAAGACCGTTACCATCGACCGTTTCAGTCCGGCGGACTATTACGTGACCAATGTCTCCCTGCAACCGAACCAGAACGTCACTTCCGCGCCGGTGGTCACCTGGTCGGCGCCCACGGGAACGCCGCCGTCGTCGGGATTCACCTATCAGGGCAATGTCTTTTCCGCCGATTTCAGTTCGCAGTTGTGGTTCTTCAACTACACGCAGACGCCGCAGGCAAGCTATTCCGGTCCCCCGCTGATGCCGAATGTCGGCTACCAGATGGGAATCACCACGATCGAGGGCACAGGAACCAACGTCATGCATGCGGCGCAAACCTGGATACCCTTCTGCTACCAGTGTGGATCGGGCACAACCAATACGACTACGGGTACGACTACCACCACGACTGGCACGACCACCACGACTACTGTCGCGTTGAATCTGGTTTCGGGCTGGAATCTGATGGGCAACAGCTCCAGCGGCGCGATCGACGTGGCGACGGTATTCGGCGACAGGACCAAAGTCACCACGGTGTGGAAGTGGGTGGCCGCGACTGCCAAGTGGGCGTTCTACGCGCCTTCGCTCAGCGATGGCGGTGCCGCCTATGCGGCCAGCAAAGGTTACGATTTCCTCACTTCAATCTCGGGTGGCGAGGGATTCTGGGTGAACGCAGGTGCCGTGTTTACGGCGCCGCTGCCCGCGGGGACGGCGGTTACTTCGGCCTCGTTCCAGCTGATGGCGTCGGGCTGGAACCTGATTTCGATCGGCGACGGCAAGACGCCCAGCCAGTTCAACAGCGCGTTGAGCAGTACACCGCCTTCGCCCGGAGTGACGCCCACGAACCTGACCACGCTGTGGGCGTGGGATGCGACGCAGCTGAACTGGTATTTCTATGCGCCGAGCCTGGAAGCGAACGGTGGTTTGGCCGCCTACATCACGTCGAAGTCGTATCTGAACTTCGGCACCAATTCGCTGGGCGCATCCACCGGATTCTGGGTCAACAAGCCCTAGTCGCGTAGCTGCATAGGTATCGACCAATCGGGCCCGTTTTTGGCCCGATTGCATTGTTGCATGCTGAAACGTACCGTCCCCTAAATACGGCATCACATGGGTTCGGCGATGTCACGTTTCATCGCTTCGACGCATACCGCGCCCCGGGCGGGTGCGACGCCGGAACAGGAAATATCATCCAAATCGGTAGTATTTCACGTTGCAAATCGGACATATTTTGCTATAATTTAACGATCCTGAGGTGCAAAGACGTTGGCTGCATCCACGTCGATATTTGCATTCTTTTAGCAGGCAAAGATAAGGAGAAACGTCATGATGTGTCTAATATTCAATCGCACACGCTTAAGCTTTCTGAGTTCTTCGCTTGTCTGCGCCGCACTTACCGCGGCGCCATTGGTGCAGGCGCAGATGTGGGAACCGACCGGAGGCCCCGCGCAGGGCGGCATCGTGCGCAGTTCCGTCGTGCCCAGCAGCGGCAGCGGAGATTACTGGGCGGCGATCTACGGCGCCGGAGTATTCAAGTCTTCCGACGGTGGCAATACCTGGGTGCCGAATAACGGCACGGCGCCAAACCAACTAAACCATCGGCGCGTGTACACGATGGTCGTAGCCAGCGTCGGCAATAACGTGGTCACGCCCTACCGCAGCTATGTTGGCACTCTGGCGGGTGGCGTGTACAAGACCGAGGATGCGGGCGCCAACTGGGGGCAGGTGAACACCGGCCTCGGTTGTACCTACGTTCGTGCGCTTAACCTTGTAACCGGCAGTTCCAGTGCGACCGACATAGTGCTCGCCGGGACCGGCTGTCGCGCGAATAGCGGCATCTACCGTTCTGCTGACGGCGGCGCGAGTTGGAGTGCAACCAGCGGTATCGTCTCACCGGACGTTACTGTGAACAGCATCAGTACCGTTGCACCGAGCACCAACACGGCCATCAATCTGCGCTTTGCCGCTACCAGTGACGGCGTATACAAGTCGACCGACCTTGGTGTGACCTGGACGCTTTCCAACGGTACCGGCAGCAACGTGATTTCCGGTCCGAACGGTCCGAATGCCTACAACGTGGCATCTACTTACGATGGGACCAACGGCGTGACTTTGGTCGTATCGGTCGAGGGCGGGGGCCTGTTCCGGTCAACCGACCAGGGCGCGAACTGGACAAGTGTGCTGGCAAAACCTCCGATCGCGGGAGTAAGCACCGATTTCGACAAGAATTTTTACGCTGGAATCGATGGCGAGGGGGTGTGGCGCAGCAGCGATCGCGGCGTGACCTGGACGCAGTTCGTGAGCAACGCGGCGCTGCCGGCGGTACGCAATATGGGGCGCAACAATTCGGTAACGAATTCGCCGTCCTTCATTGCCAACACGCTGGCTGGGATGTATCGCAGCAATGACAGCGGCGCCACCTGGAGCAAGATGAGCGCCGGCCTGCCTGATGGTTATTCCATCAATGTTCAGGCGGATCAAAGGAACACCAGCGGTGACGTGTACGCGGCGGGCGCTGACGGCGTGTATGTCTGCGCCGGCGCACTTAGCGCGACGAATAACGGCAATTGCAGCTGGGTCAAAGTCGGTAGTCCCAACCTCGGCAATATGGGCTCTGGCGGACATGTAAGCGTCAGCCCTGCGGGTATTTTTGCCACTACCTCGCACCTCGGTGTATTCAAGCTGAATGAAACCAGCAAAGTGTGGGTGGCGATGAACAACGGACTGCCCAGCATGGTTGGGCAGGGCGGTCAGCTGCGCGGCGATCCCAACAGCATAAACGGCCTGTGGCTGGGCTTGCAGGACCGGGGCGTCTATTACTCCGCCGACGCTGGTGCCAGCTGGGTGGCGAAGAACGGCAGCACTTTGACCGGGGCCGCGATGGGCGTTCGTCACATGGCAGTGACCCCGTCCATGGTCCTGCTTTCGACCGATGCCGGCCTGTTCAAGAGCACAGACAACGGCGCGAACTGGAGCAAACTCGCGTTCCCGCCGATGAGCACGACGACACCGCCGTATGCGTTGCCGGCGGACCACATCGCGATCGACGGCACCACGGGGACCATCTACGCAGCGGTGTATCAGACCAACGCGCTGGGTATTGGCTATCCCGGCAGCGGTGTGTGGAAGAGCACCGACGGCGGCGCAACCTGGACCCAATCACTTGCCGGGCGGAATGTGCACGAGATCCGGGTGGCGCGAAACGGATCGGCGATGACACTCTATGCCGGTATCTGGGAACCGAGCCCCAACGGCGGCGCATGGCAGAGCACCGACGATGCTGCGACTTGGACGCAGAATACCAGTGGACTGACCAACAATCTGATTTCTTCGTTCGGCATCGTCAACGGCGTGCTGGAAGGCGTGGCGACTTTTGGCGGCGGCGTGTACGGCGTCAAGAGCGGCACCACCGGCGCGCTCAGCGAGGGCGTATGGTCCGGCGTTGCGCAGGACAACGGACAGAACTGGTACAACGTGACTGTATGGATCCCGCTCGGGCAAGGTAGCCTGTCTCAGGTAACCGGATTCACGTTGAGCGGTCCGGGTGTGACGACACCTGTCGTCGCCAGCTGCAACACTACTCAGTGCCAGGCCAATATCAATCTGGGCAATATCCCGCCCACGACGCCGGCCGTGTATTCGGCGAACATCACGCGCGCGGACGGTAGTTCCCAGATCAACTCCTACACCGTGCAGAAATGGTCGAACGCGTTTCCGACCAATATTTCATTGGCGCCTAACAGCATAGTCACCACCAGCACACTGCCGAATATCACATGGACCAATGCGAGCGGGACCGGCATCGTCTATCAGGGCAATCTGTGGAGCGTGGGCGCGAACGGACAGCAGACCCAGGTCTGGAACGGCGTGTACAACTTGCAGAGTGCGCCCATCATCTATAACGGTCCGACACTGATTCCGGGTACGAAATACAAGTTCTACCTGGGCGCTGTCGAGACTATAGGTGGGGTGATGCACGCCGCGCAAGTCGCGATTCCATTCTGCTACCAGCAGTGCAGCGGCACATACAGCGACTGGAAATTCGCCGGTGTCACACAGGACGGTGGCCAGACGTATTACGCCGTCAGCTACGGCGCTAACGATGCGCAGCAGTTGCTTGCCTCCGTGTCGATATCTGGCGCAGGGAAGTCGGTCAACGCCACCTACTGGCCGGCCGACTTTTCCTGGCACGCGGATTTGAATTTCGGTACGGTGCAGCCCAGTCTCGCCAATGTCTACACCGGGACGTTCACACCGAAGAACGGCGCGGCTTCGACCGTGACCTTCCAGATCGACAAATTCAGCACCGACTTTCCGACCAATCTGCAGCCTGCGGGCGGCCAGAATGTGACCACCAACCCGGTATTCAGCTGGACGCCGCCGACCGGCAATTTCACCTATGGCATCAATGTCGCTCCGGCGGCGTCGGGCGGCATCATCTGGTCGTTGAACAACCTGAACACCGGTTCCGCGGGATACGCCGGACCGTCGCTGATTCCGGGTACGCTTTACAGATACTGGGTCGGTGCATTCGATTTCAATCAGACGAACCAGATCGGTCATGGTGCCACCCGCGCGGAAACCTTCTGCTTCCAGTGCGCCGGAGGCGGCGGCAACACCGGCGGCAACACCGGTGGAACCACCGGCGGCACGACAGCGTCGATGAGCTTCGTATCGGGTTGGAATCTCATGGGCAACAGTTCCAGCGGCGCGATCGACGTGGCGGCGGTATTTGGCGACAAGACGAAAGTCACGACGGTATGGAAGTGGGTGTCCTCCACCAGCCAGTGGGCGTTCTACGCGCCGTCGCTCGCCGACGGCGGCGCGGCCTACGCCGCCGGCAAGGGCTATGATTTCCTCACTTCCATCTCCGGCGGCGAGGGTTTCTGGGTGAACGCAGCCGCGGCCTTCACTGCGCCACTGCCGGCAGGCGCGGCGGTGTCCTCCGCCTCGTTCCAGCTGATGGCTTCGGGATGGAACCTGATCGCCATCGGCGACGGCAAGACCCCCAGCCAGTTCAACAGCGCATTGAGCATTACACCGCCTTCGCCGGGTGTAACGCCGGTCAATCTCACCACGCTGTGGTCGTGGGATGCGACGCAGCTGAACCTGTCCTCTATACACATCT
>QYQC01000224.1 GCA_007280315.1 Betaproteobacteria bacterium | reverse complement strand
CGCCAGGCGCGGTCGAGGAAATTGAGATCCTGGTACTCGACCTGGCCGCGCGCGCCGGTGTTGGTGCTCGCGCCTGCGCCAAAGCCCAGTTTGCGCGACTGCGCCTCCACCACCTGTACTTTCACCGGAACGCGCTCCGGCCGCTCGGGGTCGGCGTCCGTGCTCACCGTAGCGCCGGTGAAATAGCGGCTGTCCTGCAGGCGCGACTGCAGTTGCAACAGCTTTGCCTGCGAATAGGCCGAGCCCGGTTCGATTACATTGAGACGCTCGACGATGCTGCGCGGATAGCGCTCGAGCCCGCTCACCTCCAGCTCGCCGAAGCTGAATGCCGGTCCGCTGTCCAGCGCGACCTGCAGCGTCACCTTCTGCGTGTTTGGGTCTACCGTCGCCTGGCTGGATGCGATTCTCGCCGCCGGGTATTGCTCGGTGAGCAGCAGCTGCAGCACGCTGCGCTTGGCTTCCTCCCATTTTGCCTGGCGAAACACCATGCCCTCGGGCAGGGGCCAGCGCTCGCGCATGGTCGCGAGCCTTGCGCCATGCTCGTTTGCCGCGATGACGCCGACGAGTTCGAGCTCGACCGCGGCAACGCGCGACACTTTCCCCGGATCGACGATCAAGCGCGCGACCCATGCACCCTGCCGTTCCTCGAGAGAGGACTCGATCGCTGGCGAATAATAGCCTTCGGTCGCGAGCAGTTCGCGTATGCCGTCCGGCGTCCTGCCGACGAGCAGCCGCAGCTGGTCTGCGTTCATGCGCGGATTTTCGCGCGAGGTGTAAATTTCCAGATGCTGCTGCAGCAGCTCGCGGTAGGCGTCGGGAACCTCGAGCTCCACTGCGTAGTTGAATGCCTGCGCGCCGGCCGCCAGCGGCGAAAGCAGAAGCGACAACACTGCGGTCAGCGCGCCAAGGACGCGCGCCGTCCGGCGCTGCTTAGGTCTGAGTCTGCTGAAAATCAATCTTTCGGTTCCGGCTCGCGCCCGCTCGCCCCTGTCTGGGATGCGGCCGCGCTGAATCCTGCGGAGCGGCCGGCCCGTAACTCTGCGTTGGCCGATTTCAGGCCGTCAATTTCCTTGCGCTGTCGGCCCATGACCCAATTGGCGCGAAGCGTCGCCGGCGTCGACACCAGGGCGACGATAAGGGCGCCGAGGGCGAGTGCCAACAGCAGGATTACACCCAGCGATCCGTCGAAGCGCCAGATCAGGAACACCACAGTGGCCGGGACGCTGTTCTGCATGGCAAACGCCACACCCGCGATCGCGATGACGATCGCAGCAATGACTGCGAGCTGCATGATTTATTCCTCGGTGCGCGTTAGGCGCACGAATGCGCCGGAGTGCTTCTATTTGCGCCGCATGTCGTTTTTCACCGATTTCACGCCGGCAACGCCGCGCGCGACGCCGACTGCCTTGGTCATGGCGGCGTCATCACTGACGAATCCGCTAAGCTGGACCACGCCTTTGAAGGTTTCGACTTTGATCTCCGACACCTTTAGCGTCGGTTGGTCAAGTATCGCCGCCTTAACCTTGGTGGTGATAACCGCATCATCGATGTATTCCCCCGTACTCTCCTTGGTCGAGTTGGAGGCGCAGCCCGCGGCGGTGACAGTGACAACAAGTGCAAGTAACACGGTAAAAATGCGGTTGAATGATTTCATGGCGCTGGACTCCAGAGGATGATGATGCGGATTTGAAGCGGAAATGCCGTCGCGCACCTTGAAAGCGTGAGATGCGCCGTGGACATGAGGTTGCCTTCGAGAGAGCCGCTGGTTGCGGCCTGCCGCTGAGGACGTGTCAGCGACAACTGAAACAAATGCAAAAGGCTGTTCTGATTATAGCCGAGCGCCTCCAATCCTGCAAATTCAAACCAGATTCAAACCAGCGCGAATCCGCGATCGGTACCGTCTTGCGGCACCACATCTGACCGCTAGTCGCGGCGACCCGAAAACATGTGTCGCCCGCTTTTTTCAAAGTCGCAAAGTCGCAAAGTCGTATACTCCCTCTCACCGACAGCCGATTCACTGAATCACTCACTTCGACCGTTCGCATGAACGAAGCAGATGCCCGCAGCGCCCTGCTGGTGCGCGCCTATGAAACGGCGCCGCCGGCGCAGATCGACGGTCGCTGGACCGACGCGGACCGCGCCTGGGCGACACAGGCGGCGCTGCAGGCAGAGGGAGAACAGGCGGGCGCAGATCGTTTCATCGCGACCAGAGCGCGTCTGGCTGCCGCCCGACTGTGCGCGCGCGACCGCCACGCCGGGTCCGCATTGCGCGCTCTGACCTGGCGGCCCTGGATCGGCTGGGGGCTTGTGTTGGCGGCGTTAGTCGCCGGGGTTGCCACCGACGCGATCGGAACGGCGCGGCAGATCAACGTGCTGGCGCCGCCGCTGCTTGCGGTGCTCGCGTGGAATCTGCTGGTATATATGGCGATAGCCGCGCGCGCGGCCATCGGCGTTACCGGTGCCGGTTCGCGCCGCCTGGGTCCGCTCGCGCGGCAGGTTGCGCGCGCCGCGCACGCAGTCGCTTCCGCCGCATGGATCGAACGCCTCGCACCGCCGCTTGCGGGCTTCGCCCGCGACTGGGTGTTCGCCAGCGCCGCGCTTGTCGCAGCGCGTATCGCCAGGGCGCTGCACGCGGCCGCTGCGACGTTCGCGCTCGGCGCATTGCTCGGCATGTACGTGCGCGGTCTGGCGTTCGAATACCGCGCCGGGTGGGAGAGCACTTTTATTGATGCGTCCGCCGTGCACGCGATCCTGGCCATCGTGCTCGGGCCTGCTGCCGCGCTCACCGGCATCGCGCTGCCGGACGAATCCGCGCTGGCGGCGATCCGCGCCGGCGTGTCGCCCGGAGAGAACGCGGCGCGCTGGATACACCTGTACGCGATAACAGTCGCCTGTTTCGTGCTGCTGCCGCGCACGCTGCTGGCATTGGCCCAGTTTCTCACCGAGCGCCGGCTCGAAAACCGGTTTCCGCTCGGTTTTGACGACGGCTATTTCCAGGCAATCGTGCGCGCTCAGCAGGGCCGGGCTGCCACTATCCGGGTCGTCCCCTACAGCTATACGCCGGGCCCGCTGGCGGCGCTGGGCCTGAACGCGCTGCTCGCGCGCGTGTTCGGCGCGGGCGCCGGGATCAGCGTGACGCCCGCGCTGGCGTTCGGCGACGAAGACGCGCTCGATCCAGGATTGATCCCGGACGCGCCGCTCGCCCTCGTGGCCGCGCTGTTCTCCCTGACGGCCACGCCCGAAATGGAGAATCACGGCGTATTCGTCGAGGCGCTCGCGGCGCGACTGCCGCGCTCGACGCCGCTCGCGCTGCTGGTGGACGAATCGACATTCGCGCCGCGCTTCGATGAGGCCGGCGGATGTTTACGGCGCGACCAGCGCCGCGCCGCGTGGCAGCGCGCGCTCGGCGCCATCGGGCGCGAAGCTGTGTTCGTGAATCTGGAGCGCGGCGGCATTGACGCAGAGCGCGCGTTGCGCGCGGCGATCGACCAGGCGCTGGTTCGCGCGGGCAAGGATTGAATCGATGCCGCAGACCATAGAGCTGAGCCTGGTATCGCATACCAATGTCGGCAAGACGACGCTGGCGCGCACGCTGCTCGGGCGTGAAGTGGGCGAAGTGCGCGATGAAGCGCACGTAACCGAGGCCGCTGACGTATTCGAACTTGTGGCGACGGCCGGCGGCGATCGCCTGGTGTTGTGGGACACGCCGGGTTTCGGTGACAGCGCGCGGCTGGCAAAGCGCCTGGCGCAGTCGGACAACCCGCTCGGCTGGTTCCTGTCGCAGGTTTGGGACCGCTATCGCGATCGCCCGTTCTGGTCGAGCCAGCAGGCGCTGCGCAATGTGCGCGAACGCGCCGACGTCGTCCTTTACCTCGTCAATGCGTCTGAGCCGCCCCAGGACGCGGGCTACGTCGGCCCGGAAATGCGCGTGCTCGGCTGGATCGGCAAGCCCGTGGTGGTGCTGCTCAATCAGCTCGGCCGGCCGCGCCCGGCGGCCGAAGAGCAAGCCGACGTGCAGCGCTGGCGCGCCCACCTCGCAGGCGAGCTTTGCGTGCGCGCAGTGCTCGCGCTCGACGCGTTCGCCCGCTGCTGGGTCCAGGAAGCAACGCTGTTCGGCGAGCTCGCCGCAGTCATCCATGCGGACAAACGCGATGCGTTCGCGCGCCTCAGCGCACTTTGGCAGCAAAGGCGGCGGGAGACCTTCGCCGCCGCGCTCGAGCTGCTGGCGCAACGACTCGCCGCTGCCGCGCTCGACCGCGAAACAGTGGCCGAAGGCGGCTGGGCCGACAGCCTGCGCACGCTCGGCGCCGCGCTCGGCGTGCGGCGCGAAGCCGAGGACAGCCCGCGGCAGCGCGCGATGCGCGCGCTCGCCGAGCGGCTCGACCGCGGGATCCGAACCAGTACCGATCAACTGATAGCGCTGCACCGTCTGGGCGGACGTGCGAGCGCCGAGATTCTGACCAGGCTTGCCGAGCACTACGCGGTGCGCGAGCGCCTGAGCGAGGGCAAGGCTGCCGCGTTTGGCGGTGTGCTCACCGGTGCGCTCGCCGGTCTGAAAGCCGATCTTGCCAGCGGCGGCCTGACGTTCGGCGCGGGCCTGCTCGTCGGCGGCGTGCTCGGTGCGCTCGGCGCCGCCGGCCTCGCGCGTGGCTATAACCTCGCGCGCGGCGCCGAACACACCCTGCTTACCTGGAACGACGCGGTCCTGGACGGCCTCGTGGTTTCCGCGTTGCTGGGTTATCTCGCCATTGCACATTACGGCCGCGGCCGCGGCGACTGGGTCGCGTCGGAATACCCGGCGCACTGGCAGGACACTGTTGCGGCGGCGCTGGCGCAGCAGCAGGAGCTGTACCGGCACGTCTGGTCGCTGCGCGGCGACGCCGATACCTCCGATGCGATCGAATCCGCGCTGCGCGAAGCGCTGGCTGCAACACTCGGTGAGGTGCTGCGACAACTCTATCCGGGTGTGGAGATCGACCACCGCGTTGCGGCAGAAGCCGCGAACTGACACCCGCCGCCGGAACGATTTTGCTACTATGTGGTCGTGCCATGCGCCGCCCGGCGCGTGGACTCAGAATGACATTCTTGGGAGGCCCCAGCATGTCCGCTCCCGCTCTGGTTGCGTGTCTCGAATGCGATTTGCTGCATCGACAGGCGCGGCTGCCCGCTGGTGGCGAGGCGCGTTGCACGCGCTGCGGCGCGCACCTGTTCCGGAGCGCGCGGCCGGATGCAAACGAGTTGGCGCTGGCGCTGGCGCTGGCGGCAAGCATTCTTTTCGTCGCGGCCAACCTGTTCCCGCTGCTCGGCCTGGAAGTGCGGGGCACGCGCAGCAGTACTACGCTGCTGGACGCGGTGCGATCGCTGTGGGACGATGAAGCGCGTGCGGTGGCGGTGCTGGTATTCGTGACCACCATGCTGGTGCCGGCGGCCGAACTGTTCGGCCTCATCTGGGTGCTCACGGCGCTGCGGCGCGGTGCGCGCGCGTGGGGAGCGGTGCCGATGCTGCATTTCATCGAAAGCGTCAAACCCTGGGGCATGGTGGAGGTGTTCGTTCTCGGCGTACTGGTGTCGCTGGTGAAGCTCGCGACCATCGCGACGGTGGAGCCCGGTGTGGCGCTCTATTCCTTCGGCGCGCTGATGGCGCTGATCGCGGCGGCTGCGGCCGCGTTCGACGCCGAAGCGGCGTGGGCGCGGCTGGAGGCGATCCGGTGAGCGCGGCGCCGACGACGGCACGGCTCGGCCTGCTCGCGTGCGAGGTGTGCCGGCTGGTGAGCCGCGCGCCGCCGCCGGGCAGCGATGCGCACTGCCCGCGCTGCCGCGCGGCGCTCCACGCGCGCAAACCCGCAAGCCTCGCGCGCACCTGGGCTTTCCTCATCGCGTCGATGATCTTGTATGTGCCTGCGAACACGCTGCCGATCATGGATACGAGTTCCCTCTTCGGCACGCAACGCGATACCATACTCTCCGG
>QYQC01000092.1 GCA_007280315.1 Betaproteobacteria bacterium | reverse complement strand
CCGGAGCAGCCGAAACAGCGTTTCGTGCTGGGCGAGATGTCGGCGCTCAGGCAGTTCGTGAGCTATGCCCGCGAAGGCGTGTGGCATATCTGGATCGGCTACGATCACATCCTGTTCCTGCTGTCCCTGCTGCTGCCGGCGGTGCTGCTGCGGGAGCACCGGCACTGGCTGCCGGTGACGCGTTTCGGCGATGCGTTCTGGGATGTGTTCAAAATAGTCACCTCCTTTACCGTGGCGCATTCGATCACGCTGTCGCTGGCGGCGCTGGGTGTGATCACGCTGCCGACGCGGCTGGTGGAATCGGCCATCGCGGCATCGGTGGTACTGGCCGCGCTGAACAACCTCATTCCGGTGGTCGGCGGCAGGCGCTGGGTGGTGGCGTTCGCGTTCGGATTGATCCACGGCTTCGGCTTTGCCAGCGTGCTGGCCGAACTGGGCCTGCCGCGCAACGCCCTGGTGCTGGCGCTGGTCGGCTTCAACGTCGGCGTGGAAGCGGGTCAGCTCGCCATCGTCTCGGCGTTCCTGCCGCTTGCCTACTTCCTGCGGCGCAGCTGGTTTTACCGGCGCGTGGTGCTGCTGGGCGGATCCACGGCGATCGTCCTCGTCGCCATGGTCTGGCTGCTGGAACGCGCGTTCAACCTGAAACTGATTTCGGCGTGAACTCTGGCCGCGAAACACCCAACACCCGACGTACCCGCACATGATGCCATTTCGAAGACAATCGCTACTCTGCCTGTTGTCGCTCGGCCTGGCCGCCGGCGCGCCGGCTCTGGCCGACGGCGTACACGCCGAGCGCGAGGATGCGATCCCGGTGGTCGAGGTCACCGGGCACTACGGCAACGGCGTCGGCACCTCCGACACGGCGAGCGAGGGCTACATCACGCCGAAGCTGATCGAGGCCAGACCGCTGCTGCGACCGGGCGAGGTGCTGGAATTCGTCCCCGGCGTGATCGTCACCCAGCATAGCGGCGACGGCAAGGCGAACCAGTTTTTCCTGCGCGGTTTCAACCTCGACCACGGCACCGACTTCTACACCACCGTGGCGGGCATGCCGGTCAACCTCGCCACCCACGCGCACGGCCAGGGCTATTCGGATCTCAATTTCATGATTCCGGAACTCGTCGACCGCATCGATTACCGCAAAGGTCCGTACTTCGCCGAGGAAGGCGATTTCTCCTCCGCCGGCGCCGCGCATTTCCATTACTACGGCCGCATGCCGCAGAACCTTGCGAGCGTCACGCTGGGCGGTTTCGGCTACCGCCGCGCGCTCCTCGCAGGCTCGCCGGCGTCCGCCGACGGTAATTTTCTCTATGCGCTGGAACTGGTCGGCAACGACGGCCCGTGGGTCAATCCGAACGCGTTTCGCAAATTGAATGCGGTACTGCGCTACAGTCATGGCGGCGCGGACGATGGCTACAGCATCACTGCCATGCATTACCGCGGCAGATGGAATGCCACCGACCAGATTCCGCAGCGCGCGCTCGAGCGCGGTCTGATCTCCCGCTACGGCGCGATCGATCCGACCGACGGCGGCGAATCAGAACGCACTAGCCTGTCCTACGACCTTCGGCGGCAGTTAACGGACGGCCAGTTTCAGCTGAGCACCTATGTAATCAGGTCCCGGCTGCAGCTATTTTCGAACTTCACCTTCTTTCTGGACAACCCGGTAAGCGGCGACCAGTTCGAGCAGGGCGACAGCCGCACGGTGATGGGCCTTGCGCCCAACTGGCTCTGGAACGGGAAGCTGGGGGACAGGCAAAGCATTACCAAGTTCGGGATGCAGCTGCGCCGCGACACTATCGATCGGGTCGGACTGTACGACGCGTCGGCGCAGCAGCGCCTGGCGACCACGCGCGAGGACCGCGTGCACGTCACCGCCAGCGGCGCCTACCTCGAGAATTCGCTGCAGTGGGCGCAGAAGTTTCGCACCGTGGCGGGCGTGCGCGCAGACCGCATCGATTTCGACGTGGCAAGCAATCTCGGTGCGAATTCGGGCAGCAAGGCCGCCGGTATCGTCTCGCCCAAGTTGAACCTGATTTTCGGGCCGTGGAACAAGACCGAGTATTTCCTCAGCCTGGGCAACGGCTTTCACAGCAACGACGCGCGCGGCGCCGTGATCACGCTCGATCCGAAAACCCTCGCCCCGGCGGCGCGCTCGCCGGCGCTGGTGCGCTCCAAAGGGGCCGAGCTTGGCGTGCGCAGCGAATGGCTGCCCGATCTGCAAAGTTCGCTCGCGCTGTGGCGGCTGTCACTGGCGTCGGAGCTGGTGTTCGCCGGCGACGCCGGCAGCACCCAGGCCAGCCGTCCGAGCCAGCGCCAGGGCATCGAATGGTCGAACCGCTACCGTCTGCGTCCGTGGCTGCTGATCGACGCGGATCTGTCGCTCTCCAGGGCGCGATTCACAGACGATGATCCAGCCGGCAGCCGCATTCCCGGATCGATCGACCGCGTCGCTGCATTGGGGGTGACGCTGAACGAGCGCGGCCACTGGTCGGGCGCAGTGCAGATGCGCTACTTCGGCCCGCGTCCGCTGATCGAAGACGGCAGCGTGCTGTCGCGCAGCACCCTTCTCACCAACCTGCGCGTCGGCTACAAGTTCGACAAGAACCTGCGCCTGGCCCTGGATGCATTCAACCTGTTCAACCGCCGCTCGAGCGACATCGACTATTACTACGCATCGCAGCTGCGCGGCGAGGCGGCCCCGGTGAACGACCTGCATTTGCATCCGGTCGAACCGCGCAGCCTGCGGCTTACGCTCACCACGAATTTCTGACCCGGCATGCGCGGCCGACGATCATGATCGATCTCGCCACCCAACGCTACGCGCTGCTTGCGCTCGCCGCCGCTGCGCTGTTCGGTGCAAGCACGCCGCTGGCGAAGCTGCTGCAGGCGGACATCACGCCCGGCCTGCTCGCCGGACTGCTCTACCTGGGCAGCGGCATCGGCCTCGCGCTGGTGCAGCTTGCCCGGCGCTTCGGCCGCGCGCCTGCCGACGCGCCGTTGCGGGCGGAGGACATTGCGTGGCTCGCCGGCGCGGTGCTGTGTGGCGGTATCGCCGCACCGGTGCTGCTGCTGTGGGGGCTCGCCGGCGCCAGCGCCTCCGGCGTGTCGCTGCTGCTCAATCTGGAGGGATTGTTGACCGCGCTGATTGCGGCGCTGGTGTTCAAGGAAGCAGTCGGGAAGCGCATCTGGCTCGCCGCCTGTCTGATGCTCGCCGCCGCCCTGTTGCTCAGCTACGATGCGCAAACCGGAATCGGCCTGTCGCTGCACGCGCTGGCGGTCGCCGCCGCCTGCGCGCTGTGGGCGTTGGACAACAACCTCACCCGACGCATCGCCGCCGCCGACGCGGTGAACATCGCCATGATCAAGGGCCTCGCCGCGGGCTGCGTCAACACCGCTGCAGCCATGGCGCTGGGCGCACACTTTCCGAACGCGCTGCCGCTGGCGGGCGCGCTGATGCTCGGATGGCTCGCCTATGGCATCAGCCTGACGCTGTACATCGTCGCTTTGCGCCACCTCGGCAGCGCGCGCGCCGCTGCGCATTTTTCAACGGCGCCGTTCATCGGCGCTGCACTGGCGATCGCATTGCTGGGCGAGCCGGTGAGCGCCGGCTTCGTCGCCGCGTTCCTGCTGATGGTCGCGGCAACCTGGCTCGCGTTGAGCGAACAGCACGGGCACGCGCATGTGCATGAACCGCTGGCGCATCAGCACCAGCATACCCACGACGCGCATCATCAGCATGAACATCGCGGCGACGAGGGGCCGGAGCCGCATGCGCATGCACACCGGCACGCGTCGCTTGAGCACAGTCATCCGCACCTGCCGGATCTGCATCACCGCCATCCGCATTAGAATCAACACAGTGATGCAAGCAGGCATGTTCGAATCCGCTTCCTGGGCGCTGGCCGCCGCTGCGGGCCTGGGCGCAGCCATGGTGACCACGCGCCAGGGTCTGCGCTATGCCACGCCGCTGGCCGGCGCCGCGATCGGCGTGCCTTCGACGACGCTGGTGTTCTGGTGCCTGGCGCCGTTCATGCTCGACACCAGCGGGTTCGAACCCGCTGCCGCAGGCATTTTTGTCCTGGTCGGTTTGTTTTTTCCGGCGATGGTGACGCTGCTCACCTATAGCGGCAATCAGCGCATGGGGCCGACCGTCACCAGTTCGGTATCCTGCACCACGCCGATGTTCGCCTTGTCAGGCGCCGTCCTGTTCCTGGGCGAGACATTGACCATGGGCAATGCGCTCGGAACCGCGACAATCGTGCTCGGCATGCTGGTGCTGAGCTGGAGCGCCGATGCGCGTCCGCGCAGCTGGCCGCTGTGGGCCATCGCGCTGCCGTTCGCCGCGGCGGCGATCCGCGCGCTGGCGCAGGTTCTGACCAAGGCCGGGCTTGCGCTCTGGGCTAGTCCGTACGCCGCGGGCCTCATCGGTTACACCGTCTCCGCCGTGGTGATCCTCGTTGCAGCGCGCCTGGTCGGGCCACGCCTAACGACCGACCGTCGCGCCGCGCCCTGGTTCGTTGCCACCGGTTTTCTCAACGGCGGCAGCGTGTTTCTGATGTATACCGCGCTCGGCAAAGGACAAGTGGCGCTGGTCTCGCCCATCGTCGCGACCTATCCGCTGTTCACGCTCGGCCTGAGCCTGCTGCTGCTGCGGCAGGAACGCATCACGCCGCGGCTGGCGCTGGGCACGGTGCTGACGGTGATCGGCGTAGCCGCGCTGCTTGCGCTCTAGCCAGTCGTTCGAACTACGCTTTCAGCGCGCCGCCTGCATCAATCCCGGAGCAGTTCGAGCAGCGCCGCGCCATAGTGCTCGAGCTTGCGCGTGCCGACGCCCGAAATCTGGGCGAGCGCCGTCTCGGTAAGCGGACGCGAACGCGCGAGCTCGGCCAGGGTCGCGTCATGAAACACCACATAGGCGGGCACACCGTGTTCCCTGGCGATATCCGCGCGCCACGCGCGCAGGCGCCGCCACAGCCGTTCGGCTTCGGCGTCGAGTCCGGCCGCAGTCGCCGTCGAACGCCTGGAGCCTGACTTGGGCTTGCCCGCCTGCGCCTGACGCAGCTCTACCGTCTGGGCGCCGGTGAGTACCGCGCGGCTCGCCTCGGTGAGTTTGAGCGAGCCGTGGCCTGCGTGGTCCACGGCGATCAGGCCCTGGGCGACCAACTGGCGAAACACGGTGCGCCAGACCTTCTCGTCCAGTTCCTTGCCGATGGCAAAGGTGGAAAGCGCCGCGTGCCCCCACTGCTGCACGCGCTCGGTCTCCTTGCCCAGCAGCACGTCGATCAGATGCACTGCGCCGAAGCGCTGCCCGGTGCGATAGACACAGGACAGCGCCTTCTTCGCCGCCTCGGTGCCGTCCCAGACCTGCGGCGGCGCCAGGCAGACATCGCAGTTGCCGCAGGCCGGCGAAACTTCGTCGAAGTAGGCCAGCAGGCGCACGCGGCGGCAGCTGCTCGATTCGCACAGCCCGAGCAGGGCGTCGAGCTTGGCCGCGGCAATGCGCTTGAATTTCGCCTCCGCGGTCGAGGCATCGATCATGCGCCGCTGGTTGACCACATCACCCAGGCCGTAGGTCATCCACGCGTCAGCCGCAAGTCCGTCGCGGCCGGCGCGGCCGGTTTCCTGATAATAGCCTTCGATGCTCTTTGGCAGATCGAGGTGCGCGACATAGCGAACGTCCGGCTTGTCGATGCCCATGCCGAACGCGATGGTCGCCACCATGACGATGCCCTCTTCGCGCTGAAACCGCGCCTGGTGGTCGCTGCGCGCGTCCGCGTGCATGCCGGCGTGGTACGCAAGCGCGCGCACGCCCTGCTCCGACAGCCAGGCGGCGGTCTCTTCCACTTTGCGCCGCGACATGCAGTAGACGATGCCCGCCTCGCCCGCGTGTTCGGCACGCACGAACGCCAGCAGCTGCGCGCGCGCGTTTGCCTTCTCGACAATGCGGTAGCGGATGTTCGGCCGGTCGAAGCTGGAGACGAACAGGCGCGCGCCCGTCAGCCCCAGACGCTGCACTATTTCCTCGCGCGTGACGCGATCGGCGGTGGCGGTCAACGCGATGCGCGGCACCGCGGGAAAGCGCTCATGCAACAGCGCGAGCTGCATGTACTCCGGGCGGAAATCGTGGCCCCACTGCGATACGCAGTGCGCCTCGTCGATGGCGAACAATGCAAGCTGGTTCACGGCCTGCAGCCGCTCGAGCTGCGCGAGGAAACGTGGCATCAGCAGCCGCTCCGGTGCGACGTACAAAAGATCGTAGTCGCCGGCGAGCAGCGAGCGCTCGACCGCCGCAGCATCGGCCGCCGCGAGCGAAGAATTCAGGAACGCCGCCCTGACCCCGGCTTCGCGCAGCGCCGCCACCTGATCCTGCATCAGCGCAATCAGCGGCGACACGACAATGGCGGTGCCCTGGCGCAGCAGCGCCGGAATCTGGTAACACAACGATTTGCCGCCGCCGGTGGGCATCAGCACCAGGCAGTCGCCGCCCGCGGCGACATGCCGGACGATATCCTCCTGCGGCCCGCGAAACGCCGCGTAGCCGAAGACCTCCTTCAACACTGATCGTGCCGTGGGTGCAGGACTCAAGCCGGCTCCCGGGCCGCGCGGTTGGTCAAACGCGGTCGCGGTGCGCGTGCTCCCGGCACAAGAAAATATGTCAAGAATTGCAAAATCTTGCCGTCATGCCGTCGAAGCCGCATCGCAGCAGTTAAAATCCGCATTATCATATTTGTGTTTTCTTTCAGCGAAAAATTCTTTGAACATTTTCAAATTGATCCGTCCCTGGGTGCCCATCGCCTTCATTGCCACCAGCGCGCCCGCTCTCGCTCAAGTGTATTCGTGGAAAGACCCGGCGAGCGGCCAAAGCAGGTTCTCCACCATCCCGCCACCCTGGTACGACCGTGGAGAGACCGTCAGGGGACCGCGCGTGACGGCGACTGCGGGCGAACGGGTAATCGACGATACGGCGCTGCCCTACGAAGACCGGCTGATTCTTTCAGGCAAATCCCGGGATTACGTGGATAAACTGCGACTGCAGCCACATCATGGTCCCACTGCCGCGCAAAGCACAAACGGCGAATCCGTCAGGACCCAGGGCGACAATAGGCGTCCGGCGGACCAAACGGCGATACGCGAAAAAACTGTGAGTAACAAGGGAAGTTGAGCGCACGCGGGCGCTCGCTCCCGGCCGGTTCACTCGACGGTAACCGACTTGGCGAGATTGCGCGGCTTGTCCACGTCGGTTCCGCGCGCCAGCGCCGTATGGTAGGCCAGGAGCTGCAGCGGCACCACGTGCAGGATCGGCGACAGCGCGCCGTAATGCTCCGGCAGGCGAATCACGTGCACACCGTCGGAAGACGCGATATGGCTGTCGGCATCGGCGAAAACATAGAGCTCGCCGCCGCGCGCGCGCACCTCCTGCATGTTCGACTTGAGTTTTTCCAGCAGCGCGTCGTTGGGCGCGATGGTCACCACCGGCATCGCCTCCGTCACCAATGCCAGCGGCCCGTGCTTGAGCTCGCCCGCCGGATAGGCCTCGGCGTGGATGTAGGAAATCTCCTTCAGCTTGAGCGCGCCCTCGAGGGCGATCGGATAGTGCAGGCCGCGCCCGAGAAACAGCGCATGCTCCTTGTGCGAAAAGCGCTCCGACCAGGCGATGATACGCGGCTCGAGCGCGAGCACGCTCGCGAGCGCGGCCGGCAGGTGGCGCAGGTTTTTCAGGTGGCGCGCTTCGTCCTCGGCGGAAAGCCGCCCGCGCGATTTGGCCAGCGCAAGCGTGAGCAGGAACAGCGCGGCGAGCTGGGTGGTGAACGCCTTGGTCGAGGCGACACCGATTTCGACCCCGGCGCGGGTCAGGTACAAAAGCTCGGTCTGACGCGCCATGGCGCTCGAGGCGACATTGCAGATCGCCAGCGTGTGGGCGTGGCCGAGCGACTGCGCGTGCTTCAGCGCGGCGAGGGTATCAGCGGTTTCGCCAGACTGCGAGATCACCACCACCAGCGCCCGCGGATTGGGTACGCTCGCGCGATAACGGTATTCGCTTGCGACTTCCACCTGGGTCGGCAGGCCGACGATGGCCTCGAGCCAGAATTTCGCCGTGAGCCCGGAATAGTAGCTGGTGCCGCAGGCATAGATATGCACCGCATCGACGGCGGCGAAGACGTTCTTTGCGGTATTTCCAAAGATCTCCGGAGCAATGCCGGCCACGCCTTCGAGGGTGTCGGCGATGGCCTGCGGTTGCTCGAAGATTTCCTTCTGCATGAAATGCTGGAAGGGCCCGAGCTCGACGGCGCCGGCGTAGGCGCTGACCGTGCGCAGCTCGCGCTCCACCGGTTTTCCCCCACTGTCGACGATGGCGTAGCGGCCGAGGCCGATTTCGGCGACATCGCCGTCTTCGAGATAAATGATCTGGTCGGTCGTGCCTGCGAGGGCCATGGCATCGGAGGCGAGGAAGGTTTCCCCCGCGCTCTGGCCCGCGCCGACTCCCAGCACCAGCGGGTTTCCCTGCCGCGCGCCGACCACGCGCAGCGGCTCGGCTTTGCAGAATACCGCGATGGCATAGGCGCCCCGCAGTTCGGCCACCGCGCGCTGCACCGCCGTGAACAGATCGCCCGCATAGTGGCTGTGGATCAGGTGCGCGATGACTTCGGTGTCGGTGGCGGACTCGAATTTGTAGCCGCGCGTTTTCAACTGCGTGCGCAGCTCTTCGTAGTTCTCGATGATGCCGTTGTGCACCACCGCGATTTCGTCGCGGCTGAATATCGGATGGGCGTTGACCGTGACCGGCGCGCCGTGAGTGGCCCAGCGCGTGTGGCAGATGCCGGTGGAGCCGGTGAGCCCGGACTCGCGCACCTGGGCATCGAGGTCGGCTACCCGCGACACAGTGCGCGCGCGCCGCAGCTGCCCGCCGCCGCTGGCGTCATGGACGGCGACGCCGCACGAGTCGTAGCCGCGGTACTCGAGGCGGCGCAGTCCCTCGATCAATACGGGGACGATGTTTCGCGTCGTAACCGCGCCGACTATGCCGCACATGTATTCATGCCCCCTGTTTCTTTTTGACCGGCCGCTTCCAGCCGGGGACGGTGACCTGTTTCGCGCGTGAAATCGTCAGCGCGCCCGCGGGTGCGTCCTTGGTAAGCGTGGTTCCCGCACCCAGGGTCGCGCCTTTGCCCACGCGCACCGGCGCCACCAGCTGGGTGTCGGAGCCGATGTGCACGTCGTCTTCGATGATGGTGCGGTGCTTGTTGGCGCCGTCATAGTTACAGGTGATGGTCCCGGCGCCGATGTTGACGTCGCTCCCTACCGTGGTGTCGCCGACATAGGCGAGATGATTGGCCTTGGAGCGCGCGGCGATCTGACTCGCCTTGACTTCGACGAAATTGCCGATGTGCACTTCCTCGGCAAGCGTGGTGCCGGGGCGCAACCGCGCATACGGCCCGATGCGGCAGCGCGCACCGATGTCGGCCGCGTCCAGGTGGCAGAACGACTCAATACGTGTGCCGGCACCGATTTTCACATTCCTGATGACGCAGTGCGCGCCGACACTGACACCGGCACCGAGCACGACGTCGCCCTCGAACACGCAATTTACGTCGATGAATACGTCCCGCGCGCAGGCGAGGCTTCCGCGCACGTCGACGCGCCCGGGGTCCGCCAGCGTGACGCCTTGCTCCATCAATGCCGCGGCCAGATTTAGCTGGTAGACGCGCTCCAACTGCGCCAGCTGCGACTTGCTGTTGACTCCCGCCGTTTCCCAGACGGCGCCCGGCGCGGCCGCGCTTACAGAAACCTTGTCCGCAACTGCGGCCGCAATCACGTCGGTCAGGTAATACTCCTTCTGCGCGTTCCTGTTCTGCAAACGCGCGAGCCAGCCCTTCAGCCGCGCCGTCGGCAGCACCATGATGCCGGTGTTGATTTCGCACAGGGTGCGCTCGGCCTTGCTTGCGTCTTTTTCTTCGACGATGCGCCTGATCTTGCCGCGGCTGCGTACGATGCGGCCGTAACCATGCGGATCGTCGAGTTCAATGGTGAGGAGCCCGACGCCCTTGCCTGCCGCCTGGCACAGTGCGGCCAGCGTCTCGGCGCGTATCAGCGGCACATCCCCGTACAGGACCAGGGTGGGAGATTTGGGGTCGAGGTGCGGCAGCGCCTGCGCCAGTGCGTGCCCGGTTCCGAGCTGCGGCTCCTGCCTCGCCCAGACCAGATCGGGCTGGGAAAATGTCCTGGGCACGCTATCGCCGCCGTGTCCGTAGACGATGCAAATGACCCCAGGCCTGAGGCCGCGCGCAGTGTCGATTACATGCGCAAGCAGCGGCCGGCCCGCCAGCGGGTGCAGCACCTTTGGCGTATCAGAGTGCATGCGTTTGCCCTGGCCGGCGGCGAGAATGACAACGTTCATGGATTTCGTTCTACGGCGGAGGCCGAAATGATATCACGCAGCCGCGCGCGACACGGCGCGGCTGCCGCTCCGAGACCGGCGACCTGCTGCTATCCGCGGGCCAAAGCCGATGCCCCATTCAACATTAAATATCTGGTTTAACTTATTGTGTTTATAATAAAAATGTTGTACCGTTGTACGAGTGGCACATTATCGATTCGGATTGCGTAACGGGAGGCTTGCGTGCAGAACCTATTCTTTGTCACCCAGAATTTGTTGAGTCGGGAAATATCCAGATTTTCCGCATCGCTCGTTCTCGCGGCAACCGTGGCGGTGCTTGCGGGCTGCGGCTCGGGGCAGGCGATTCCCAGCGTACCGTCAAGCACCCCTGCAGCAACGACCCCCACAGGTACCGGGACGGGAACCGGGACAACACCTACAGGTGGATTAGGCGGCATAAGCGCGACGGGCAACGTTCAGACGATTACAGGAACTGCTGCGACCGGAGACCCGCTCGCCGGCGCCACTGTCACCATCCAGGATAGCGCCGGCAAGACTGCCACGGGCACCACTGCCGCCGACGGTACGTTCAGTATCGCCGTCACCGGCGGCACACCGCCGTTCATGCTGGCAGTGGTTCCCACGTCGGGCGCCAACCTGTATTCGGTTCTGCCGGCGATGGACATGGCCTCTACCAATAGCCAGAACGTCAATGTCACGACGATCACTACCCTGGTGATGTACGAACTGAATGCCGGACAGGATCCAGCGTCGATGTTCAAGAATCTTTCGTACAGCACCCTGACCGCCAGCGCCGTCGCCGCGAAGGAAACCACGGTGCGAACCAAACTACCGGCGAATGCGATGAACGCGATTTTCAACACCATGTACGGCAAATTCGTTGCCGCTGTCGGTGGAAACGATCCCTACGACAATGCGCTCGATGCGATTGGAAAGATAACCGCACTGTCTGCGGCGGGCGTTACCCTTACGGCCACTGCGGGCGCTGCCACCTCCTATACCAGCGCGGCCGGCACCAGCGGCGCCGGTGCATCAGCGGCAGGAGCGCCTTCCATCACCATGTCGCTTACAAATCCTACTACCGGCGCTACCGTTAGCTCCATTTCCACCAGCAGCAATGCGCTGGTAAAAGCAACCGTCTATAACGCCAGCGGCGCGGTAGTGCCGAATGCCATCGTGACCTTCACCACCGATCCCGTGTATGGCGCGTTCTCCGGCGGGGCAAATACGGCATTGACGAATACGAGCGGCGTCGCCTCGGTTACCCTCACGACACCCAATACGTCCGGCGGCGCCGCCGCGGTAACCGCTGCCTCGACTGTCGCCGGCAGCGCCGTGACCGGCGCGGTCAATTACGCCGTGGGCGCATCCACCCTCAGTCTGAGTGCGATCACCCTACCCGCCGGGACACTCTCGGCCTACGGCACTGCCAGCGTCAGCGTGAACGTGCTGAACAACGGCGCGCTCTACACGACGCCACTGACTGTCAAGTTCACCTCGGCTTGCGCCACCAGCGGCAAGGCGACGCTGACGGCGTCTGTGACGACAGTAAACGGAACGGCGGCGGCGTCCTACTTGGACAACGGTTGCAACAATCCCAACCCGGGCGACACCCTGACCGCAACGCTGTTGAACGGCGTAACGGCTTCGGCCATCCTGCCGGTCGGCGCGCCGAGCCTGGGCTCGATCCAATATGTATCGACCGTGACCAATCCGGCCACTACGCCTCCGGTAATCACGCTGAAAGGTACCGGCGGTGCAAGCCGTTCCGAAACAGCGCGGGTGACGTTCAAGGTCGTGGACAGCGCCGGCAATCCGGTCGGCAACACCTTGGTCAACTTTGCCCTCAATACCTCAATTGGCGGACTGTCGCTGTCGTCTGCATCGGCCACTTCGGATCCCACCACCGGGTATGTCGTTACC
The DNA here is from genome assembly GCA_007280315.1 of Betaproteobacteria bacterium. GTDB lineage: Bacteria > Pseudomonadota > Gammaproteobacteria > Burkholderiales > SG8-39 > 2-12-FULL-64-23. Next base: position 5,662 of record QYQC01000092.1, on the reverse strand, counting down.
AACGTAATTTCCGGAACCATCAGCACTGCCGTGCGCGTGACAGCCACCACCGGCGCGCTGTCCACGCAGTCCGATCAGCTCGTCATCTCGACCGGCATTCCAGCCCAGGACGCATTCTCCATCTCCGCCAGCGCGCACAACATCGAGGCTTGGAACTACGACGGGGAGACGACATCGATTACGGCACGGCTGGCGGATCATTTCCACAATCCGGTGCCGGACGGGACCGCGGTATCCTTCACCAGCGAAGGCGGATCGGTGGTTTCAAGCTGCAATACCGTCGGTGGTGCCTGCAGCGCAGTCCTGACCAGCCAGGCGTTGCGCCCGACCAACGGCCGCGTAACGGTGCTCGCGCGCGCAACCGGGGAAGAGGCATTTATCGACAAGAACGGCAACGGGACGCTGGATGACGCGGGCGAGATGATCGACGCCAACAGCGCCGCCACCGACCTTGGTGAGGCGTTCGTCGATTACAACGAGAACGGTGTTAGGGACGCCAATGAACCCTACTTCGATTTCAACAGCAACGGCACCTATGACGCTGCGGACGGCAAATACAACGGCGTGTTGTGTACACCCGGTGCGGCGATTTGCTCCACGCAAAAATCGCTCGATGTGCGCGGCAGTCAGACAATCATTTTCTCGTCTTCTGCCGCCAATATCACGATCAACGGCGGCGCGGCGATTGCAACGAACAAATGCGACCTCGTCAACGGCAACGTGCCCAAGACTTTCACCATGACGGTGGTTGACGTAAACGGCAATGCGATGCCCGCGGGAACGACCGTGGCTTTCGCCACGGATAACGGCGTAATTTCGACCGGCGCCAACTATACGGTTCCGGACACCATCGGCTGCCGCATCGACAACAATCCGGGTGGCGTTGCATATGGCTGTCCAGATAACCGACCCGCCGGACCAGGATCGACGACATTCGGCGATCGCCTTGTCACCATTAAGAGCGACGCGACATTTGTTCCGGCGAACCCGACGGCTGTCCCGCCCGTTGCGGCCTCCTGTTCGGATTCGACAACCTCCGGTACGTTTACGGTGACTGTGACGTCACCCAAGGGGTTGATAACGACAAGTACCGCGACCATAACGGAACAATAAACGCAGAATCGAGTGGCCGGGCGGAGTCGTTCGGTCTGCTCGATCCCGCAGACCGGGAAGACGGGGGCATCCTCAAGGATGCCCCCGTCGCATTTGACGGCTTTGTTTTAGTGGCCCCGGGGCGGCGCAACGCGTGGCTAGTGCACACGCCCGGCGGCCTATGCCCAAGGCATTCCCTGCCGCGACTACCGCGGCAGGTCGGAGGCGCCCATCAGATATTCGTCCACTGCTCGCGCGCATTGACGCCCTTCGCGGATCGCCCATACCACCAGCGATTGGCCGCGGCGCATGTCGCCGGCCGCAAACACCTTGGCATTCGATGTCTGGTAGCACCCTCGGCCATCGGTCGTGGCTTTGACATTGCCACGCGCATCCTGCTCGAGCGCGAGTTCGGCTAGCAATCCATTTTGGACCGGACCGAGGAAGCCCATGGCGAGCAGCACCAGGTCCGCCGGCAACACGAATTCGCTGCTCGGGACCTCGATCATCCTGCCGTTGTTCCACTCGACGCGCGCCGCGACCAGCGTTTTCACTTTGCCGTCCGCACCCTCGAAGCGCTTGGTCGCCACCGACCAGTCGCGCGCACACCCTTCTTCATGTGAACTGGAGGTGCGCAGCTTGGTCGGCCAGTAAGGCCATACCAAGGGCTTATTCTCCTGCTCTGGCGGCTGCGGCAGCAGTTCGAACTGGGTTACCGAAGCTGCGCCCTGGCGATTCGAGGTGCCGACGCAGTCCGAGCCCGTGTCTCCGCCGCCGATGACTATGACATGCCTGCCCGTCGCCGTGATCTGTCCCGCGACTTTGTCGCCGGCGACCACCTTGTTCTGCTGCGGTAGAAAGTCCATGGCGAAATGCACGCCGTCGAGCTCGCGCCCGGGAACCGGCAGGTCGCGCGGCTGCTCGGCACCGCCTGAAACGACGACCGCGTCGAATTCCTGCAGGAGTTTCTTCGCCGGCAGCGCGCTCCCGCCGCCGCCGACGGCCTGACTCGTCCGGAATTGAACGCCCTCGGCACGCATCTGCTCCATGCGCCGGTCGATCAGGTGTTTTTCCAGTTTGAAATCGGGGATGCCGTAGCGCAGCAGTCCGCCGATGCGATCGCTCTTCTCGTACAACACCACTTCGTGTCCGGCGCGCGCCAGTTGTTGCGCGCATGCCATGCCCGCCGGACCTGAACCGACCACCGCTACTTTCTTGCCGCTCTTGCACGCCGGTGGCAACGGCAGCACCCAGCCCATTTCCCAGCCCTTGTCGATGATGGCGTGCTCGATCGACTTGATGCCAACCGGGTCGTTGTTGATATTCAGAGTGCAGGCCGCCTCGCACGGCGCCGGACAGACGCGGCCGGTAAATTCTGGAAAATTATTGGTCGAGTGCAGCGTTTCCAGCGCTTCGCGCCAATTCTGCTTGTAGACCAGGTCGTTCCAGTCCGGAATGATGTTGTTGACCGGGCAGCCGCTCATGCAAAACGGTGTACCGCAGTCCATGCAGCGCGCCCCCTGCAGGGCAGCCTCGGGATCGGACAGGTGGCGGACGAATTCTCGGTAATGCTTCTTGCGCGCAGCCGGCGCGTCGCTCGCCTCCTGCAGCCGCTGGAACTCCATGAACCCGGTGATCTTGCCCATTCAAGTCAGCCCTAGAATCGAATAACCTTCATTACAACTGAGCGGCGCGAAGGAAGATTCCATCGCGCCGTTATTTACCGCTGACGCCTTACGCCGCGAGCTTGCCGCTCTTGGCGGCGAGATCACCGAGTGCGCGCCGGTATTCGTGCGGGAAAATTTTGACGAACTTGCCGCGGTATCTGTTCCAGCCGTCGAGCACTCTTTTCGCCTGCGCGCTGCCGGCGTATTTCGCATGGTTCTGCAGCAGGCGCTTGAGCAGGAACTCGTCAGCCTGCCCCTGATGCCACAGGGCACGGGCGAGCCTGCCTTCCTGCTCCGCTTCGGCAAGCAGCGGCTCCAACTGCACCATGGTCGCGTTGCAGCGCTGCGCGAAGGTCCCGTCCTCGTCGAGCACGTAAGCGATGCCGCCTGACATGCCGGCGGCAAAATTACGACCGGTCATCCCCAGCACCACAACAGTACCGCCGGTCATGTATTCGCAGCCGTGATCTCCCGTACCCTCGACCACAGCGCTTGCGCCGGAGTTGCGCACCGCGAAGCGTTCGCCGGCGACACCGCGAAAATAAGCCTCTCCCGCGATTGCTCCGTAGAGCACCGTGTTGCCGACGATGATGTTCTGTGACGGCTTGCCGCGAAACTTGGTCGAGGGCTGCACCGCTATGCGTCCGCCCGAAAGCCCTTTGCCGCAGTAATCGTTGGTGTCGCCGATCAGGTCGAGCGAAATGCCTTTCGCCAGGAATGCGCCAAAGCTTTGTCCTGCGCTGCCTGCGAATTTGATATGTATGCTGTCCTCGGGCAGACCGGCGTGACCGTAACGCCGCGCGATTTCCCAGGAAAGCATGGTGCCGACAGTGCGGTTGATGTTGCGTATCGGCATGTCGATCGAAACCTTCTGGCCGCGTTCGAGTGCGGGCTTGGCAAGTTCGATCAGCCGATGATCGAGCGCGCCTGCGAGCCCGTGGTCCTGCACTTCGCACTGGTGGCGCGCCACTTCCGCGCCGGCGCGCGGCTGCGCGAATATGCGCGAGAAATCCAGGTCCTTTGCCTTCCAGTGCTCGATGCCCTTTTTCATGTCCAGCAGGTCGGTGCGGCCGATCAGCTCGTTCACGCTGCGTACACCGAGCGCGGCCATGATCTCGCGCGCCTCTTCGGCAACGAAGAAGAAGAAATTGACTACGTGCTCGGGCTTGCCCTGGAATTTCCGGCGCAGCACGGGATCCTGCGTGGCCACGCCCACCGGACAGGTGTTGAGATGGCATTTGCGCATCATGATGCAGCCTTCGACCACCAGCGGCGCGGTGGCGAAACCGAATTCATCGGCACCGAGCATGGCGCCTATGACTACGTCGCGCCCGGTCTTGATCTGGCCGTCCACCTGCACCGCAATGCGTCCGCGCAGCCGGTTCAGTACCAGTGTTTGTTGCGTTTCCGCCAGACCCAGTTCCCACGGCGTGCCCGCGTGCTTGATCGACGACCAGGGCGATGCGCCGGTGCCCCCGTCATGGCCGGAAATGGTGACATGGTCGGACTTGGCCTTGGCCACGCCCGCGGCCACGGTCCCGACGCCGACTTCGGATACGAGCTTGACGCTGATTGAGGCGGCCGGATTGGCGTTTTTCAGATCGTGTATCAGCTGCGCCAAGTCTTCGATCGAGTAGATGTCATGATGCGGCGGCGGAGAAATCAGGCCTACGCCCGGCACCGAGAAACGGATTTGCGCGATGTACTCGGACACCTTGTGGCCGGGCAGCTGACCGCCTTCGCCTGGCTTCGCGCCCTGCGCCATTTTGATCTGGATCTGGTCGGCGTTGGCCAGATACTCCGCGGTCACGCCGAACCGGCCCGAGGCGACCTGCTTGATTCTGGAACGCAGCGAGTCGCCTTCCTCCAGGGCAAGGTCGCGCGCGACGTTGTGCCGGCCCAGACGCGACGCCAGCGTCTCGCCCGCTTTCGCCAGTGCGTAGCGTTTGGTGTCCTCTCCGCCCTCGCCGGTGTTGGACTTGCCGCCGATGCGGTTCATCGCGAGCGCGAGCGTAGTATGCGCCTCGGTCGAGATCGAACCGAGGGACATGGCGCCAGTGGAAAAGCGCTTGACGATCTCTTTCGCCGGCTCGACTTCATCGAGCGGGACCGGCGGCAAATGCCCGAACCTGAATTCGAACAGTCCGCGAAAAGTCATGTGCCGCTTGGACTGGTCGTTAATGATTTGTGCGTATTCCTTGTACGTGTCGAAACTCGATTGCCTGGTCGCGTGTTGTAGCTTGGCGATCGCGTCCGGCGTCCACATATGCTCCTCGCCACGAACGCGGTACGCGTATTCGCCGCCGGCATCGAGCGCATTGGCGAGCACGGGGTCCGCGCCAAACGCCAGCCGGTGCTGGCGTATCGCCTCCTCCGCCACCCGGAACAGGCCAATGCCCTCGACGTTGGACGCGGTGCCGGTAAAATACTTGGTCACCAGTGCACGCGAAAGTCCCACCGCCTCGAAGATCTGTGCGCCGGTGTAGGACATGTAGGTGGAAATGCCCATTTTGGACATCACTTTCAACAAGCCTTTTCCGATGGCCTTGACGTAATTCCTGATCGCCTTGCCGCCGTCGATATCAGAGGGCAACAGGTCTTGCATGTGGAGCAGACTCTCGAGCGCGAGATAGGGGTGAATCGCTTCTGCGCCATAGCCGGCAAGCAGTGCAAAATGATGTACTTCGCGCGCCGAGCCGGTTTCCACCACCAGGCCGGCGCTGGTGCGCAGGCCCTTGGCCACCAGGTGCTGGTGCACCGCTGAGAGGCCCAAAAGCGCCGGAATCGCGACGTTGTCGCGGTCGACGCGGCGGTCGGAGATGATGATGATGCTGAAGCCGGAGCGAACCGCGTCCTCGGCCTGCGCGCATAGACTTGCCAGGCGCGCTTCTATCGCGTCGTTG
>QYQC01000140.1 GCA_007280315.1 Betaproteobacteria bacterium | reverse complement strand
GGTGACGAAGCGCACCTTGTTCTTCGGCTTGTAGACAGTCAGCTTGGCGCTGATGGACAGGTCGGTCATGGCAACCTCATTGCGGATTTCTGCGAACCGGCAGTGTAGTTGACGTTTACGTTAACGTCAACTTGGCGCAGGCCGCTGCGCCGCCTCGGAAACGGCAGTCTAACAGTGTCGTGCGCCTGACCTCTAGCGTACGCATCGCGCCCATTCACGAAACCCAATGGTTCCTGCGCGGCGAATGCGTCTCATATCGACAAATTGACAGGCAACGGCTTAACGCGCATTGTCCCGAAATATTATTCGCGCTGATTCGTTCACATCGAGAATCACTGATGAATTCCGTTCCAGGCGTATTCAACGCGCTGCGACTTTTGACGCTCCTGTTTCTTGCGGGGGTTGCGGTGAATGTTTCCGCGCAATCCGTCCCCGCTTTTGCCACCTCACCAGACGCCCGCGCGCTGCAAACTGTAGATCCACATTCGCGGCATATTGATCCGCTCGGCAAACTCAACGCAAAGCGGATAGCCCCGCCGCAATCCGCCAATCCGATTGCCTCGGCGTACTTCGCACCGGACCGCTCTTCCGGCGATAGCCTGTCGCAGAAGCTCGGTTCAATATTTGCAACGGGGGGGAACAGCTCAGCCGAGATGATTCACGAAGATGGGCAGCGCGAACAAGTGCTCGTGCCTGCTGCCGATGCACCTGCGTTGACTGGTCTTGCGTCAGCAGGCTCGTTAGCCGATATGGAGTCACTCAAGGGCACCATAGCGAAACCGTATGGTTTGCAACTCGTCAATGGACGCCATGGAACGCCCACCTACATTCGCGCGACAGACCTCACTCCGCGCAACGAGTCCTCGCCGAGCCAGTTTCGAAAATCGCAACGATTCCTGGGTGCCATCGGCGGCGTACTCGGATTGACGGATCCGAATGCCGAATTGGTGTTGCATTCGGTCTCGGTAAGCGAGACCGGGAAAACCCGGCTTCGCTACCGGCAGAACTTTCGCGGAATCCCGGTGTACGCGCAGGAACTCTCCGTTTACATAAAGCCGACCGGCGAAATTACCACGCTAAGGGGAAATTTCCGTTCCACGCCTCGCGTCACCGGGACGACCCCGAACCTGGCGGCAGAAGATGCGCGGAAAATCGTGCAGGCGCTTCATGCGGAGCCGGTTCGCTTCAACCAAACGGAATTGGTTATTCTCCCGACTGAAGAACGCGGCGATGCGAAGCTTGCGTGGCGAGTCGAAGCCTACGTCGGGTTTGCGGAAGGGTGGCATTACTTTATCGACGCCTTATCCGGCAATGTAATACAGCAAATTTCCGCCATTCATCGGGGGGCGGTCGTCGCCTCGGGTACTGACCTGCCAGCAACTACCCGGACATTCACTGCATGGCAAAGCGGGTCGGCGTATTACATGATCGATGTTACACGACCGATCGACGATGCATCGACTGCGAATCCGCTTGCGGCACCCGACGCGAATGGCAATCTCGTAGTCTATGATTGCAATTCTGTCGACCTGGGCGTTACCGGAAACAAGTGTAACGGTGTGGAGCAATCAAGCAGCGCGGCAAGCGGATGGGCGCCGGCAGGGGTAAGTTCACTATGGAACGTCTACCAGACGCTGGACTACTATAAGACTACGCACCAGAGAAATAGCTTCAACGGTTCGGGCGGGTCCATCAATATTTATGTAAACGTAGTCAACGGGGGCGGGGGCACTCCAGATGGCGCATTCTGGTCCGGTCTCGACAACAAGATGGTCATTGGCGCCGGTGGACACAGCTTCAAGAACCTTTCCTACGGGCTCGATGTTATCGCACACGAAATTACGCATGGAGTAATCGACGCGTCGGCAAAGCTGACCTACCTGGGGCAAAGCGGCGCACTGAACGAATCATTTGCCGATTTCTTTGGCGCCATGGTGGATCGCGCAAATTGGACTCTGGGCGAGAGCGCAACCCTCGTTAGTCCGGGGTACCTCAGAAACATGGCGAATCCGCACCTCGGGGTCCCGGAGTGCGATGTAACTCAATTTGCGCAGCCAGCGCACATGTCGGAGTACCGCAATTTGCCCAATACCCAGGCAGGCGACTCGGGCGGCGTGCACTGCAACAGTGGTATTCCCAACCGAGCTGCATTTCTCGTCGCAGAAGGCTTGTCCGCAGAGGGTATCGGGACCAGCATCGGGAAAGAGGCAACGGAGAAGATTTATTATTACGCGCTCACGAATTATCTGCACTCAAACAGCCAATTTGCAGATGCCAGAAAGGCTCTTGTCGATGCTGCGGTTGCCCTGTTTGGTGCGGGATCAACGGCGGAGTCGGCTGTTAAGAAAGCGTGGGATACGGTCGGCGTCGTTGAGCCAACGCAGGCGAGTACGGGAGTACGACTGCGAACCGCTGCAGATTCGGTCACCGGATCTGATTACCTGATCTACCAGCAAAGCGGTCACATTTTCATTCAGAACGCCAGCGGTTCTCTCGGTCCCCTGAACACCTATCCGGCCACCGCTGTGCGTCCCGCGGTTTATTTCGATTCCACTGCCAAAACGGGTTACGTGTTCTACGCCAATGCCGCCAGCGGCAGCATGCGGGCCATCAATCTATCAAACTTCGCCGATGCGCTGATTACCATGGGAAACTTCCATGCATTCGCCATCAGCTCGGACGGCAAGAAGATGGCTTCCGTCAACACCGCCCTTGATTCGACCATCTATGTAACAGATCTGACGACATTTTCAATTTCTGCTTTGCCGATTCAACCGCGAAACTCGGAAGGGGGACTGATCAGCGCCCACGTCATTCCGGATTCGATTGCGTTTGATTACAGCGGCAAGACCGTTATATTCGATTTCGCCATCCCGCAGACCGCGCCGAACGGTGCAACCTATTATCACTGGGCCATCGGAACGATCAATGTCGCCACTGGCGCAATGGAGACAACAGCCGGAAGCCAGCCGGCGACGATTACACTTGGCAATCCCGTGTTTGCGTCGAACAACAACTTCATCGTCGCATACGACTATCTGGACACGTCGACCAATCAATCCTCCGTTTTACTGTATGACCTCAACCGAAACGAGGCTACGTTTTTGGCGAATCCAGACCTGAATCAGCAAAATCGCGGGATGACGGGTCACCCTGTTTTCGATGGGGACGATACCTCTGTAGTCGTGCAATCGCGCTATACGTACTGCTCGTCGGTTTGCACAGACTACAATCCATATTTGTTCCGTGTGCCAGTTACGAAGACCAACGGCAAGTGGGAAGGAAATCCTGCTGCAGCTGTTGCAATATCTTCCTATTTTGGCGAGTTTCCGCAGTGGTATAGGGCGGGTACGCGTTCAATAAACGCGGCAATTGCGGTATCCAGCACCAGTGTCAACTTTGGATCAGTGGAACTGGGCGCCCGCACGACGCAATCTCTTACTATTTCGAATACCGGAAATGTGGACGTTGCCGTTTCTGATTTGACGATATCGGGAACGGAGTTCGGGCATGACGGTTTTGCTGGCCTGATTCCGCGTGGCCAGGCGGTAACAGTAGCGTTGTCGTTTCAACCTAGCGGGACGGCGGGCACCAGAAGCGGCAGTTTAACGATAGTTAGTGATGCGACGGCAACGCCGCCGAGCGTAGGACTTACCGGGAGCGCGTCCTCGCAGGCGACCACGCAGCCGCCGACCACTACCACCACGACGACAACCACGACTACTGCCGCGCAAACCACAACGACGGCGGTCACAAGCACCACCACCACCACGTCCATTCCCGGATCGAGCGCGACCTTGTCCTTTGCTCCCGGCTGGAATCTGGTCGGCAACAGTTCCACCGGTTCGCTTGACCTGGTTACCGCGCTTGGCGACACGGCCAATGTGACTTCCGTGTGGAAATGGATTGCGAGTTCCGCGAAATGGGCATTCTACGCGCCTACCCTGGTGGGACAGGTGCTGGCCGACTACGCGGCGGGCAAGGGCTACGACATACTGACCGCGATCGCGGGCGGCGAAGGATTCTGGGTCAACGCGAAGACCGCTTTCACGGCGCCAGTGCCTGCAGGCATCGCGATAGGCGCGGCGGCGTTCCAGGGCATGGCATCCGGATGGAACCTGATCGCGATCGGGGACGGCAAGACGCCAAGCCAGTTCAACCGCTCGATCGGTACCAGCGCGCAAACGCAGGGTGTCGTCCCGCTCAACCTGTACACCCTTTGGGCCTGGGACACGGCACAGTCGAACTGGTACTTCTATGCGCCGAGCCTGGAGGCCAACGGCGGGCTGCTGAACTACATCCAATCGAAGAACTACCTCGATTTCGGCTCGACGGTACTCGGGCCGACCACCGGATTCTGGGTCAACGCAGCCACAACTTCGACTGCCACGACGACGACGGCTGCGTCGACGACAACCAGCTTCGCCGCGACTACCACGACGAGCTTTGGGGCAACGACCACGACGACGTCGTCGACGACCACCACAACGGTCCCGCAGGCGAGCGCGGGGTGCAATATCATCGTCTATCCCGCCAACGACACCGGCGGATGCCATATCCGCCTGGTGCAGCCGTCATCCTGTCAGGCGATCACCCTGCCGTTCTCGTTCGAGTGGACGACGGACGGCAGCTATTGCGAAACGCCCTATACCCTATACGTCACCGGGGATCCGCCATTGCAGAGATACTTCAGCTGGCAGCTTTCGGAAAACGTGAGCCAGGGCATCACACACAACGGAGGCATCGCCCGGATCACGGCCGCAGATCTCGCCAATGCGGGCGTGACGTCGGTAAGCGGCGTCTATCACTGGGATGTAGTCGGCTATTACGGATCGCATCCGGATAGCCAGCCATTCAAAGTCAAATAGCGGCGTTCAGGCCGGTCAATCCAACAGCTTGCGCAGCTCGGTCTTGAGCACCTTGCCGGTACTGTTCTTGGGCAGGGCCTCGATGAACCTGTAGGCCTTGGGGCGCTTGAAGCGGGCGATGTTGTCCAGGCACAGCGCATCGAGCTCCGCTTTGTCCGGCCAATTGTCACGTGGGCCGCGGGCAACCACGAACGCGACCACGACTTCTCCCCATTCCGGGTGCTGCTCCCCCACCACCGACACTTCGCTCACGCCGGGGTGACGGAGCAGCACTTCCTCCACTTCGCGCGGATAGATGTTGGAGCCGCCGGAAATGATCACGTCCTTGCTGCGGTCCTTGAGCGTGAGAAAACCCTCCTCGTCCAGGCTGCCGACGTCGCCGCTGTGCAGCCAGCCGCCGCGCAATGTCTCCGCGCTCGCCGCAGGGTTCCCCCAATAGCCGGCCATC
>QYQC01000034.1 GCA_007280315.1 Betaproteobacteria bacterium | reverse complement strand
TTCATCGCCAATTCCAGGTTTTCGAACACGCTGTGCTGCTCGAATACGGTGGGCTTCTGAAACTTGCGGCCGATGCCGGCGTGGGCGATTTCCGCTTCGGATAGTTTCGTCAGGTCGATGGTCTGGCCGAAGAACACGGTGCCCGCGTCGGGCCGGGTCTTGCCGGTGATCACGTCCATCATGGTGGTCTTGCCGGCGCCGTTGGGGCCGATGATGCAGCGCAGCTCGCCGTCGTCGATGTCCAGCGACAGTTTGTTCAGCGCCTTGAAGCCGTCGAAGCTGACGCTGATGTCCTCCAGATAGAGGATGGTCTTGTGCGAAACGTCCAGGCCGGGGGTGAGGACGCGTGCCCCCGCGGCTGCGCCGCCGCCGAATGCATCGCCTTCGCGGATCACCGTGGCGTTCACGCCGTGCTCCCGCGCGCCGGCTGCGCGAGCTTGCGCTGGCGCAATCGATCGCGCAGCTGGTCGAACGCGCCGATCACGCCGCGTGGCAGGAACAGCGTCACCAGGATGAACAAGAGGCCGAGGAAGAACAGCCAGTATTCCGGAAACGCGACGGTGAGCACGCTTTTCGCGCCGTTCACGATTGCCGCGCCGAGGATCGCGCCGACCAGGCTGCCGCGCCCGCCCACCGCCACCCAGATCGCAATTTCGATCGAGTTGGCGGGGGACATTTCGCTCGGATTGATGATGCCCACCTGCGGTACGTAGAGCGCGCCGGCGATGCCGCAGATCACCGCCGACACGGTCCAGATGAACAGTTTGTAGTGCACCGGGTTGTAGCCGGAGAACATCACGCGCGACTCCGCGTCGCGAATCGCCGTCAGCACCCGGCCGAGCTTGGAGGTGACAATGGCGCGCGCGAACAGCAGCGTGACAATCAGCGTGGCGCCGGTAATCATGAACAGCGCAATGCGCGTCTGCGAGGTCGCTATGGTATGGCCGAGGATGCGCTTGAAGTCGGTGAAGCCGTTGTTGCCGCCAAAGCCGGTGTCGTTGCGAAAGAACAGCAGCATGAAAGCGAAGGTCAGCGCCTGGGTGATGATGGAGAAGTACACGCCCTTGATGCGCGAGCGGAAGGCGAAGAAACCGAACACGAACGCGAGCAGCCCCGGCACCAGCACCACCAGCAGCGCCGCGTACCAGAATTGATCGGTGAAGCTCCAGTACCAGGGATAGGCCTTCCAGTTCAGAAACACCATGAAGTCCGGCAGGTCGCTCTGGTACTGGCCTTCGCGACCGATCATGCGCATCAGGTACATGCCCATGGCATAGCCGCCGAGGGCGAAGAACAGGCCATGGCCGAGCGAGAGGATCCCGGTATAGCCCCAGATCAGATCCATCGCCACGGCGACGATGGCATAGCACATGATCTTGCCGGCAAGAGCCACGGTGAAATCCGAAATGTGGAACAGACTGCCTTTTGGCATGACCAGGTTGGCCAGAGGGAAGAGCACGAACAGGATCAGCGCGCACACGCCGAGCACGATCCAGCCGCGGCGGCCGTAGAGATTACTGATGTGCGGGGCCAGCGGTCCCATTACACCGGTCTCGACAACGCAGACGTTGTCATTCCGAGCGAAGCGAGGAATCTGCTTTTCAGTGCGAGAGAAAAGCAGATTCCTCGGCCGGTGGCCTCGGAATGACGATTGACAGACTGTCCCATCATGCATCCGCCATGCGGCCCTTGAGGGCGAACAGCCCCTGCGGCCGCTTCTGGATGAAAATGATGATGAAGGCAAGGATGGCGATTTTTGCCAGCACCGCGCCCGACCAGCCTTCGAGAAACTTGTTCGCCATGCCGAGGCCGAGCGCGGCATACACCGTGCCGGCGAGCTGGCCGACGCCGCCCAGCACCACCACCATGAACGAATCGACGATGTAGGTCTGCCCGAGATCGGGGCCGACGTTGCCGATCTGCGACAGTGCGCAGCCGGCCAGCCCGGCGATGCCCGATCCGAGGCCGAAGGCAAGCGTATCCACGCGCGCGGTCGGCACGCCGACGCAGCTCGCCATGCCGCGGTTCTGCGTCACCGCGCGCACGAACAGCCCGAGGCGCGTGCGCGCAAGCAGCACCCACACCAGCAGCAACACCGCAAGCGCGAAGCCGATGATAACCACGCGATTCCACGGCAACAGCACATTGGCGATGATTTCCACGCCGCCCGACATCCACACCGGGTTTTCCACCTGCACGTTCTGCGCGCCGAACAGGGTGCGCACGGTCTGGATCAGGATCAGGCTGATGCCCCAGGTGGCGAGCAGGGTTTCCAGCGGCCGGCCGTAGAGATAGCGGATCACGCTGCGCTCCAGCGCCATCCCCACAATGGCCGAGGCGAAGAAGGCAACGGGAACGGCGGCGAGCAGATACCAGTCGAACAGCGCCGGCGCCTGCGCCCGGAACAGGTTCTGCACCAGATAGGTGCCATAGGCGCCGACCATGATCAATTCGCCGTGCGCCATGTTGATCACGCCCATCAGGCCGTAGGTGATGGCGAGGCCGAGCGCGGCCAGCAGCAGGATCGAACCGAGGCTGATGCCGGTGAATATCTGGCTGAAGCGCTCGGCGCTGGAGAGCTGCGACTGGACCGCCTTCAGCGTATCCTGCGCTTCGGCGCGGACCGCCGCGTCGGGCTCGGCGTAGACGTCCCCCTTCTTTTCCAGAAGTGCGAGCAGCAGCATTTTGGTGTTCGGATTGTCGCTTTGCGCCAATGCCTTGACTGCCGCAAGTCGCACCGCGGCGTCGGCGCTTTTCAGCTGCAGGCCCGCCTGCACCAGCGTGAGCGACTGCCTGATCTGGGGATCCGTCTCGCGCGCGAGCGCGGCGCCGATCAGCGGCAGCATTTCCTCGCGCGCACCGTCTTCAAGCGCCTTTACCGCGGTGAGCCGTGCCGCACGGTCGGGCGAACTGAGCTTGAGCGCGCTGCGCGCGCCTTCCAGCGTGCCGCGCAGGCGGTTGTTGACCAGTGCATCGTCCAGGTTTTCCGGCAGCGGTTCGACCTTCTCGCCGGTGGCTGCGTCGACGGCGTGCCGGTCTTTCACGATGAGAACGCGCTTGCCGCCGGCGACCTGCACCTCGCCATCGAGCAGTGACTGAAAGTAGGCCTCGACTCCGCTATCGCCCGATGCCACCAGTTTTGCAACCGCGGCAATGCGCTCGTCGCTTTCACCCGCGGCAACCGCCAGCACCAGATCGGCGGGCAGCGCCCATGCCGGAAGTGCGCAGGCAAGCAGGGAGGCGAGGCTCAGGGCCAGCGCGTATTTCTTCAGGAGCATGGAGCCTCGAAAGTTAAAAAAGGGCCACGGCATCGCCGTGGCCCGTTGGCTTGAATCTACTTCTTGACCGGCTCGTCCTTCTTGCCCTTGTTCTCGGGAATGAACGGACTCCACGGCTGGGCCTTGACCGGGCCCGGCGTCTTCCACACCACGTTGAACTGGCCGTCGGCCTTGACCTCGCCGATGAACACCGACTTATGCAGGTGATGGTTCTTCTCGTCCATCTTCGAGGTAATGCCCGAGGGCGCCTTGAACGTCTGGCCCGCCATCGCCGCAATCACCTTGTCGACGTCGGTCGATTTGGCCTTTTCCACCGCCTGCTTCCACATGTGGATGCCGATCCATGCGGCTTCCATCGGGTCGTTGGTCAGCGGCTTGTCCGCGCCCGGCAGTTTCTTCGCCTTGGCGTAGGCGGCCCATTCTTTCTTCCATTCGTCGTTGGCCGGGTTCTTCAGCGACATGAAGTAGTTCCATGCGGCGAGGTGGCCGACCAGCGGTTTGGTATCCACGCCGCGCAGCTCCTCTTCACCCACCGAGAATGCCACCACCGGCACGTCTGTCGCCTTCAAGCCGGCGTTGCCCAGTTCCTTGTAGAACGGGACGTTCGAATCACCGTTGATGGTGGACACGACCGCAGTCTTGCCGCCTGCTGAAAACTTTTTGATGTCGGCGACGATGGTCTGATAGTCGGCGTGGCCGAACGGCGTGTACTTCTCGTCGATGTCCTTGTCCTGTATGCCCTTGGAATGCAGGAAGGCGCGCAGGATCTTGTTGGTGGTGCGCGGATAGACGTAGTCGGTGCCGAGCAGCACGAAGCGCTTGGCGCCGCCGCCTTCCTTGGACAGCAGGTACTCGACTGCGGGGATCGCCTGCTGGTTAGGCGCGGCGCCGGTGTAGAACACGTTCTTCGACAGCTCTTCACCTTCGTACTGTACCGGGTAGAACAGGAGACCGTTCAACTCCTCGAACACCGGCAGCACCGATTTACGCGATACCGAAGTCCAGCAGCCGAACACCACGGCGACCTTGTCCTGCGACAGCAGCTGGCGCGCTTTTTCCGCGAACAGCGGCCAGTTCGAGGCCGGATCGACCACCACCGGCTCGAGTTTCTTGCCCAGAACACCGCCCTTGGCATTGATGGCGTCGATCGCCATCAGGGTGACGTCTTTCAACACGGTTTCGCTGATCGCCATGGTGCCCGAGAGCGAATGCAGGATTCCGACCTTGATGGTGTCCGCGGCCAGGGCGTAGCTGCCCGGAACCAGGGACGCCGCGGTGACCACCGCGCCGGCCGCAATACTCTTTACAAAACTTCGACGTTCCATATCTGCTTCTCCAAAAGAAAAAAATCGATCAATGACTCAGGCTGCCTGAGCCCGCACTGCGTTGGTCAGGACATGATGGTCATTAGCACGGGCTGTGCCAGGCGGCGGAAACCGGCCGTCGCTGCCGGTTAACTGGCTGTTTACAAAGCGGACGGGAATTGCGCGCGACGCCGCGCAGCCGGTCTGGCTGGAACGGTCCTCGCGTGCCTGACCGCTATTGGTGCGCCAATTCGAGCGCCTGCACCAAACGGTGGCATGAAGCGCCGGCACCCTGCTACGGCGTGACGCAGCCAAGGGAAAACTAGCGCGAAAATACCGCCCGCAGCCTTCGCCAGAGAACGCCTAACCCGCGCCAGATCCTGGGCAGCAGCCATAGCGCAAGCAACAGAAACAGCGCCAGGCCGAATAGAAAGGCCAGCGGATGCACAAACGCCGCCCACAGTCCGCCCAGCAGCAGCGCTTCCTCGGTGAATGAGGCGGTCCAGTTGGAAAACGGTTCGGGCGAAGTATTGATGAGGGCGCGGCTGCCGGCTTTGGTGAAGTGCGCCGCGCTGGCGAGCGTGCCGCCGAGGATAGCCGCGGCCAACACCAGCGCGGGATCCTGGTTGTCCAGCGCAAGCGCCGCCAGCACTGCGCCTGCGGGGATGCGGATGAACGTATGCGCCGCGTCCCACAGCGTGTCGATGCCCGGCACCTTGTCGGCGAAGAATTCGATGAAGAACATGAAGCCGGAAGCGGCGATTACGGCCGGATGCGTCAGCGGCTCCAGGCCGGACGGCAGCTCGACGTAACCCAGGCGCGCCATCAGGCCGGCGAGAAACAGCACCGCGTACAAGCGGATGCCGCTACCCCAGGCGAGACCCGCAGCGAGCGCGACCGATTGAAGCGTATCCATCCGCCTATTGTAGCTGCACGATGGCACGGCCTAGAATGCGGCCATGAATCCGCAACGCGCCGTCACATCGCTCGTCGGCCTGGTCCTGCTCGCGGGCTGCGCTGGCACGACGGTCGGTGTGCGCACCAGCGCTGCGCCCTCGATGCGCGGCAGCGCACCGGTTGTCGGGACGTCCTACAATTCGGCCGCGATCCATGCCGAGTTGAGCCCCAACGCTTATTTCGGCCTGCTTTTCTTCGGCGCTTTCGCGGCCGGCGTCGAGGATAAGTCCCGGCTCCGCGGCCCGTCCTGGCGCGATCCGCCGCAACTCGCCGAGGATCGGACAGTAGTCGAGCGCGATTGCAGTTTGCCGATGGAAGCACCCAGCGCCAACCTGCGCTGCAAGTAGGCTGGATCGAATCAGGCGCGGCGCGGTTGGCAGCGACGCGCGACGCGCGCGGCTGAGTCCTGTCGGCTGATGATAGACTCGGGGCGCCGTCAAGTTTGCCCCATAAACCCGAAAACAAGAAAGGGCCTGTCGCCACTATGCTACGCAGCACCAAAATCGTCGCCACCCTCGGTCCCGCGTCAAACGATCCCAATACGCTCGAGCGCATGATCCTCGCGGGCGTGGACGTGGTGCGCCTGAATTTCTCGCACGGCACGGCGGAGGATCACCTGCAGCGCGCCGAGGTGGTGCGCGAGCTGTGCCGCAAGACCGGCCGCACCGTGGGCATCATGGGCGACCTGCAGGGCCCGAAAATCCGCGTCGGCAAGTTCAAGGACGGCAAGGTCACGCTCAAGCCCGGCGACGCGTTCATCCTCGATGCCGACTGCGAGCTCGGCGACGAGCGGCGCGCCGGCCTGGACTACAAGGAACTGCCGCGCGATGTGAGCGCGGGCGATGTGCTGCTGCTCGACGACGGCCGCATCGAATTCGAAGTGGAGCGGGTCCTCGGTAATGAAGTCCACTGCCGCGTGGTCCATGGCGGCGTGTTGTCGAACAACAAGGGCATCAACCGCCGCGGCGGCGGTCTGACCGCGCCGGCGCTCACCAGCAAGGACATGCAGGACATCCGCACCGCCGCCTTGATCAAGGTCGATTTCCTGGCCGTGTCCTTTCCCAAGTCGAGCGCCGACATGTACATGGCGCGCCAGCGGCTGCGCGCCGCCGGCGGCGAAGCCTTCCTGATCGCCAAGATCGAGCGCGCCGAAGCGGTCGAGCCGGGTGCGCTGGAGGACATCATGTCGGCCTGCGACGGCATCATGGTGGCGCGCGGTGATCTCGCCGTCGAAGTGGGCGACGCCTCGGTGCCGGCGCTGCAAAAACGCATGATCCGCCTGGCGCGCGAGCACAACAAGCTCACCATCACCGCGACGCAGATGATGGAATCCATGGTGGCGAGTCCGGTGCCCACCCGCGCCGAGGTGTCCGACGTCGCCAACGCGGTGCTCGACGGCACCGACGCGGTGATGCTCTCGGCCGAGACCGCGAGCGGCCAGTATCCGGTGCAGACGGTGTTGTCGATGAGCCGCATTTGTGTCGAAGCCGAAAACTCGGCGCCGGTCACGCTCGATCGCGAATTCCTCGACCGGGTATTTACCCGCGTCGATCAGTCGATCGCGATGGCGGCGCTGTTCACCGCGTTCCACCTGAAAGTCAAAGCCATCGCGTCGCTGACCGAATCCGGATCGACGGCGCTGTGGATGTCGCGGCTGAACTGCGGCGTACCGATTTACGCGCTGACCACGCGCACCGCCACACGCTACCGCTGCGCGCTGCTGCGCGACACCTATCCGCTGATGGTGAACTACGCCGGTGACGATCGCGAGGAACTGCTGGAGGAGGCGGAAACCACGCTGCTGCGCGCCGGCGTGGTGGACAAAGGCGACCTGATCGTGCTTACCATCGGCGAACCCCTGGGCAAATCCGGCGGCACCAATACGATGAAGATAGTCAAGGTGGGCGAAAATCGCCGCGCATGATCGAAGACGGCAGCCGAACCGTGATGCGGATTCCCGGCGCAAGTCTCCGGTAGAATAGAGCCTGTTCCGCGCCGCCCTGGCGCGAAGGACCGGCGGTTGCGCCTCCGGCCTCTTTTCAAGCTAGTTCAAGGAGTAGTTATCATGCCTATCGTTTCCATGCGCCAGCTGCTGGATCACGCGGCCGAGAACGGCTACGGTCTGCCGGCTTTCAACGTCAACAACCTGGAACAAGTGCAGGCCATCATGGAGGCCGCCAGCGAAACCGACAGCCCGGTGATCATGCAAGCCTCGGCCGGGGCGCGCAAATATGCCGGCGAAACCTTTCTCAAACATCTGATCCAGGCGGCGATCGAAACCTATCCGAAAGTGCCGATCGTGATGCACCAGGATCACGGCCAGTCGCCGGCAGTGTGCGAGTCGGCGATGAAACTCGGATTTTCCAGCGTGATGATGGACGGCAGCCTGCGCGACGACGGCAAGACCGTCGCCGACTACGACTACAACGTCGAGGTGACGCGCAAAGTGGTCGCCGCTGCGCACAGAATCGGCGTCACCGTCGAGGGCGAGCTCGGCTGCCTCGGTTCGCTCGAGACCATGCAGGGCGACAAGGAAGACGGCCACGGCGCCGAAGGCAAGATGACGCGCGAAATGCTGCTGACCGACCCGGACCAGGCGGCGGACTTCGTCAAGAAAACCCAGCTCGACGCCCTGGCGATCGCCATCGGCACTTCGCACGGCGCCTACAAGTTCACGCGCAAGCCCACCGGCGACATCCTCGCCATCGAACGCATCAAACAGATCAACAAGCGCATTCCCAACACGCACCTGGTGATGCACGGCTCCTCGTCGGTGCCGCAGGATCTGCTCGCGATCATCCGCGCCAACGGCGGCGAAATGAAGGAGACCTACGGCGTGCCGGTGGAGGAGATCCAGGAAGGGATCAAGCACGGCGTGCGCAAAATCAACATCGACACCGACATACGTCTGGCGATGACCGCGGCGATCCGCAAATACATGAACGAGAACAAGAGCGCGTTCGACCCGCGCGATTTTCTCAAACCGGCGCGCGCCGCGGCCAAGGCGTTGTGCAAGCAGCGCTACGAGCAGTTCGGCTGCGCCGGCATGGCATCGAAGATCAGGCCGATGGTGCTCGAGACCATGGCGCGGCGCTATGAAAAGGGCGAACTGGCTCAGGTGATCAAATGAAGGGACGCGTGAGCGCGGTAGGCATCGTCATGGGCAGCACCTCCGACTGGGAGGTGATGAAGGAAGCGGCGCAGCAGCTGAAGGACTTCGGCGTCACCTACGAAGCCAGGGCTTTGTCCGCGCACCGCACGCCGGCCGAGTTGACGGCGTGGATGGAAGACATGGAAAAGCGCGGCTGCAAGACGTTCATCGCCGGCGCGGGCGCCGCCGCGCACCTCGCAGGCGTGGTCGCGGCGCAGACGCTGCTGCCGGTGCTGGGCGTGCCCACGCCATCGAAATACCTCAAGGGCCTCGATTCGCTGCTGTCCATGGTGCAGATGCCCAAGGGCATTCCGGTTGCGACCTTCGCCATCGGCGAGGCCGGCGCCGCCAATGCAGGTTTGTTCGCGGTGGCCATGCTCGCGCTCGGCGACCCGGCCCTGGCAAAGCGCCTTAAAGCGTTTCGCGCCAAACAGGCCGATGCGGTCAAGCGGGCGAAGCTGCCCGAACTGTGACAGCTCATGACTGCGGCGCACTCCGCGCCCGCCGGCTCCTGCGAATCCACCTTTCCGAAATTTCCCTGCTGAGAAACTAGCGATGACCACCGTACTGCAAACCTCCATCGACAGCCTGCCCTTCCTGCACCGCGGCAAGGTGCGCGACATCTACGCCGTGGGCGAGGACAAACTGCTGGTGATCCAGACCGACCGCCTGTCGGCGTTCGACGTGATTCTCGACGACCCGATCCCGGGCAAGGGCGAAGTGCTGACCGCCATGTCCAATTTTTGGTTCGGCAAGCTCGGCCACCTCCTGCCCAACCACATGACCGGCATCGATCCGGAATCGGTGGTGAAGGGCGACGCCGAGCGCGCGCAGGTGCGCGGCCGCGCCATGGTGGTGACCAAATTCAAGCCGCTGTCGATCGAGGCGATCGTGCGCGGCTACATCATCGGCTCGGGCTGGAAGGACTACCAGAAGACCGGCGCCCTGTGCGGCATCGCGCTGCCGGCGGGAATGAAAGAGGCGGAGAAACTGCCGCAGACATTGTTCACGCCCTCGACCAAGGCGCCGGCGGGCCAGCACGACGAAAATATTTCCTTCGCCGAGGCCGAACAGCGCGTCGGCAAAGAGGTCGCGCGCCAGGTGCGCGATGCATCGATCTCGCTCTATACCCACGCGGCGGAATACGCGGCGGCGCGCGGCATCATCATTGCCGACACCAAGTTCGAGTTCGGCACCGACGCCGCCGGCAGGGTCTACCTGATCGACGAGATCCTGACCTCGGACTCCTCGCGCTTCTGGCCGATGGCCGAATACAAGACCGGCATGAGTCCGCCCTCGTTCGACAAGCAGTTCGTGCGCGACTGGCTGGAAAAGCAGCCGTGGAACAAGAAGGCGCCGGCGCCGCGCCTGCCGGCCGACATCATTGCCAAGACCGCGGAAAAATATCGCGAAGCGCTGCGGCTGCTCACCTCCTGACGATTTCCTCTCTCCCGAGGGAGAGGGCCAGGGTTAGGACGGGGCGCCGGCGCAGCCCCCTCGCCCCGACCCTCTCCCCCGAAGGGGGCGAGGGAGCTAGAATCAGCGATGCCTCCCTCTTCGAACCAGTCCGAAATAGCGCGCGCCGCGGCGATTCTGCGCGCGGGCGGCCTCGCGGCGTTTCCCACCGAAACGGTCTATGGCCTGGGCGCCGAT
>QYQC01000107.1 GCA_007280315.1 Betaproteobacteria bacterium | reverse complement strand
TCCACACCCTGTTCTGGCCGGCGACGCTGAAGTTTGCCGGATACAAGGTACCCGATCACGTGTATGTGCACGGCTTCATCACCGTCTCGGGTGCGAAAATGTCCAAGTCGCGCGGTACCGGCATCGATCCGCTGCGCTATCTCGAAATCGGCATGAATCCTGAATGGCTGCGCTATTACATCGCGGCCAAACTGAACGCCAACGTCGAAGACCTGGACTTCAATCCGGACGATTTCATCGCGCGGGTGAACAGCGACTTGATCGGAAAATACGTCAATATCGCCAGCCGTGCCGCAAATTTCATCACCAAGCATTTTGGCGGCGAGCTGAAATACGCCGGCGATACCGCGGCGCTGGTGCAAGGCGCGCAGGCTCTTGCCGTGCAGGTGCGCGACAGCTACGAGTCGCGCGAGTTCGGCAAGGCGATTCGCGACGTCATGGCCATGGCAGACCGCCTGAATCAGGAATTCGATGCGCGCCAGCCATGGATCCTTGCCAAGGATAACGCGCGGCATGCCGAATTGCAGGACGTATGCTCGCGCGTCCTGCACGGTTTCAAACTGCTTTCGGTGCTGCTCGCACCGGTGCTGCCACAGCTTGCCGAGCGCGTGGCAAAGGACCTGTTCGGACGCAAGCAAAGCTTTGTCTGGTCCGACGCGGACTCTCTGCCGTCCGCCATTCGCCCTTACCGGCACCTGATGACCCGCGTCGAAGAAAAGCAACTCGACGCGCTGTTCGAAATCCCGCCAGAAGCACCGGCTAAGGAGCAAAAGAAAGTGGGCGATACCTCCAAGACTGGCTTCCAGAGCGGCGCTTCGGCCGATGCCCGCTCGCCACAGCCGTCTCACCCGGCCGGGGGAGACGGCGCGGTCGGCGGTTCCGGCGCCGCGACTATTTCCATCGATGACTTCGCCAAGATCGATCTGCGCGTCGCAAGAATCGTGAAGGCCGAAGCGGTCGAAGGTGCGGACAAGCTGCTGAAGCTCACGCTCGATATCGGCACCGAGGAGCGCACAGTGTTTGCCGGCATCAAATCAGCATACGACCCGGCGCTGCTTGCGGGCCGGCTGACGGTGATGGTGGCCAACCTCGCGCCGCGCAAAATGAAATTCGGCCTGTCGCAGGGGATGATCCTCGCCGCAAGCGGCGGCCAAAATGGGGCAAGCGGCGACCAAAACAGCGCAGGCGGCGACGCTCCCGGAATCTTTCTGCTCGCGCCGGACAGCGGTGCGCAGCCGGGCATGAAAGTCAAGTAGTGTTGCTGCCCGGCTAGACCATGCAGCTGATCCTGGGCGTGATCGCGTTGTGGCTGGTGCTCGGGATTGCCGGCGTTTTCTTTCCGCGAAACCTGCTTCTGGTCAGCCGGGTGCTGTTTCCTGCCGGCGCGCTCGGCGCCTTGCTGCTGGCAGCGGCGGCGCTTGACGCGCTCGGCGGCGAAATTCAGTCGCGGGTGTTGCCGCTGGGGCTGCCCGATCTGCCGTTCCACCTGCGTCTGGATGCGCTGTCGGCATTCTTCCTGCTGCTGCTCGGCGCCGTGACCGCCGGAATTTCTGTTTTCGCCGCCGGCTATTTTCGCCGCGGCGAAGGCACACCGCCGGGGCTGCAGTGCCTGTACTACCACCTGTTCATCGCCAGCATGGCGCTGGTGCTGCTTGCCGACGATGCCTATGCGTTCATGGTGTTCTGGGAAACGATGGCGCTGTCATCCTATTTCCTCGTCACCAGCGACCATGCCAAAGCCGAAATCCGGCGCGCCGGTTTTCTTTACCTCCTGATCGCCCACGTCGGCGCCATCGGCATCCTGCTCTGTTTCGGCCTGCTGCATGGCAGCGGCGACTATACGTTCGACAACATGCGCGCGGTGCAGCTTGCGCCGGTCGCGGCGACGGTCGCGTTTGCGCTGGCGCTGTTCGGCTTCGGCGCCAAGGCCGGCATGCTGCCGCTGCATGTGTGGTTGCCCGAGGCACACCCGGCGGCGCCCTCGCCGGTGTCCGCGCTGATGTCCGCGGTAATGCTGAAGACCGCCATCTACGGTCTGCTGCGGGTGCTGTTCGATCTGCTGCACACGCAGGTGTGGTGGTGGGGTGTGGTCATCCTGGTCCTCGGCCTCGCCACCGCTTTGTACGGCGTGGTGTTCTCCGCCGTGCAAAGCGACATGAAACGCCTGCTCGCCTATTCCTCGATCGAAAACATCGGTTTTATCCTGGTCGGCATCGGTCTTGCCGTTATCTTCCAGTCCTACGGCATGCGCGCCCTGGCCGCGCTCGCTCTCACCGCGGCGCTGTATCACGCGATCAATCACGCCTACTTCAAGAGCCTGCTGTTCCTTGCCACCGGGTCGGTGCTGCATGCCACGCGCGAGCGCGCGCTGGGCAAGCTCGGCGGCTTGATCCACCGCATGCCCTGGGTCGCCTGGCTGGCGCTGGTGGGCACGCTCGCCATCGCCGGCCTGCCGCCGCTGAACGGCTTCGTCTCCGAGTGGCTGATGCTGCAGGCATTCCTGTTCACGCCCAACCTGCCGCATCCCTACCTGAACATGCTGATTCCCGTCGCCGCCGCCGCAATCGCGCTCGCCACGGCACTGGCGGGCTATGTCATGGTCAAGTTCTATGGCGTGGTGTTTCTCGGCCAGCCGCGCGAGCCCAGCCTGGCGAGCGCGCATGACGCAGGCACCTGGGAACGCGCCGGCCTGGTCTGGCTCGCCGCCGGCTGCATCGCCCTCGGCATTGCGCCGGTGGCGGTCATCGGCGTCATCGATTCGGTGACCGGCCAGCTGCTGGGCAAGACCCTGGGCGCGAGCGCGACCGGCTGGATGTTCCTCACACCGATCGGACCGGAGCGCGCGAGCTATGCGCCACTGCTGTTCCTTCTCGGCATACTCGCGGTCTGGCTTCTGACCTGGCTCGCGGTGCGCCGCTTCTATCACGGCCGGGTGCGCCGCGCGCCACCGTGGGACTGCGGCTTTCCGGCACAGACCGCGCGCATGCAGGATACCGCCGAGGGTTTCGGCCAGCCGATCCGCCAGGTGTTCGAACCATTTTTCCGCATGCAGCGCGAACTGCCTACGCCCTTCGACGCGGCGCCGCGCTACCGCGTCAGCGTCGAGGATCATCTCTGGTACTGGCTCTATCTGCCGCTGGCCCGGGTCACCAACGCACTCACCCGGGTGGTGACGCTGTTACAGCGCGGCCGCATCTCGGTATATCTGATGTACAGCTTCGTCACTCTGCTTGTGCTGCTCTTGTTCGTCAGATGATTTCCTGGCCCGGACTCGTCGCCCAACTTACCGAGGTACTGCTCGCGGTGCTGCTCGCGCCGATTCTGCTCGGCTGGGTAAACCAGTGCCGCGCCTGGCTGCAGAACAAGAACGGCCCCGGCGTCCTGCAGCCGTACCGCACGTTGCGGAAATTATTTGCCAAGGAGGCGGTGCTGGCCCACAACGCCTCGCCCCTGTTCCGCGCCACTCCCTATGCGCTGTTCGCCTGCATGTGCCTCGCCGCGGCGATCGTGCCCACGCTCGGCACCGACCTGCCGTTCTCCCCCGCGGCCGACGCCATCGCCCTGGTCGGCATCCTCGCCCTGGCGCGTGTTTTCATTTCGCTTGCCGCCATGGACATCGGCACCGCATTCGGTTCGCTCGGCGCACGACGCGAAATGATGGTCGGGTTCCTCGCCGAGCCGGCGCTGCTGATGGTGCTGTTCACCGCCTCGCTGATATCCCACTCTACTTCGCTCGCCACCATCGTCGCCCAGCTGACGCAGGCGGAGTTCGTCGTCTACCCCAGCCTAGCCCTGGCCGGGGTTGCATTCACCATGGTTTCGCTCGCCGAGAACGCGCGCATTCCGGTGGACAATCCGTCCACGCACCTGGAACTCACGATGATCCACGAAGCGATGGTGCTCGAGTATTCAGGGCGCCACCTGGCGCTGATCGAATGGTCCGCGGCTCTGAAACTTTTCGTCTACTCCTGCATCGGAATCGCGCTGTTTTTCCCCTTCGGCATTGCCCAGGGCGGCGACGCGCTCGGCCTGGTGCTGGCGCTGCCCGCGCTCGCAGCCAAGCTCGGCGTCGGCGGCTTCGCGCTGGCGGTGATCGAAACGGTAAGCGCGAAGATGCGCATATTCCGCGCTCCCGAGTTTCTCGGCACCGCCTTTCTGCTGGCGGTGCTGGCGATGCTGATTCACTTTCTGCTGGAGGCCTGAGGTGCATCTGCCCCTGGCTTCACAAATCATCAACCTGCTCGCCGCCGTGCTGCTGCTGCTGTCGTTCGCGATGCTGACGCAGCGGCGCATTCTGTCGCTCATCAACCTGTTCGCGCTGCAGGGGCTGACGCTGACGCTATCGACTCTGGTGGTGGCATTCAGCACCGGGCAGCATCATTTGTATTATTCCGCGACGCTGACCTTCGTGCTCAAGGTGCTGATTCTGCCGTGGGTACTGCACCGCCTGATCCGCAGGCTCAATGTCAAATGGGACGTGGAGACGCTGATCAATATTCCCACCACCATGCTCGTCGGCATCGTGCTGGTGATACTGGCGTTCAATGTGGCGCTGCCGATCTCCCAGCTCGCCGGCACCATTACCAAGAGCACCCTGGGCATTGCGCTTGCGTGCGTGCTGCTCGCGTTCCTGATGATGATCACGCGCTCCAAGGCGGTGCCGCAGGTAATCGGTTTTCTCGCCATGGAAAACGGCCTGTTCTTCGCCGCCACCAGCGCCACCTACGGCATGCCCATGGTGGTCGAATTCGGCATCGCCCTCGACGTGCTGGTGGGCATGGTCATCCTTGGCGTGTTTTTCTTCCAGATCCGCGAGCGCTTCGACAGCCTCGACATCCGCCACCTCGAGAAGCTGAAGGAAGAATGAAACCCAGTGCGCTGGCCGGTTCGGCATGAACTGGCAACTCTACCTTGTGCTCGGCACACCGCTTCTCGGCGGGGTCCTGCTCGCGCTATGGGGACACAAGCGCTGGGCCGCGGAATTGAACATCGCGATGAGCGTTTCCACCTTCATCGCGGCCGCGGCGCTGACCGCGGAAATCATATCGAACGGGCCGGTGATCACGGCGGACGAACAGTTTTTCGTCGATTCGCTCAATGTATTCCTGGTTGCGCTCACCGCTTTCGTTTCCATGACGACGTCGCTGTTTTCGCGTCCGTACATGCGCATCGAGCACGCGCACGGCAAACTCTCCGACAACCGGCTGCGCCTGTTTCACAGCATGTACCAGCTGTTCGTGTTCACCATGCTGCTGGTGCTCCTGACCAACAATCTCGGCATCCTCTGGGTCGCACTGGAGGCGGCCACGCTGACTACCGTGCTGCTGGTGAGCCTGTACCGCACGCCGGCGAGCCTGGAGGCGGCGTGGAAATATTTCATACTCTGCGGCGTGGGTATCGCCCAGGCCCTGTTCGGCACCATCCTGCTCTACTCCGCTTCGGAAAAGGTGCTGGGCGCAGGCAGCGGCGCGCTGCTGTGGACCCATCTGTCTGCCGTGGCCGGCAGCCTGGAGCCGACGGTGATGTCGCTCGCCTTCGTATTCCTGCTGGTGGGCTACGGCACCAAGGTCGGACTGGTGCCGCTGCACAACTGGCTGCCCGACGCCCATGCAGAGGGCCCGACGCCGGTATCGGCGGTACTCTCGGGACTCTTGCTCAATGTCGCGCTGTATGCCCTCCTGCGCTGCAAGGTGCTGGTGGACGGCGCGCTGCAGGCGCCCTTTGCCAGTCATTTGATGATGGGTTTCGGCCTGCTGTCGGTGGTGGTCGCCGCATTCTTCCTGTCGCGGCAGAAGGACATCAAGCGCATGTTCGCCTATTCTTCGGTGGAGCACATGGGGCTCATCACCTTTGCCTTCGGCATGGGCGGGCCCATCGCCAACTTCGCCGGCCTGCTGCATATGACGGTGCACTCTCTAACGAAAAGTGCGATTTTCTTCGCTGTCGGTCATGCAGCGCAAAAGGCGGGTACGCAGATCATGGACGACATTCGCGGCCTGATGAAAGTCAGTCCCACAGTAGGCTGGGGTCTGATGCTGGGCTCGGTCGCGATTCTCGGTCTGCCGCCCTTCGGCGTATTCGCCAGCGAATTTCTGATTCTCACCAGCGCCATGCGCCAGCAGCCCTGGGCAACGCCGTTCCTGCTGATCGCGCTGGGCGTGGCCTTCGCCGCCGTGTTCAGTAAAGTGCAGCCGATGGTGTTCGGCGAGACCACTGCGAAGCGCCTGCCGCACCCGCCGGCGCTGATTCCGGTGTTCGCGCATCTGGGCATCGTGCTGGTTCTGGGCTTTTACATTCCGCCCTACCTGGTCGACTGGTACCGGGTCGCAGCGAAACTGATCGGATGAAGGCCGGACACGCCATGGCGTTTGACAGTTTACCGATGCAACTGACTGAACTCCCCGGCGCGGTGCCGGCGTGGTCCGCCGAGGCCGCGGCCGCGGAACTTCCGGGCTTCTGTCAGACGGTAAAAGACCAGGGCGGGCGCCTCGCCGCGCTGTGGGGAACGGACGAGCGTGACCAGGGACTTGGCTA
>QYQC01000138.1 GCA_007280315.1 Betaproteobacteria bacterium | reverse complement strand
GCCGTAGAGCATGCGCGCGAGCAGGTCCTGGCCCAGGTCGTCGGTGCCCAGGGGATGGCTCCACGACGGGCGCTGGAGCTTGGCGGCGAAATCGATTTCGTTGATGGGGACGGTCCACAGCAGAGGTCCGAGCGCGACCGCGAGCATGATCAGCGCCAGGATCAGCGCGCCCGCCAGCGCCAGCCGGTGGCGGCGGAAGCGCCGCCAGGCCTCGGCGCCAGGCGAGATGCTGGGCGCGGCGCGCGGCGCGGCGCTAGCGGTAGGCGATGCGAGGGTCAAGCCAGCCATAGAGCAGGTCCGCGAGCAGGTTGAACAGGATGACCAGGCAGGACAGCACGAACGTCACCGCCATGATCACCGGCGTATCGTTGGCGAGGATGGAGCTGATCAGCAGCGAACCGATGCCCGGTACGCGGAATATCTGCTCGGTGACGATGGCGCCGCCGAAGATCGCCGGCATCTGCAGCGCCACCAGCGTCACCACCGGAATCATCGCGTTGCGTACCACGTGCTTCACCACCACGGCGATTTCGCCCAGTCCCTTGGAGCGCGCGGTGGTGACGTAGTCGAGGCGGATCACGTCGAGCACCGCGGAGCGTACGTAGCGCGTCCACGATGCGCCCTGGAACAGTCCAAGCACGGCGATCGGCATCAGTGCCTGCCTGGCATGCTCCCACCACCAGCGCCAGCCGGTCTCGGCGATGTCGGAGCGGTAGACAAACGGCAGCCAGTCGAGCTGGATGCTGAACACCAGGATGAACAGGATGCCGGTGAAGAAGGTCGGCAGCGAGAAACCGATGAAGGCGAAGGTGTTGGCGACCTGATCGAACAGCGAATACGGCCGCGTGGCGGCGTAGACGCCGATCGGCAGCGCGATCAGCAGCGCGAGGAGCTGCGACGAGCCGATCACGAACAGCGTCACCGGCAGGCGCTGCAGGATCAGCTTATCGACATCGACGCGGCTGACAAAGGAAAAGCCCCAGTCTCCTTTCGTCATCGAGCTGAACCAGCGCACGTAGCGGACGGCGACCGGGTCGTCCAGGCCGAACTGCGTGCGCAGGTTGGCGCGCACCTCGGCCGGAACGTTCGGATTGGTTGCCAGTTCCTCGAACGGGTCGCCCGGCGCGAGCGCGAGAACCGTAAACAGAACCAGGCTGATTCCGAGCAGGCTCGGAATCGCGATCAGCAGGCGCCTGAGGAAGTACCTGCCCACCGACCGCTTTCCTTACGCCTCCCGATACCAGTCTTTGAGCAACCAGAAATCGCTGTCCCAGCCCGACAGCGGCGCGCGCAACTTGTTCGACACCGTTGAAACACGCGGCCGGAACACCACCGGAATCACCGTTCTTGACTCGATGATGAGGTCGTTCATGCGGATGAAAAGCGCGGCGCGCTTCACTGGGTCGAGTTCGCTCTGCGCCGCGCGGTAGGCCTTGTCGTACTCGTCGTTGACCCAGCGGGCGATATTGCGGCCCTGCCACTTGTTCTCTTTGGTGGCGACCAACCAGGAGACATACTGGTCCATGAAGATTTCGGGGTCGGGCTGGGTCATGGTGGTGGTGTACATCTGCAGGTCGCAGTAGAACTTCGAGTAGGTGTCGAGATTGCCCACGTCGGAGGAAAAGAACACCGACGCCGTGATCGCCTTGATTTCGATTTCGATGCCGGCCTTCTGGCACGCCTGCTTGATCACGGCCTGGGTCTTCTGCCGCGGCGCGTTGATCGAGGTCTGGAACACGAGCTTGAGCTTTTTACCATCCTTTGCGCGGATTCCGTCCGAGCCGCGCTTCCAGCCGGCGGATTCGAGCAACTGATTCGCCTTGTCGACACTGAACTCCCATTTCACCGTCTTCGAGCGGAAACGTTGCGGATTGTTGAGAAAGTTGCGCGTGGCGACGCCGGTGCGGCCGTAGATGTGGTCCTGCACCGCCTGGCGATCGACCAGCAGGTTCATCGCCTCGCGCACCGCGGGGTCGGTGAACAGCGGGTGCTTCGTCTTGGCGTGCGAACGTTCGCCCTCGACCTCGGTCCAGGGATCGGTCGGGTTGAGCTGGATGAATTCGACGTTGCCGCCGGCCGTTATGTCGGCGCGGCCTTTGCCGTCCTTCTCCATGCGCAGCAGGATTTCGTCCTCGACCTGCACGTTCCAGGCGTAGTCGAACTCGCCGGTCTGCATCACCGCGCGCGCGGCCGACACTGCGTCACCGCCGCCCTTCATTTCAATGGTGTCGAAGTAGGGCCGGTTCGGTTCGTGATAATTGGTGTTGATCTGGCCGCGCACCATGTCACCCGGCTTGAAATCGACGAATTTGTACGGGCCGGTGCCCACCGGTTTCAGATTGGCCGGCGCATCGCGCGATTTCGCGCCGCGGTAGGCGTCGAACAGATGCTTCGGGATGATCATGCCGCGGGTGCTGACGAAGGCGTCGGCCCAGAACGGCGCGGGCTTCTGGAAATGCACGCGTACCGTGTGGCTGTCGAGCTTCTCCACCCGCACGTCCTTGTAACTACCTATGTTTACGGAGGCGGTGGCCGGGTCGGACGCGTATTCCCAGTTGAAGACTGCATCGTCCGCGGTGAACGGCTTGCCGTCGTGCCACTGCACGTTTTTCTTCAGCTTCCAGGTCACCGACTTGCCGTCGGCGGAGAGGCCGCCATTCTGGGTGCTCGGGATCTCGGCGGCGAGTATCGGCACCAGATCGCCGTTCGTATCCCACGCGGCGAGGGGCTCGTAGAAAATGCGCGAGCCGTCCTGGTCCTTGGTGCCGATGGCAAAGTGGGGATTGAGCAGCGTTGCGCCCTGCCACCACAACACTTTCAGCGCGCCGCCGCCGCCGCGCTTGGTCGGCTTGTAGGTGGATTTCGCCTGCGCTTGCGCGACGCCCGAGTAGGTCAGCATCTGCGACGCCAGCGGCGCCGTCAGGCCCAGTCCGACCATGGTCTGGATGAATTGCCGCCGTGACACCCGGCCCTGCTTCACTTCGTCGATCAGTAAGTGCAGTCCTTTCTCGTCCATTGGAGTCCTCCCTCTTTTGGTCAAACGGATATTACCCGCAATCGGTCCGGCACACAGTCAAATTCAATGCCGGAAGCGCCTAGTCCAGGCCAAGCAGGTGCCGGCTGATGAAGCCGACGGTGGAGTAGAACTGATAATCGGCGTTGGCTTTCTTGGCGAAGCCGTGGCCCTCGTCGTTGGCGAGCATGTACCACACCGGTGTTCCGCGATTTTTCAGCGTCGCGACGATCTGCTCGGCTTCGGTATAGGGTACGCGCGGGTCGTTCTTGCCCTGCACCACGAACAGCGGCTTGCTGATGCGCTCGGCGCGATGCAGCGGCGCGATGCCTTCGAGGAATTTGCGCATTTCCGGATCGCGTTCGTCGCCGTATTCGGCGCGGCGCAGATCGCGGCGATAGCTTTCCGTGCGCTCGAGGAAGGTGACGAAATTGGAAATCCCGACCACGCTGACGGACGCCGCTATGCGATCGGCATACAGGGTCGAGACCGCAAGGCTCATATAACCGCCGTAGCTGCCGCCGGTGACCATGATGCGCGACGCATCCAGATCGGGCTGGGTCGCGATCCAGTCGAGGAGGGCGCCGATGTCTTTCACCGAATCTTCGCGCAGCCGTCCGTTGTCGAGCTTGAGGAAGGCCTTGCCATAGCCGCTCGAGCCGCGCACGTTGGGAAACAGGACGCTGATGCCCTGTTCATCGATGTGGTAGTTGAGGCGCGCGAGAAACCACGGCCTGAACTGCGATTCGGGGCCGCCGTGGATATTCACCAGCACCGGTCTTTTGCCGGGGAATCGGTTCGGCGGGGCGCGGTAGAGAAACCCGGAAATGCTGCGGCCGTCGAAACTGGGCCAGCGCACCAGTTCCGGCTCGACAAATGCACCGGGATCCACACCCACCGGTTCGTGCCGCGTCCAGCGCGTGAGCTTGCCGCTCACGGCGTTGAGCGAATACACGTCCGACGGACTCTTCGCAGAGGTGACGCTGAAAGCCAGGTTCACGCTATCGCGATGCCAGTTCACGCTGTCGAGCGTGCCGAGCGGCAATCGGGGGACCGGCAGCATTTTGCGGTCGCGCGTGCGCATGACATGCAGCACGCCGGTGCCGTCTTCGTTGGTGACGAAGGCGATGCGCTTGCCGTCGTGCGACAGGTCGAAGTCCTCGACATCCCATTGAATGTCCGCGCTCAGTGGCGTGTGCCTGAGCGTGGCCAGATCGACATAGTTGAGCGTGCGGAATTCGGTGCCGCGGTCGGTCACCGTATACAGCCCCTTGCCGTCGCGGCTGAACTTGGTTTCGGCATACAGCACCGGCTCGCCGGAGGATTTTTCGGTCAGGCGCCGGCGTTTTCCGCTGGCAACATCCATGATCCAGAGATAACTCTCGTTGACGGATACGTATTCGAGGTACACCAGGCGCGTGTCGTCCGGGGACCAGGTAAAACCGAACCAACCACCGCCGGGAAGTTCGGCGATGACCTTGTCCCTATCGGGTTTGAGCGGGTTTGCAACATGCACTTCGCTTACCACCCTGTCGTCCGAGCCCTTACGGTTTACCGGCACCGTGGTGTAGACGACGCGGTCGCCACGATTCGACCAGGCAAACGACTGCACCCGCCGGTCTTCGGGCGAGATCGCCACCGCCGCGGCGTTCGACGGACCGTTGCCGCTGCGATGCAGGCGGAACACTTCGTTGCCGCCGCTGTCCTTGCCGAATAAATAATATCCGCCTGTGGTCGGCTGATACGAGGCGCTGCGCACCGGTTCGGCGTAATCGGTGCGCAGTTCAAGTTCCGCGCCGGGCGCGCTCAGCCGGTGGATCTGTGTGGTGTTCTTGTGGCGCCGCGCGATCAGCATTTCCAGGCGCTGCGGATGCCAGCTGGAAAATGCGGTGGGCTTGAACTCGGTGTAGCGGCCGACATCGGCGGCAAGGCGCGCCGGAACCGGCGGCAGGCCGTCGAGCACCAGCGCCGGCGGTGACGCCAGTATGTCCTCGGCGGGCGCTTCCGTGGACAGGGCCAAGCAAAGAGCGACAGCGATCACATAAAAGAAAGCGGACATGCTGCAGCGGGGAGAACCGGAAGAGAAGACGCAAAGGTTTCGCATTGGGACCCCGATCAGGTTTGACTACCGGTGACGTGCGGTGCGCGAGGGCAACAATCCGCACGGGCGCCGGCCGCTGCGCGATGCGCGCTATGGTAGCAAATCCCCTGCCCGAGATGCGGCGGTGCGGGAAAGCCGGTTTCGTAGCTTGACGATACATTCAGACTAGTTCAGACTAGTCCGAGTTCTTTTCGAAAGGCGGTGTCCTATGTCTGAAATCGGCGCCTATGAAGCGAAGACGCACCTTCCCAAGCTGCTGGAGCGCGTGCAGAAGGGAGAGCGTTTCATAATCACCCGGCACGGCCGGCCAGTTGCGGAGCTTACGCCGATCGCGGATCGTGATTCTGTGCGCATCCGCAAGGCCATCGGCGAATTGCGCGCTATACGCAATGGGTTCGCGCGCCGCGGCGTGGGCCTGAAGAGCGTCTTGCGGCCTGGAGAGACCATACGCGATCTGGCCCATGAAGGGCATCGTGCCTGATGGGGTTCGTGCTCGACAGTTCGGTGGCGCTGGCATGGCTGCTGCAGGACGAGGCGAATGCGCGCACGGACGCGCTGGCTGATCGGCTCGAGCAGGAAAACGCCCACGTACCTTCGATCTGGCCACTGGAGGTCGGCAACGCGCTGATGACGGCGCTGCGCCGCAGGCGTATTTCTAAGGGCGATTTCGAGCGTTGCATTTCTGCGCTGTCGGCGTTGCCGATCGAAGTGGATGCTGTGGCGGACCTGGCGGACGTGCTCGCCATCGCGCGGCAATTCGACCTTACGTCCTATGACGCCGCCTATCTTGAACTAGCACGGCGCCGAGGCTTTTCGCTCGCGACGCTGGATCAGAAGTTGCGCCAGGCGTGCGAGGCGCTAAAGGTGGCCGTGCTTCCCTAGCTGCTACGCCTTGCCTTCCTTCGCCAGCTTCTGCAGCAGTTGCATTGCCAGCGTCTCGACCGGCGTTCCGCGGACCTGGGTACTCTTTCCGCCCAGGCCGGTCGATACCGTCAGGATCTTGCCCGCCACCCAATAGGTGCCCCGATGCGACTTGCCGTCGATCTCGCAGCTAACGCGGTGGCGCGGTGGGTTGTTGTCCATGGTGCGGTATGCGCCTGCGCTGGTGATTGTGAACAGGGTGCGGGCGGGGTTTTGCCCGGCGTGCGTCGTTTTCATTCAGCGTTCGACGACGAGCTGCCGTTCGCCGAACCGCTGCCCAAGGTAAATGAAATCGCGGCAACCGGCATCATCCATTTAGGGTAGGTTCGGGTTGCGCGTCCACCGCGCGTTGCGTGAACGCGGAAATGGCTATGCTGAACTCCGTGCCGCGTCCCTCGCGGCTGTGCAGACTGACGTTAAGGCCGAGCGCGTGCGCGAGGCTCCTGGTACTGAACAGTCCGAGGCCGAACCCGTCGGGAATGGACGCAGAAGCGTCGAAGCGCTGAAACGCGTCGAATGCGCGCCTGGTCTGCTCTTCGCTCATGCCGCGGCCGGTATCGGCGACGATCAGGCGCAGTCCGCCGGCGCGCCGGCAGCCGACGAGGATGCGGTCGCCGCGATCGGTGTAGCGAACCGCGTTGGACAGCAGGTTGCGCACGATGCGCTGAAAATAGGGTACGTGCGTCGTGATCGTTAGGCGCGTCGGCACGTAGCGGATGGTGATCTTCTTGTCTTCCGATCGGGCGCGGTATTCCTCGATCACCGGGGCGAGCAGGTCGTCGAGTTTCACCGTCTCGAACGCCGGCTGGTTGGACGCTTCATGCACCGCCGCGAGTTGCTGGATGCTGACCAGCAGGTCATCGACTTCTGTCAGCGCGAGGCTGAGCTTGTGCGCGTGCTCGTCGCGCTCCGCCGGGGTGTGCGCGGACGCCAGCAGATGGGCGAACACGCCGACGCCGAGCAGCGGCTGGCGCAGGTCGTGATTGGTCGCGGCGAACAGCAGGCTGCGCTCGCGCATCAGCGTCGCAGCCTGCTCGCGCTGCATCAAGGCTTCCTGGCGCGCGCTGACCAGCGCGTCTCGTTGCCGCATCATCCGCTGCAGCATGGCGAAGCCGAACAGCATCGCCACTACGATGGCCTGGGTCAGCGCCAGCCCGCTCGGCGACCACAGCGAGGGATTGTCGATGAGGCGCGCGACCAGAAAATACGAGCCGACCAACAGGTACGCTAGCCAGGCGCCGGCGATGAATCCGGAGAGCGGGACTTTTCTGCGCGTGGCTGCTATGGCCACCCCAACCAGCGCCAGCGCGACTGCGGTTCCGCCCCACACCAGGAGGATGCGCGCGGCGACCGGAAACGCGAGAGAAAACCAGGGCGCGAGGCCCAACCAGAACCAGGCCAGCAGCTGCAGCAAGCGGTCGACTTTCGGTGCCCAGGCGGCCGAGTTCAGGTAAATGCGCGCATGCAGGCTGCCGCATCCGAACAGGACCGCATACGCGCCGAAGCCTATCAAACTGAGTATGTTCTCCGGCACCGCGGGAAACAGCGCACTGAGGAAACCGGACAACCATAGCGCGCCGACTAAATCGGCGGCGAGCATGCACAGGAACAATGGTACCGACCGGTCGTCCAGGTAACGGCGCATAGAGCCGATGTAGATGCCGATGAACAGGCACCCTCCGAGGGCAGCGCCCAGCGCGAGAAAAGTACCGCGTTTGAGTTCGGTATAGCGCACCGGCTGGTAGGCGAACAGGGGAAAGCGAACGACCGCCGGGCCCTCGACCCGCAGCAGCAGCCCGGCGGTTTGGTGCGGCGCCATATTCAATGCCCAGACCGGATGCGTGGTGCCGCCGCCGACGCGGCCGGCGGCGTTGTCGGCCACCGACTGCACCTGGTGCCACGCGCCGTCGTCGTCGCGCCGGAACAGGCGCACGTCAAACTGTGTGGTCATCTCCAACGCGAGCAGACGCAGCTGCTCGGCGGTCCCGGGGTTATAGAGGGAGAACAGGGCCCAGTGGGGAGTGGTGCCGCGCCCGAGCACGCGATCCGGGCTGTCGACCTGCGTCGCGTCTGCGCCGGCCGCAAGTTCGGCCGCGCGGACCGGCGCGAGCCGGCGATCGGCCGGCGCCACGATGCGCAGCCCCGGCCAAACGGCCACTATCTCTGCGTCGGGCGCGATGGCGACAGGCGCCGCGCGCGCCGCGATGCTCAGGCACGCGACGAACACTGCGGCCAGAATGCGCGGCAATTCGCGCTTCAGGCCGCGCATTCAGCGTTTGCGGCGGCCACGCGCCTTGTCAGTGATTTCGAGGTAGCAAATAACCGCCTCCGTGCGGTTTCTCGCGCCCAGCCGGCTGAGGATTTCCTTCATGTGCGAGCCCACGGTCGCATCGCTGAGGTTCAGGCGCTTGGCGATTTCCTTGTTGCTGCGGCCCGCCGCCAATTCTTCGAGGACCGCGCGTTGCTTGGGTGTAAGCGAACGTTCTTGCTCTCCGCTGTTTTCCGCGGGCTTGCGCCTGGCTCCCGGAATGCTACCGATCACTGCGCTAATCGCGTCGCGCAGCGACTGAGTCGAGGTGCTCTTGCTCAGATAGCCTGTGGCACCTGCCGCCATCGCTTCGCGGCGCAGCGCCTCGTCCTCGAGCGCGGTGAACACCAGCAAGGGACTGTTCGGCGCCGCTTCGCGCAAGTGGCGCACGGCATCCGCCCCCCGCGTGTCGGTCAGTGTCAGATCGGTCACGATCAGCAATGGCGCGGGGTGTTCTGCAAGCACGCGCAACGCGGCGCCCAGGGACTGGACTATTTCCACCTCCAGCCCGGCATCGCAGGAGCGCACCCAGGCGACGAGCGAATCAGCGACCAGCGGGTGGTCCTCGACGACGAGGACGAATGATTCGCTGCGACCCTGCTGCATGAAACGACATCCTCCCCGGGGTGCACCGCGGCCTCGGGGTGCGACGTCGCCTTTGCGTTCAATGGAGCGCAGGCGAACTTGTATTTTACCTATATACCCTATTTGGGGGATGTGCGGGAGGAAAGATGCAGTGTTTTTACCATTGAAATCCAGGGCTGTTCTCGAGCGTGAACGCATACGCGGTTGGCGATCATCATGCATTCACCCCAAGCAAGTCCGGCGGCCAAGCGGGATCACGGCGGCCGTTGCTGCGCGGCCCCGCTCGAACAGTTGTATCATGAAACTTCCGCGGCGCAGTGCGCCCGCGCCCTTCCTCCATCAATCCGATCCGGGAGACCACCATGGCCGAAGCCATGATTTTCGATGCCATCCGCACGCCGCGCGGCCGCGGCAAATCCAGCGGCGCCTTGTACGACATCAAGCCGGTGAATCTGCTCGCGGGCGCGCTGAACGCGCTTGCCGATCGTCACCAATTGGATACGTCCCAGGTCGACGACGTGGTGATCGGCTGCGTCTCGGCCGTAGGCGAACAAGGGTCCTGCATCGGCAAGACCGCAGCGCTCGCGGCGGGGTGGGACTGGAAGGCTGCCGGATTTCAATTGAACCGGTTTTGCGGCTCCGGCCTGGAAGCGGTGAATCTGGCGGCGCAGAAAATCCGCTCCGACTGGGAAGACCTGGTTGTCGCCGGCGGCGTCGAATCGATGTCGCGCGTGCCGATCGGTTCCGACGGCGGTCCATGGGCGCAGGACCCGGAGACCAGCCTCGCCACGCAGTTCATCCCGCAGGGCATCAGCGCCGACCTGATCGCGACGCTGGAAGGGTTCACGCGCGAGCAGGTGGACGCGTTCGCCGTGGGCTCGCACCAGAAAGCAGCAGCGGCGCGTGCGGCGGGCTATTTCGGCAGATCGATCGTCCCGGTGTTCGACCGCGTCGGGCTGCCGGTATTGGAGCAGGACGAGACCATCCGCCCGGGCACGACGCTGGAGACGCTGGCTGCGCTGAAGGTTTCGTTCGAGCAGCCGGGAAAAATGGGATTCGACGCCGTCGCGCTGCAAAAGTACCCGCAGGTCGAGCGCATCCAGCATATTCATACTGCCGGCAATTCCTCCGGCATCGTCGACGGCGCGGCGGCAATCCTGATCGGCAGCGAAAAGAAAGGCCGCGAACTCGGGCTCGCACCGCGTGCGCGCATCGTCGCAGCGGCGATCACCGGTGCGGATCCGACCATCATGCTCACCGGGCCGGCGCCGGCGGCGCGCAAGGCGCTGGCGCGCGCGCGCATGAACGTGGGTCAGATCGACCTGTTCGAGGTCAACGAGGCATTCGCGGTAGTGCCGATGAAATTCATGAAAGAACTCGGTGTGCCGGCGGAGAAAGTCAATGTCAACGGCGGCGCAATCGCCATGGGGCACCCGCTCGGCGCCACCGGTGCGATGATTCTTGGCACGCTGCTCGACGAACTCGAACGGCGCAAGCTGCGCTTCGGCCTGGCGACGCTGTGCATCGGCGGCGGCATGGGCATCGCGACGATCATCGAACGGTTGTAAGTGGCCGACATTCGCCAGACGTCGCCGAACCACTAGCCGTCATTCCGAGCGGCGCGAGTAATCTGCTTCTTGTTTCGTTCAACAGCAGATTCCTCGGGCATCGCCCTCGGAATGACAAACCAGAATTGATATTTCCTGAGAAGAAGGACCATGAATCAGATACGCTACGAAACCGACGCCGAGGGCATCGTCACCATCACCTTCGACAGCCCCGACGGCCCCGTCAATACGATGTCGCAGGCCTGGCACGATGACTTCATCGCCTGCGCCGCGCGCGTGGATGCGGAGAAGGACAAGCTGCGCGGCGTGATTCTGGCGTCGGGCAAGGCGAGTTTCTTCGCCGGCGCGGACCTGAAGAGCGTGCTGCAACTCACGGAAAAGGACGCCCCCGAGGTGTACCGCGGCATCGAGGCGGTGAAGGCGGCGTTTCGCAAGCTGGAGT
>QYQC01000054.1 GCA_007280315.1 Betaproteobacteria bacterium | reverse complement strand
TCCTGGTGCAGCATGTGTCCATCGGTCAGGTAGGTGACGGTTTCGAAGCCGCGGTGCGGATGCGAAGGAAAGCCGGCGATGTAATCGTTCGCGTCGAACGAAGAAAACTCGTCCAGCATCAGGAATGGATCCAGGCGCGCGTACGGCGATTGCCCCAGGCTGCGCCGCAGTTTGACGCCGGCGCCGTCGGAAGTCGAGACGGACGCAATGATTCGCTGCAGTTCACGCGAGGTAGCGCCGGTGTTCATAAGATTCCTCTTTCGATCATGCCGCCATGGGCCGCGAAGGAGCGTATTTTGCGGCACAACGGGCTGCTTGCGTTAGCGTTTCGCCGGACCCAGAATAGGGCTGGCTTTGTCTGGCAGGGCGCGGCAATGAATATCACCAGGGCATCATGATCGAGGAAATTCCACTGCCGGAGCGCCTCGGCCGGCTTGCCCGCGCCGGACTTGCAGAGTCCGAGGCAAAGAGTTTCCTGCTGGATCTGGACTCGACGCGCGCGGAATTTGCCGCTGCCGGCGCAGTGTCTCTGCCGCGGGATTCCGCGCGGTTGGGGCAGGTCTGCCGCCAGGGGCGCGAGTTGCTTACGCGCCTGCCGGCAAAATCCAAACGCAACGCAACCGAAAAGGCCGCGGGCCACGCACTGGTGCATCTGCTCGCCGACGCTGTATGGAGATTTTTCCGCGTCTATCGCAGGCCGATTTACGACCTCCTCACCGGCGAGCGCACACGCGCCCTGCGCGTTGTGGACCTCGCCTGGGCCGGCGCCGATCTGCTGCCCGGGATCCTGCCCACGCAGGCCGAACTTGCGCGTGAAAGCCAGAGCATGCAGGCAGACAAGGACGGGCTCGAAATCCATCAGGGATTGTTCTTCGGCCAGCTGATGAGCGACGCCGACATCGGCGCGCACCTGTGCACGGCAATGCTGTTGCCGACTCCCGCGGCGCTCGGCCGGCTCGAAGAATTTCAGCGCGAAGGCAGGCTCGATCTGGGCGCGGTGCAGCTCGAAGCGAAGGGCGACGCCGGCTACCTGTATTTTCATCATCCGCGTTATCTCAACGCCGAGGACGACGATACGCTTGCGCCGCAGGAGACCGCCTGCGACCTGATCCTGCTGCATCCCGGCCTGCGCATGGGCGTGGTGCGCGGCGCGCCGGTGGCGCATCCGAAATATCAGGGCAGGCGCATTTTCTCGGCCGGCATCAACCTGACGCGGATCTACGCCGGCAAACAGAGTTTCCTGTTTTACCTCACGCGCGACATGGGGCTGCTGAACAAAATGTTCCGCGGCCTGGCCGCCACCGAGCCGGATGGCAGACTGGCGCTGCGTGCCGAAGAGCCGGAGCAGACGCTGGAGAAACCGTGGATCGCGGTGGTCGACGGCTTCGCCATCGGCGGCGGCTGCCAGACGCTGTTGGTGGTGGATTATGTGATCGCCGAATCCGGCGCCTATTTCAATCTGCCTGCAAGGAAGGAAGGCATCATTCCCGGCTGTGCCAATCTGCGCCTGCCGCGCTTCATGGGCGAGCGCATGGCGCGTGAGGCAATCATGTTCGACAAGACCTTCAGCGTCGACGACGCCGACGCGCGCACGTTGGTGAACGCGGTGTTTCCGCGCGAGCAGATGGATCGGGCGGTAGAGGCATGCATCGCGAATGCGCTGGGCTCGGGCATGGTCAGCGCCGGTGGAAACCGCAAGGCCATCCGCATCCAGTCCGAGCCGCTGGATACGTTTCGCGCCTACATGGCGACCTATGCTTACGAACAGGCGTTTTGCCATTTGAGCGAACAGC
This sequence comes from Betaproteobacteria bacterium, assembly GCA_007280315.1. Taxonomy (GTDB): domain Bacteria; phylum Pseudomonadota; class Gammaproteobacteria; order Burkholderiales; family SG8-39; genus 2-12-FULL-64-23. The sequence goes on along the minus strand of QYQC01000054.1, from coordinate 5,666 downwards.
TGGTGCATAACCTGGAGCGTCACTGGAACGCCAAGGAGCGCAAGCTCTGACCGCCGTCGTGCCGCAGTCGATCAACCCTGCCGGGAGAAATGCCATGAAACGAATCATCGCCCTGATTACAGCGGCTGCGCTCGCCGGCTGCGGCGTCGAGTCCGCGGGCACCGCTGCGACCATTGCCGCCGCCAAGAAAAAGGAACTGGAACAGGGCAAGAAGACCATGGAACAGATGCAACAGGACATCGGCAAGGCGATGGAGCAGACGCAGCAGAATACTGCGCGGGGCGACGCCGCCGAAAAATAGCGCGTCACACAAAGGCGCGCCTCGCCATTCGCTCCTAGGAACCCATTGCCAATGTCATCCTGAGCGAAGCGAAGGATCTGCTTTTGAATCAAGTGAAAAGCAGATTCTTCGGCCTTCGGCCTCAGAATGACATATTCGTTCTGCAAAAGATTCTAAGTCAGATCCACTTCATCTCTCCGCTTCGGCGTTTCTTGATTTATCACAAATTCATGGCGACCGGCCGCTGCTAACATCGGCCGGTCAATCCACCAATAGGATGCTGCCATGAGTTTCCCCACGCAAATTCTTCCCGATCACCACCGGCATTGCGACGATTTGTTCGTCGCCGCCGAAAATGCCGTACAGCGCGCCGACTGGGTCGCCGTCGCTTCCGCGTTCGAGCGTTTCCACGAGCAGATGAAGGCACATTTCGAAGCCGAAGAAGGGTTGCTGTTCCCGGCATTCGAAGCCGCCACCGGCATGAGCGAAGGCCCGACGAAAATGATGCGCTACGAGCACGACCAGATGCGCGGCCTGCTGGCGCAGCTGTCCGAGGCGTGCGTAGCGCATCAAGCCGAAGACTACGCCGGCGTCGCCGAGACCCTGCTGATGCTGATGCAGCAGCACAATATGAAGGAAGAGAACATTCTCTATCCGATGTGCGACCAGGCCCTGGGGGCGGAGGCGGAGCGTATCGCGGAACAGATAAGCGGGTTGCTCGAACACGCGCATGCCTGAACCGCGTGTGATCGACGGGCGCGGAATGGAGCCGCCGGAGCCGCTGGAGCTGGCAGTGGCCGAACTCGGCAAGCTCGCGCCCGGCGAGGAGCTGGTGATGCTATTGCACTGCGAGCCGCTGCCGCTGTATTTCGTTCTGGACCGGAACGGCTACGGCTACCGCTCGGAGCTTCGCGCCGACGGTACCAACGAGATTCATATTCACAAGATCTGAATGCAGCCCGCCCTGTCGTTCGAACAGGCGCCGCCGATTTCGGTGCCTTACCGGTTCTTTCTCACCGCGCCCCTGTTCGGCGTAGTCGCCGGACTGCTTCTGGCATTACTCGGACCGGCGGCGCTGGAATCGCGCTGGGCGCCAGGCGCCCTTGCAATGACGCATTTGATCGTGGTCGATTTCATGCTGCAGGTGATGTGCGGCGCGCTGCTGCAATTTGTGGCGGTGGTGGCCGGGGCCAATATCTGGCGGCCGCGCCTGGTGGCGACGCTGGTGCATCCGCTGATCACCGCGGGGGCGGTACTACTCGCGTCGGCATTCCTGCTGGAGCAGCAGGTGCTGTTTCTTTTGGCGGCGCTGACGTTTGCCGTTTCCCTTGGGCTGTTCCTGACGGTGATGGCAATGTCGCTGCTGCGCACGCCGGCGCGCGGTATGTCCATTTACGTGCTGCGCCTGGCCGTGCTCGGCCTGCTGGTGACCGTGGTGCTGGGCGTGATCCTCGCCAGCACCCTAGGCATGCACGAGAACCTGCAATCGGTTTGGTCGCTGCTCACATTGATCAATGTTCATGTCGCCTGGGGCCTGGGCGGCTGGGCGCTGATGCTGGTGATAGGTGTGTCGTTTCTGGTGGTGCCGATGTTTCAGCTCACGCCGGCTTATCCGGTCTGGCTCACGCGCCTCGTGCCGGCCGGCTTGCTGCTGGTGCTGTGTCTGTGGTCGCTGCAACTGCTGCCCGGCCTGGCGGGAGCGCAGGCGTGGCAATCCGCTGTGGCGTCGGTCGGAATTCTGCTGGCGGGTCTCTACGCGGCGGTGACGTTGTGGCTGCAATCGAAGCGGCGGCGGCGCCAGGCTGACGTCACGCTCGTCTTCTGGCGCGGCGCCATGCTGGCACTGCTTGCCGTCGCCGCATCCTGGCTCGCGCTCGAGGCCCTGCCGCAGCTCGGCAGCCATGCGCGCGCGCCGCTGTGGCTGGGCGTGCTCGCGCTGCCCGGCGTGTTCCTGTCGGTGATCATCGGCATGCTCTACAAGATCATGCCCTTCCTCAATTGGCTGCACCTGCAGCGGCTGGGCGGAATGGCGACGCCGCCGCCGAACATGAAACAGATGATTCCCGAAAGCGCAATGCGCGGACAAATGCGGCTGCACTTCGCTGCGCTGCTGCTGCTGCTAGCGGCAGTGCTTTGGCCGGCGCTTGCTACGCCCGCAGGTCTTGCGTTCAGCGCTTCCTGCCTCTGGCTGGAATGGAATCTGGTCGGCGCTGCGCGCGTTTACGCGCGCTTTCGCGACAAGATTCGCGCCGCCGCGGCGGTTGCATCGACGAGCTAGCAGGTTGTTGAAAAGCGCTTCCCTTCGCACAGATCGCAGGCTGAAGTGCACCCTGTCAGAGGGAAGCGTTTTTCGGCAGCCTCCAATTTGGGGGATATAAAAGGGGGCGTGCCCCCTTTTTCAACACCCCGCTAAAAAATAATCACCTGCCTGATCGCTTCGCCGCTGGCCAGGCGGTCGAAGCCGAGGTTGATTTCATCGAGTTTGATTCTGTGTGTCACCAGCTTGTCGATCGGCAGGCGCCCGGCGAAATACAGCGCGATGTAGCGCGGCAAATCGCGTTGCGGCACGGCGGAGCCGAGGAAGCTGCCCTTGAGCGTGCGTTCCTCGACCACCAGGTTGACCGCCGGCACATTCAGGGTCGCGCCTGGCGGCGGCAGGCTGACGGTCACAGTGGTGCCGCCGGGGCGGGTGATCCGGTATGCGGTCTCCAACGCGGCAACCACGCTCGCCGCCTCGATCGCCACGTCGACGCCGCCCTTGGTCGCCGCCTTGACCTGGGCGACCAGGTCCGGATCGTCGGCGCGAAACGTGTGCGTCGCGCCGAGCGAACGCGCGAATTCCAGTTTGGTATCGAGTTTGTCGATAGCGACGATCTGGCGCGCGCCCGCCGCCAGCGCGCCGAGCAGCGCCGACAGGCCTACGCCGCCGAGCCCGACGATGGCGGCCGAACTCCCCAGTTTCATCTGCGCGCAATTGATCGCCGCGCCGACGCCGGTGAGCACGGCGCAACCGAACAGCGCGCCGATATCCAGTGGCAGCGCGGGATCGATTTTCACCAGCGAGCCGCGCGCCAGCACCGCATATTCGGCAAAACAGGAAACACCGGCCTGGTGGTTGAGCAGGCTCTTGTCCATGCGGTGCACGCGACGGTGCCCACCGAGCAGCGTGCCGGCGGCGCCGGCGGCAAAGCCCGGCTCGCACAATGCCGGCCGGCCCTCCCGGCAGGGCATGCAGTGGCCGCAATTGGGCGCGAACACCAGCGCCACGTGGTCGCCGCGCTCCAGGCCGACGACGCCGGGTCCGAGTTCCTGCACGATGCCGGATGCTTCGTGGCCCAACACCAGTGGCATCACCCGCGGCCGTTCACCGTTGATGACGGAGAGATCCGAGTGGCACAGTCCGGCCGCAGCCATTTTCACCAGTACCTCGCCCGGGCCGGGGGCGTCCAGCTCGATGGTCTCGATGCTGATCGGTTTGGTTTTGGCGTAGGGATGCGGTATTTGCGACTGGTTAAGAACGGCGGCGCGCATTTTCATGCTTATCTCCGGGAATTGGCGGTGACCGACTGATTGGACAACATAGCACAGTTGCCGGCACGCTAGCGCGGTCGGGCGTAAGACCTACTGTGACAGCCGACGCTTCAGCAGTTCCAGCGCCGCGGCAGCGAACGCGCGCATGTTCGCCGCGCGGTCGGCGTTCCCGGTTTCGAGCGTCATGACCTCTTCTGCCACGCCGGCAATGGCGATGCAGCTGTGTCCAGCGCTGTCGCCATAGGGATTTCCGGTCGGGCCGGCCGCGCCGGTTTCGGCCAAGCCCCAGCTGGCGGCGAAGCGCTGGCTGGCGGTGCGCGCGAGCAGCAGCGCATAGGGCTCGGACGCCGAGCGCATGCCTGTGACTGATTCGCGCGGGAGCTGCAGCAGCTGCTCGCGTGCCTTGCGCGTGTAGACCACGGCGCCGCCGAGAAAATAGGCCGAGGCACCCGGTACCGCGAGCAGCGCGGCCGAGAGCAAACCTCCGGTCGAGGATTCCGCGACGCCGATAGTCTCGCGTCGTGCCTTCATCAGCAGCGCCAGTTCCTCTGCCAGCGGCAGCAAAGTATGCATTGGGTCTCAGCTGCCGGCGAGCTTGAACTGCAGATGTTGCTTCACTGCCGCCCATTCGGACGCGATGATGGAAAACGCCACGGTATCACGCAGGCTGCCGTCGGCATAGCGCTGGTGGCTGCGCAAAATACCGTCCTGCTTCGCGCCCAAACGCTCGATCGCGCGGCGGCTGGTGAAATTGAAAAAGCCGGTGCGAAATTCGACCGCGATGCAACTGAGCGCCTCGAACGCGTGCGTGAGCAGCAGCAGTTTCGCTTCGGTATTGAGCGGCGTGCGCTGCACCGATTTGGCATACCAGGTGGAGCCGATTTCGACACGGCGGTTGTTTGCGTCGATATTCATGTAGGTCGTCATGCCGACGATGTTTCCACCGGCCAGGCTGCGCACCGCGAACGGCAGCATCGAGCCGGTTTTCTGTAAACCAAGGCGGCGCTCTATTTCGGTGCGCATGCCTTCGGCCGTCGGAACCGCGGTGTACCAGAGCTTCCACAATTCGCCGTCGCGCACGGCGTCGACCAGTTCGTCGTGATGCGCGTAGGCGAGTGGCTCCAGCGCGACGTGGCGGCCGCTGAGGGTGATGGGTTGGGCAAACAGCGTCATGGTGGGTGTTCCCGCGGGGTGGTTGCACAAACATATCACAGATGCCGCGGCCGATGCGCTCACCGTCTGCGCCGCGTGAATGTGCCCGCGCGCGCGGTGGTGCTATCCTGACTGCCCCGAAAAGGAGCAAAGCCGATGAAACCGGATGACACGCGTGCCGCTGCTGGCGCGTTGCTGCAGCACTGGCGGCAATCGACGCGGCTGGCCGAACTGCCGGCGCAGTGTCGTCCGCGTACGCGCGCCGAGGGCTATGCAATCCAGTCCGAAGTGGCGAAGCTCGCCGGCCAGAATATCGTCGGCTGGAAAATTGCCGCCACCAGCCAAGCCGGGCAGCAGCATATCCATGTGGACGGGCCCCTGGCCGGCTGTTTGCTTGCGGCGCGCTCGCGCGAACAAGGTGCGCGCATATCGCTCGCCGGCAACAATATGAAAGTCGCAGAAGCGGAATTCGCGTTTCGCATGGCCGGTGACCTGCCCAGACGCGGCGCAAACTACAGCATCGACGAGGTGCTTGCCGCCGTTGCCACGCTGCATCCGGCGATCGAAATTCCCGACTCGCGCTACGACGATTTCACCCGCGTGGGGGAAGCGCAGTTGATCGCCGATCTTGCCTGCGCCTGCTGGTTCGTCATCGGTCCGGCGACGCGCGCCGACTGGCGTGCCGTCGATCTGGCAAAACACG
>QYQC01000255.1 GCA_007280315.1 Betaproteobacteria bacterium | reverse complement strand
GTTATCGTTTGCCCTTCTGTTGCTGGGTGTCGGGCTTGCGTTCTCCGGCGTGCGCCTATCGGGTTGGATACTGGGCTGGATTCTGCTCACCGGAGCACTGATGCTGCAGGGATTCCGCAGCATACTCAGCTATTTCGTCGCGCATGGCGGTGTCGATCCGCAGACCTATGCCATTGTCAACGACTGGATGGGCCTGGGGTTTTCGCTCCTCATCGTCGGTTCCATGCAAACCATGCGCGAGGTATTCGCACGGCACCGATTGGCAGAAGAGCGGCTGCGGGTCATCGGTGCCGCCGCACAGGACGCAGTCATCATGATGGATGACAAGGGCGGAATTGCGTTCTGGAACGAAGCGGCGCAGCGCATTTTCGGCTACGGCGAGTTGGAGGCTCGGGGAAAGAAACTGCATCAGCTGATCGTGCCGGAGCCCTACCGCGGCGATTTTGAAAATAGGCTGCGTGTCGTCGGCGAGTCCGGCCGCGACAACGTCATCGGCCAGACGCTGGAACTGGCGGGGCTGCGCAAGGACGGCACGCAGATCGTCACCGAGCATTCCATTTCCGGAGTAAGCATCGGCCGAAAATGGCACACGATCTGCATCGTCCGGGACGTTACCGAGCGCAAGCAGTTCGAGGAGCGCATCCGGCGGCTTGCCAATTACGACCACCTTACCGGCTTGCCCAACCGCTCGCTGTTTTACGATCGCCTGAGCCAGGCAATCAACCTGGCGCAGCGCAATCGCCATGAACTGGCGCTGCTCTATCTCGATCTCGATCGGTTCAAATCCGTGAACGATACCCGCGGCCACGATGCCGGCGATGCGGTGCTGAAAGCGGCGGCCGATCGGATTCAGCTGCAGGTTCGGGAATCCGATACCGTCGCCCGTATCGGCGGCGACGAATTCGCGGTCATACTGCCCAAGATCGCAAGTCCGCAGGATGCCGCAACTGTCGCCGGAAAGATTATCGAGGCTTTGTGTGCGAATTTTCCGGACGGCGACCAAGAGAAGGGCAATATCCAGATCGGAGCGAGTATCGGCATTGCCGTCTTTCCGCGCGATGGCGCTGACCTGGATATTCTGTTCAAGGCGGCGGATTCGGCCATGTACAAGGCCAAGCAGTCGGGTAACTGTCTTCGCTTTTGCTCGACCTGACGCTCTGGTGCGCACGGTCCGGTCCGTTCGGTCTATTCCGTCCCGCATGCGTTGGTTCGACAATGAGCGGGGGCAGGGTGGGAATGGCACCGGGCGGGTTGAGCCCGGGTGCAGCGTGTTATGCTTCGAACAAGTTCGAGCCCGTCGGGTTCGGCGCGCGACTGAATCAATATACCTACGCCGGGATCCTATGGCAGGCGACGATAAAATCCGCATCCTTATCATCGACGACGATCAGGGTTTTCGCTCCTTACTGCGCCTGCATCTTTCGCTGGCAGGCTACGACGTGCAGGTCGCGGAGGATGCGATGGCTGGCGGCCGGGCGCTGCTGGAGCGGCCGCCGGACCTGATTATTTCCGATATCGACATGCCGTTCCTGAATGGCATCGAGTTGCTGTCCCTGCTCAAAGGAGACGAGACGACTGCCTCGATTCCGGTAATCATGCTCTCAGGCAGCAGAAGTAATGACGTTCTGGCCCAGGCGGCGGACCTGGGCGCTGCGGATTTCCTGAGTAAACCGGTGACCCACGCCGACCTGCTCTCCTCGGTCGAAAGCTGTCTGAAAAGACACGGCCGTTTGCCCGCCTGAACCATCGCGTCCGCACCGGGCGCTTTGCTTCCGATTGCGCGCGATGACTCCGGTCCTCGCGGCAGGCAGCGTGTCAGTTCCTTCCGCAGAACGTCAATACGCTGCGGCTAGCGCGTCGTTCACCAAGGTGTTTAGTTGGTCGTAGCCAAAGCTCGGCATGGGCTTGCCATTGACGAAGAACTCGGGCGTCGCTTTGACGTTAAGAGTCTTCGCGTCGGCGATGTCTTGCTCGACGATTTTTTCGACCTCGGGCGAACTCATGTCCTGCCTGAGTCTTCTGATGTCCAGGCCGACATTGCCGATATAGTTCCACACCAGTTCCGGTTGCGGCCGGTGCTGTGGCGCCCAGCCGGGTTGAGCGGCGAACACGGCCTCCAGGGTCTCATGAAACTTTCCCTGGTTATGCGCCGCCTGGAGAATTTTTACCACCTGATCGGAGCCGCTGTGAAACGGGGCATAGCGGGCGACCAGGCGGATTTTATCGGGATGGTCCGCCATCAGTTTCTTCACATAAGGGTAAAACTCCTTGCACGTTTCGCAGGCCGGATCGAGGAATTCGACGATTTCGACCTTCGCGCCGGTGCTGCCGAAGGTCGGCGAGTGCGGCCGGACGAACGTCAATTTGTTGCGCTGGTAGGCTTGGGCCGCCGCGTCAGATTTGGCGCTTCTATAGAGTAGTGCCGCGGCGACGAACGCGAGCAGCAGGAATACTCCGGAAACGATGACCAGATGCTTTTGCTTCACTTTGAACTCCTCTTGTAGGTCAGAATCAGCAGCGCGGTAATCAGCAGGAACGACACGCCCGAAAGCAGCGGAATCGTGACAAAGCCGAACCATTCGATCTGCACCTCGGTGCAAGGCACGCCCTGGACGCATGGTTTGATGCTCTCCGGAATATATCCGGCGACGAGAAGCAGATGGAACGCCGCGATCAGCAGACCAAGCAAGGCCAGCGGCGCGGCGTAGCGTACGATGTTCCGATCGAACGGAAACATGCCGGCCGGCAAAATGAGTACCAGAGGATACATGGCAATGCGCTGATACCAGCACAGGATGCAGGGCGCGAACCCCATCACCTCACTAAAGAACAGGCTCCCCAGCGTCGAAGCGACAGCGATCAGCCAGCATGCAAAAACCAGCGTCCAGTTTGAGTCTCGCGCGCTGGAAGGATTCATGGGGATTGACCGGTGCCGGGAAAGGCAAATTATAGCGGATCGTGGGATGGTCCCCGAAGACCCGTATTCGCCGGTTGAAGTCCGGCCGCGGCGGTGCCGCCGGGTATAATCGCGCCTGCCATGTCCACTCCTGTTCCCCAGACCCTTACGCTCACCCGACCCGACGACTGGCATCTGCACCTGCGCGATGGTGCGGCACTTGCCGCCGTCCTACCGCATTCGGCGCGGCAGTTTGCGCGCGCCATCGTCATGCCCAATTTGCGTCCGCCGGTTACCACGGTGGAATTGGCGAAGGGCTATCGCGCGCGCATTCTGGCCGCACTGCCGCCAGGTTCACGTTTCGAGCCGCTGATGACGCTTTATCTCACCGACAACACCACGCCGGAGGAAATTGCGCTGGCAAAGGCGAGTGGCCTGGTGCATGCGCTGAAGTATTACCCGGCGGGGGCGACTACCAACTCCGATTCGGGTGTGACGCAGCTCGCACATTGCTTTCGCGCACTCGAGGCCATGGAAAAATCCGGCCTGCCGCTGCTGCTGCATGGCGAAGTCACCGATCCCGGGGTGGATATATTCGATCGCGAACGGATGTTCGTCGACACGGTGCTGCCGCAGATTACCCAGCGCTTTGCCGGTCTGCGGCTGGTGCTCGAGCACGTCACCACGCGCGAGGCCGTGCAGTACGTCGCCGCCGCGCCGGCCGGCGTCGGCGCTACCATCACCGCACACCACCTGCTGCTGAACCGCAATGCGATGTTTGCCGGCGGCATCCGCCCGCACAACTACTGTCTGCCGCTGCTCAAACGCGAGCTGCACCGACAGGCGCTGGTGCAGGCCGCAACCGGCGGCAGCGCCAAGTTCTTTCTCGGTACGGACAGCGCACCGCATGCCCGCCGCGACAAGGAGGCGGCGTGCGGGCATGCCGGTATCTACACCGCGCATGCGGCGCTCGAACTCTACGCCGAGGTGTTCGAGACGGCCGGCGCGTTGGAAAAATTGGAGGGGTTCGCCAGTTTCCACGGTGCGGATTTCTATGGTCTACCGCGTAACCAGGACAAAATCACCCTGCGGCGCGAGCACTGGCAGGCGCAGTCCGCGCTTCACCTGGGCGACGATGAGTTGGTGCCGCTGCGCGCGGGCGAATCCCTTGCGTGGCGCCTGCAATAATTTTCGAAAATAGACATGGCCACTTTCGCACCGCCCGCCTGGAATCGCTGGGATCTTCTCGCCTCGCCGGCTTTCGCCACGCTGGCGCCGTTGATCGAGCAGTTGCCCGAAGACCATTTTCCGACGCTCGCCCAGCTCAATCGGATGTGCGACGAACGCGAAGTGGTCAGCGGCGGCGGTGTGCCGATCGAGTTCGTGCCGCAGGAGGGCAAGACCGAGGAACCGTACGAGACGCGCGTCCATGCGCGCGGCAAAGTGCTGACCCGCAGTCACAATTGGCATGACCTGTTCAATGCGCTGGTGTGGATTACTTTTCCGCGCGCCAAGGCGGCGATCAACCGCCATCATTATCGGGAAATGCTCGCGCGCCAGGCTGAGGGATTGCGCGGCACGCCGCGCGACGTGCTCACCTTGTTCGACGAAAGCGGCGTGATCGTGACCAGCGGCGAAGCCGAGCTCGGCGCACTGCTGCGTGAATTCAAGTGGAAGGAGTTGTTCTGGCAGCGCCGGGAAGATGTCGTCGCGACCATGCGCTTTTTCGTATTCGGACACGCAATCTACGAGAAATTCCTGCAGCCCTACAAAGGCATCACCGCCAAGTCGGTGATATTCGATGTGCCTGCGCGCGAGCTGGAGCGGCCGCTGCCGCAGCAGCTCGCGACGCTCGATGCGCGCCTGGCAAAATATTTCGGCGACCCCAAGTCCCTCGCGGCGACCGAGGCCTATGCGCCGCTGCCGCTGCTGGGCGTTCCCGGCTGGGCAGAGGACAACGCAGAAGAGCGCTACTACGACGATACGCAGCAGTTCCGTTCCGGACGCAAGCAGGCCGACGATCCCGCGCCGCTGCGCCGGGAGCAGTCTGAGGCGCCACGCCGGGCTGAACGCGAAGTCCCGCCACAGAAGGAGCGCGAAGTACCGCGCCGTGAGGAGCGCGAAGTATCGCGCCGTGAGGAGCGCGAAGTATCGCGCCGTGAGGAGCGCGAAGTATCGCGCAAGGGGCGGAAGAAAAAGTAGCGGCGATTGCAGCGCGGTTTTAGCGCGTGTTCCACGGTGGCGGAAGGAACGGATCGCTTCGGGTGCTAAAATCCCTCCGTGAAGCTGGCCAGACGGTCGCTGCGTGCCTTCGGGCACGGGGAGGAAAGTCCGGGCTCCACAGAGCAGGGTGACGGCTAACGGCCGTACGTACTAGTTGGGGGCTTGCCCCCGGCGAAGACGAGGAATAGGGCCACAGAGACGAGTCGCCGTGCCTTCGCAAGAAGGTGCGGCGGGTGAAACGCGGT
>QYQC01000086.1 GCA_007280315.1 Betaproteobacteria bacterium | reverse complement strand
TGGTGACGGCGATCAGCCCGACCCCGGCGGGGGAGGGCAAGACGACGACGACGGTGGGGCTGGGGGATGCGCTCAACCACATCGGCAAGAAGGCGATGATCTGCCTGCGCGAGCCCTCGCTCGGACCGGTGTTCGGCATGAAAGGGGGCGCGGCCGGGGGCGGTTACGCGCAGGTGGTGCCGATGGAGGACATCAATCTGCATTTTACCGGGGACTTCTCCGCGATCGCGCTGGCGAACAACCTGCTGGCGGCGCTCTTGGACAACCACATCCACCACGGCAACGAGCTCGGGATCGACGTGCGCCGCATCGCGTGGAAGCGGGTGGTGGACATGAACGACCGGGCGCTGCGCGACATCGTGGTGTCTCTGGGCGGGCCGGGCAACGGCTATCCGCGCGGGGACGGGTTCGACATCGTGGTGGCCTCCGAGGTGATGGCGATATTCTGCCTGTCGAATTCGCTCGAGGACCTGAAGCAGCGCCTGGGAAACATTGTGGTGGCCTATACGCGTGAGCAGAAGCCGGTGTACGCACGCGAGCTGAATGCGCACGGGGCGATGACGGTGTTGCTGCGCGACGCTCTGGCGCCCAACCTGGTGCAGACGCTGGAGAACAGCCCCGCTTTCATCCACGGGGGGCCGTTCGCCAACATCGCGCACGGGTGCAACTCGGTGATTGCCACCAAGACGGCGTTGAAGCTTGCCGACTATGTCGTGACCGAGGCCGGATTCGGCGCCGACCTGGGGGCGGAGAAGTTCATCGACATCAAGTGCCGCAAGAGCGGGCTGCGCCCGTCTGCCGCGGTGATCGTGGCTACGGTGCGGGCGATGAAGTACCACGGCGGGGCGGAGTTAAAGACGATCACGCAGGAGAACCTCGCGGCGCTGGACAAGGGGCTGGTGAACCTGGAGCGCCATGTGGACAACGTGCAGCGGGTGTATGGCATCCCCTGCGTGGTGTCGATCAACCACTTCACCAGCGACACGGCGGCCGAGGTGGACATGCTCAAGGCGCGCATGGCCAAGCTCGGGGTGAAGGTGGTGCTGGCGACGCACTGGGCCGACGGGGGCAAGGGGGCGGCCGAGCTGGCGAAAATGGTGGTGCAGATGTGCGAGCAGAAATCGAGCTTTAGCTTTGTCTACGAAGACGCCGACAGCCTGTGGGACAAGGTGAACAAGATTGCGAAGAAGGTCTACCGCGCGGCCGAGGTGACCGCCGATGCGAAGGTGCGCAACCAGATCAGGAAGCTGCAGGAGGAGGGCTACGGGCATTACCCGGTGTGCGTGGCGAAGACGCAGTACTCGTTCTCCACCGATGCGCAGCTGCGCGGGGCGCCGGAGAACCACGTGATCAACATCCGCGAGGTGCGGCTCGCCGCCGGTGCGGAGTTCGTGGTGATGGTGTGCGGGGACATCATGACCATGCCCGGGCTGCCCAAGGTGCCCTCGGCCAACAAGATCGACCTGGTCGATGGCAAAGTGGTGGGGCTGTTCTAGGTACAAGAGGCGGGGAACAGCCGAAACCAAGGCCTGGCCGCAGACACGCTGATAGCGAAGCCGCGCCGCGGAAGAAATTCTGCTTCTTGGGACTACAGCCGGGATGTAGCATGAGATAAGATTGCGCGACTTCGCACAGGGAGAATATTCGCACCATGGATTTTTCGCTACAGGAATTCTGGATCCCGCTGCTGAAAATCATCTGGATAAACATTGTCTTGTCCGGAGATAACGCGGTGGTGATCGCGCTGGCGGCACGCTCGCTGCCGCCGCGCCAGCAAAAACTGGCGGTGGCCTGGGGCAGCGGCGCTGCGGTCTTGATGCGTATCGTGCTTACCCTGTTTGCGGTGGCGCTGCTGCAATTGCCCTACCTGAAATTGATCGGCTCGGCGTTGTTGCTGTGGATAGGGGTGCAGCTGCTGCTGCCGGAAGAAGGCGAAGAAAATATCGATGGCCACCAGAACCTGATGGCGGCGATAAAAACCATACTGATCGCGGATCTGGTGATGAGTCTGGACAATGTGATCGCGGTGGCCGCAGCCGCAGGAGAAAGCGTCACGCTGCTGGTTCTGGGTCTGGCGATCAGCATCCCGCTGGTAATTTTCGGTAGCACCCTGCTGATCAAGGTGATGGAGCGTTTCCCCATTGTCATTGCAGTGGGCGCCGCGCTGATCGGGTTCGTTGCAGGCGAAATGGTGGTGACCGATCCCGCCCTGCACGACTGGATGAGTGCCAATTTTCAGTTAATCGACAATAAGCCGACACTGGCGGGTATGCCTCTCGAAGCCATTGTCGGGCTTGTCGGAGCCGCGCTGGTGGTGCTGACGGGCAAGCTGCTGGCGCACAGGCAAGCGGCTACTGCAGGAGAAACCAGGGAAATCGGAAGCTAATTGTTATTTCTATTTTCCGTTTGTTGACACAAATCAATGCGCCGACGGGCGTGGAAGGCGGTATCCTGTCACTGTAGTCAAAATGTGCCAGACAACACAGGCATCGGACCTGTGCTTCGCGTGAACATTCACGTGGGGTACGGATACCTAGATTCACTTGCTAGAGGAGAAATCATGAAAGTTTCTGCAATTTTCAAGAATGGTTTGACGGTCGCGGTGGTTGCCACGATGGCGGCCATAGCCGTGCCGGCGCTGGCGTGGGAGCCGACCAAGACAGTCGAGTTCATCGTGCCCGCCGGAAGCGGCGGCGGCGCCGATCAGATGGCGCGCATGATCGACGGCGTGGTCAAGAAACACAATCTGATGAAGGCGCCGCTGGTGGTCATCAACAAGAGCGGCGGCGCGGGCGCTGAAGGTTTTCTCGACGTCAAGGGCGCCAAGGGCGATCCGTACAAGATCATCATCACCCTGTCCAACCTGTTTACCACGCCACTTGCGACGGGCGTGCCGTTCAACTGGAAGGACTTGACCCCGGTGTCGATGATGGCCCTGGACCAGTTCGTGCTGTGGGTCAATGCCGAGACGCCGTACAAGAACGCCAAGGATTACATAGACGCGGTGAAGAAGGCGGGGCCGCTGAAAATGAAAATGGGCGGCACCGGCTCCAAGCAGGAAGACCAGATCATCACCGTCGGCCTGGAAAAACAGACCGGCACCAAGTTCATTTACATACCGTTCAAGGGCGGTGGTGACGTGGCGGTCCAGCTGGTGGGCAAGCATATCGATTCCTCGGTCAATAACCCGATCGAGGCGGTGGCGCAGTGGCGTGCCGGCAAGCTGCGTCCCCTGTGCGTATTCGACGACGAGCGCATGCCGTACAAGGCCAAGGTGACCGATACCATGTCCTGGAATGACATCCCCACGTGCAAGCAATCCGGGGTGGACATGGACTACGTCATGCTGCGCGGCATTTTCATGGCCGGAGGTGTGACCGAGGAGCAGCGCAATTTCTATGTCGATCTGCTGAAGAAAGTGCGCGCGACGCCGGAATGGAAGGAATTCATGGAGAAAGGTGCATTCAACCAGACGGCGCTGATCGGCGACGACTACAAGAACTGGGTGGCGAAGGAAGAGCAGCGCCACATTCAGCTGATGAAGGAAGCAGGGTTCCTCGCGGCCGCCAAATAGTTCGTTGCGCGGATCCCGAATATTGACGGGCTCCGCGCCAGCGGCATTCCGAAACTTCTATGGCAGGAGCGTAACAATGTCCGACGGGAACGGCGGCAGCCGCTCGGTTGTGTCTTTGAAAACCATGGACGTGTTGGTGGCGCTGATTTTTTTCGCCTTTGGTCTGCTGGTCGCATGGGACAGCCACCGCCTCGGCGCGAAATGGGCCGAGGACGGACCCCAGTCGGGTTATTTTCCGTTCTATGTCGGTCTGATTATCTGCTTCGCCAGCCTGATCAACGTCGTCCTCGCCTTGCGCGTAAAAGCCGCGGAAGGCGAATCGTTCGTTTCCGCGGAACAACTCAAGCTGGTGTTGAGCGTGGCCATCCCCACCTTGTTTTACGTGCTGGTGATCCAGTTTCTCGGCATCTACGCGGCATCGACCCTGTTCATCGCCGTGTTCATGATGTGGCTCGGCAAATACGGCTGGCTCAGGTCGGTGCTGGTCGGCTGCGGCGTAAGCGTGGCATTTTTTTTGATGTTCGAGATCTGGTTCCATGTGCCGCTGCCCAAAGGTCCGATTGAAGCCCTGATCGGCCTGAATTGAGGAAATGGCCGTGAATCCAGGTAGTTCCGCTTCGTTGCGCGGTCCGGCTTTCGGCGATGCCCGTAAATAACTGAGGGAGCAAAGAGTGGCGGAAATCAGTTCGCTGATGCACGGTTTCTCGGTCGCGCTATCGGCCTACAATCTGATGCTGATGTTCATCGGCGTCGTGCTGGGCGTGGTGATCGGGGTGCTGCCCGGGCTCGGCGGTGCCAACGGCGTCGCCATCCTGCTGCCGCTGACCTTCACCATGCCGCCGACCTCGGGCATCATCATGCTGTCCTGCATCTACTGGGGCGCGTTGTTCGGCGGCGCGATTACCTCGATCCTGTTCAACATACCGGGCGAGCCCTGGTCGGTGGCGACCACATTCGACGGTTATCCGCTGGCGCAAAAGGGGCGCGCCGGCAGCGCGCTCACCGCCGCGTTCACGTCCTCCTTCATCGGCGCGCTGATCGCGGTGGTGATGATCACCTTCCTGTCGCCGGTGGTGGCGAGCTTCGCGCTGGAGTTCGGGCCGCCGGAATTCTTTTCGGTGTATCTGCTCACCTTCTGCGCATTTGTCGGCATGAGCAAGGGCGCCGCGTTCAAGACCGTGGCCTCGATGATGGCCGGTTTCGCGCTGGCTGCAGTCGGCCTGGATACGGTCACCGGCACGTTGCGCCTCACCTTCGGCCACACCGAACTGCTCAAGGGTTTCGATTTCCTGATTGCAGTGATCGGTCTGTTCGGCATCGGCGAAATCCTGCAAACCATGGAGGAAGGCCTGGCATTCAAGGGCGTCCAGGCGAAAATGAACGCGAAAGTCGTATTGGAGACGTGGAAGGAACTGCCGCGCTACTGGGCGACGTCGATACGCTCCGCCGCGGTGGGTTGTTTCATGGGTATCGTGCCCGGCGGCGCCACGCCGGCTTCGTTCATGAGTTACGGCGTGGCCAAGCGATTTTCCGCCACGGGAGACAGGTTCGGCACCGGAGAAGTAGAGGGCGTGGTCGCACCGGAAACCGCGGCGCATGCAGCCGGAACTTCGGCGCTGCTACCGATGCTTACGCTGGGCATTCCCGGCTCGCCCACCGCCGCGGTGCTGCTGGGCGGGTTGCTCATCTGGGGATTGCAACCGGGGCCGCTGTTGTTCGTCGAGCAAAAGGACTTCGTCTGGGGGTTGATCGCCAGCATGTATCTGGGGAACATCGCCGGGCTGATCGTGGTGCTGACCTGTGTGCCGCTGTTTGCGGCGATATTGCGCATTCCGTTCTCGATCATCGCGCCGGTTATTCTGGTGATCTGCGCCATCGGCGCCTTTACCGTGCACAATTCCATGTTCGATGTCTGGCTCATGGTGATATTCGGCTTCATCGGCTACGTGTTCAAGAAACTCGACTACCCGCTGGCGCCGCTGGTGCTGGCGCTGGTGCTGGGCGATCGGGCCGAGGATTCGTTCCGCCAGTCGATGCTGATGTCGCAGGGTGACATGCGCATCCTGTTCGCCAACCCACTGGTTGGTTCGATCACCGGCTTGGCTCTGGCGCTGCTGCTGTGGCCGCTGCTATCGGCGCTATGGACGGCGGTCAGGAAGTCCTTGGCCTGAGACGGATAAGCGGCAACGAATTTGTACTCGCCCCGCGCCGATCACCGTTTTTTCTGTTTGAGGCGGGAAAGCGTTTCCGGCGTGAGGTTGAGATAGGATGCCAGCTCTTTTTTCGGTATGCGCGCGAGCAGCTCCGCATGCTTGCGTTTGAAGCGCGACAGGCGCCCGGGCGCGTCGAGCAGATGCAGGGTGATGGTGTGCGCCATGACTTCGGACATGAGGCTCATAACCTCATATTCGAACAGCGCCTTTACATCCGCGTGACGATCGAGAAATCCGACCCATTGCAGCATCGACAGTTTGGCCACGCGCACCTT
Organism: Betaproteobacteria bacterium; assembly: GCA_007280315.1. GTDB lineage: Bacteria > Pseudomonadota > Gammaproteobacteria > Burkholderiales > SG8-39 > 2-12-FULL-64-23. Next base: position 29,634 of record QYQC01000086.1, on the reverse strand, counting down.
GGTCACGGCGACAATGCTGTAGGGCATCGGCGTACGCAGGCGCCAGGCGGCGTAAGACGTATCCATGTCGGATTCCGCGGCAAAGCGCAGGATCATTTCCTTGCCTTTCGGGTCGCTGACCACGCGCTTGAGGATGCCCTCAAGAATGAAAAACTGCTCCATCGCGCCGTGGCCTTGATTCACCAGCTGATCGCTCTTGCCGAAGTCGGCAATTTCCAGCAGCGATTCGAGTTCCACCCAGGCGTGCGGCTGAAGGTCCTTCAGCACCAGACATTGCCTCAATTGCAGGCGGATCGTGTTGCGTTGCGAATGGGTAGCGATGGGCGGCATTGAGTCATCCGAAGGGGATTCCGGCGCGAACTAAAAATGAAATCATTGACCTCAGTCAAGGTGCACAGGCGCACGGATTTCTTAGTATAGACGTTGCCAGGTGCCGGCGTATCCAGCGGCGCCGATATTTTTAATCCGGCGCGGCGGCGAGCGAGTGCCGTGGCCACGCCAACATCCAGGAGAACAGCATGGGAACCGTTGAAGCGCAAGTCGCTCAATCACAGGATGTGACTGACGGCTTTCACCTGGTCATCGATGCGCTCAAGCTAAACGGCATCGATACTATTTTCGGTCTGCCAGGGATCCCGATCACCGACTTTGCGCGCAAGGCACAAGCCGAAGGCATGCGCGTGATTTCGTTCCGCCATGAGCAGAACGCCGGTAACGCCGCCGCCATCGCCGGCTTCATGACGCAAAAGCCCGGCATCTGCCTGACGGTATCCGCCCCCGGATTCCTCAACGGCCTCACCGCGCTGTCGAACGCCACCACCAATTGCTTTCCCATGATCCTCGTCAGCGGCTCCAGCGAGCGCGAGATCGTCGACCTGCAGCAGGGCGACTACGAGGAGATGGACCAGTTGGCCATTGCCAAGCCACTGTGTAAGGCCGCGTTCCGCGTACTGCACGCCGAAGACATCGGCGTCGGTATCGCGCGCGCCATACGAGCCGCCGTATCCGGCCGCCCGGGCGGGGTGTATCTTGACCTGCCGGCCAAATTGTTTGCGCAGACCATGGAGGCGGAAGCCGGCAGGAAATCGCTGATCAAAGTAGTCGATCCTGCGCCGCGCCAGATCCCGGCCGAGGACGCGGTTCAGCGTGCGCTGGAATTGCTCAAGAGCGCCAAGCGTCCGCTCATTGTGTTGGGTAAAGGGGCCGCGTACGCTCAGGCGGACGCAGACATCCGCACCCTCATCGAGCGCACCGGCATCCCTTATCTGCCCATGTCCATGGCCAAGGGCCTGCTGCCCGATACGCACGAACAGTCTGCCGCCGCCGCGCGCTCCTATGTGCTGCCCGGCGCCGATGTGGTGATGCTGATCGGCGCGCGCCTGAACTGGCTGCTGTCCCACGGCAAGGGGAAGACCTGGGGCGGCAAAGAGCATAAGACCTGGGGCCGGCAGAAGTTCATCCAGATCGACATTGCTGCCACCGAGATGGACAGCAATGTGCGCATCGATGCGCCGCTGGTAGGCGACATCGGTTCCTGCGTGTCGGCGTTGCTTGCCGGCATTAGCTCCAACTGGGCCAAGCCGCCGGCTGAGTGGACCGCAGCGATCGCCGAGCGCAAGAACAAGAATCTCGCCAAAATGGCCGAGACCCTGGCGCGCAATCCGACGCCGATGAATTTTCACAGCGCGCTGAACGTAGTGCGCGACATCATCAAGGCCAACCCGGACGCGATCCTGGTCAACGAGGGCGCCAACGCGCTGGATTTCACCCGCAGCATCGTCGACATGTACCTGCCGCGCAAACGCCTGGACGTCGGAACCTGGGGCATCATGGGCATCGGCATGGGCTTTGCGGTCGCGGCGGCCGTGGTCAGCCGCCAGCCGGTGATCGCGATCGAGGGCGACAGCGCCTTCGGCTTTTCCGGCATGGAAGTCGAAACGCTGTGCCGTTACAATCTGCCGGTGTGCGTGGTCATCCTTAACAATAACGGCGTCTACGGCGGCACCGACGTCAATCCGACTGGGGGCTCAGACGTTGCACCCACTGTGTTCGTCAAGGGTGCCCGCTATGACAAGTTGATGGAAGCTTTCGGCGGCGTGGGCGTGCACGCCACGACACCGCTCGAGTTGCGAAACGCCGTGGAACAGGCCATTCGTTCGCGAAAACCCACGCTCGTCAACGCCGTCATTGATGAAACTGCCGGCACCGAAAGCGGTCGCATAACGAGCCTGAATCCGCAAAGCGCAAAGAAAAAGTAACCAGCGCGGCAGGTCGGGGGCAAGCAGCCTTTCGTCTGCCGCAAAAATTTTGGGAGATCGGCAACATGGAAGCACTCAAGGGAGTTCGCATACTCGACATGACGCATGTGCAGGCAGGTCCCACCTGCTCGCAATTGCTGGCGTGGATGGGGGCGGATGTGATCAAGTTCGAGAACCCGCAGGGTGATGCCACCCGCGGCCAGCTGCGCGACGTGCCCAATGCCGACAGCCTGTATTTCACCATGCTCAACTGCAACAAGCGTTCGATCACGGTGAACATGAAGTCCGCCGAAGGCAAGGAGGTGTTCGTCGATCTGCTGAAAAAATGCGACATCATCATGGAGAACTTCGGGCCGGGGGTACTTGACCGCTTCGGTTTCACCTGGGAGAAAATCCACCAAATCAATCCGCGTATCGTGATGGGTTCGATCAAGGGCTTCGGCTCCAGCGGGCCCTACGCGGAATTCAAGGCTTACGAAAACGTGGCGCAGGCGATGGGCGGGGCGATGAGCACCACCGGCATTCCCGATGGCCCCCCATTCGTCACCGGTGCGCAGATCGGCGACACCGGTACCGGGCTGCACCTGGCGATTGGATTGCTCGCGGCTCTGCACCAGGCGAACCGTACCGGCGAGGGGCAGTACGTCGAGGTGGCGATGATGGACGGTGTGATGAACCTGTGCCGGGTCAAGTTCCGCGACCATCAGCGACTGACGCGCGGTGAGCTGACCGAGTATTCCGTTCCCACCTACAAGGGCATGGGGGAAGTGCCGCGCGCCGGCAACGACTCCGGCGGCGGCCCGCTCGGCAATGCGATCCACTGCCAGCCGCCCGGCGCCCACGACTGGCGCTATGTGGTGGTGCAGGAGGCGGTTTGGGGTGCGCTCGCCAAGCGCATCGGTCCGGACATCGGCATGCCCGATCTCGCGGCCGACCCGCACTTTGCCGGCATCGCCGAGCGGCGCAAGAATCAGCAGCTGATGTGGACCCTGATCAATAAATTCGCGGAGAAGCACACCAAACGCGAGTTCATGGCGATTCTGAATCCGCTCGACGTACCCTGCGGTCCGATCATGTCGACCGAGGATCTTGCTAACGACGAGCATATCCGCGGCCGCGACATGTGGGTCGAACTTGACCATCCGCAGCGCGGCAAGTGGTGGAACGTCGGCATGCCGATAAAGCTGTCGGCGTCGCCGGCGAAGATCGAGCGCTCGCCGCTGCTGGGTGAGCATACGGACGAAGTGCTGAAGGAGGTGCTGGGCTACGACGCGGCAAGAGTCGCGGCGCTCAAGACCGCCGGCGCCTTCAGCGCACCGCCGAAGAAGGCAAAATAGCCGCAGTACGAGGATAACCGTTCACCGCAAAGGACGAAACCATGCGAATTGCAATCATCGGGCAGCAAGATTTTGGTTCCGACATAACATTCGCTTGCGCATATGTGAGTCTTCACTGAAATCTCGCTGAAAAGGAAGAACGATATGAAGATCGCGATCATCGGACAGCAAGATTTTGGCAAGGCAGTGCTGGAAGCATTTCTTGCGCGCGGCGACGAGGTTGCCGCGGTATTCTGCGCACCGGAGAAGGAGGGCGCACGACCTGACGCGCTGCGCGCGGCGGCCGAGGAGAAGGGGCTAAGGGTCTACCAGTTCAAATCCTTGCGCGCCCCCGAGGCGGCGCAGGCGCTCGCCGAGGCCAAGGCGGACATTGGCATCATGGCGTTCGTGCTGCAGTTCGCGCCGCAGGAGTTCGTCAGCATTCCGGCGCATGGCACCATCCAGTATCACCCATCGCTATTGCCCAGGTTCCGCGGCCCATCGTCGATCAACTGGCCCCTGATCAAGGGCGAGTCCGAAACCGGCCTCACCATTTTCCGCCCTTCCGACGGCCTGGACGAAGGCGCGGTTATCCTGCAGAAACGAACACCGTTGAGCGATGACGACACCCTCGGCACGGTCTACTTCGATCGCTTGTTTCCGATGGGTGTGGCAGCGATGCTGGAAGCAGCAGACCTGGTTGTCGCTGGCCGGCACAGGGAACTGGTGCAGGACGAATCCGAGGCGAGCTACGAGGGCTGGTGCCGCGAGGCAGAAGCCAAGATCAACTGGGCCAGTCACGTCGATTATATTCATAACCTGATCCGCGGCTGCGACCCCGCGCCGGGCGCATGGACAACGCACAAAGGGGAGAAGCTGCAGCTGTTCGGCTCGAGAAAGAACCCGGTGCGCACCTTCGGCGCGGTCAGGGGAAAGATCGGCGAGGTCACGGCAATCAGCGCCGGCGGCATGTTGATCACCGGCCAGGGTGGACAGATCGAAGTTGCCAAGGGCAAGCTGGCGAGCGGCAAGAAAGTTTCGCCCGCCGACCTAGGCATTCCCGTTGGAACGATACTGGGTAGCTGATCCAGGGCGGCGACGCAGGCGCCACACTTCGCTCCTGCGCGCAGCGGACGGGAGTCCGGTCAGATTTCCTGTGACACCGGTATGGCAACGGTTGCGCCATGCGGTAAAGGGTCGTGACCGTTTCCGCAATTTCTAACGCCTATTACTGCGGAAAACCGGGAACATCACGCTGCTCCCGGGTGGCGCTTTCCGCAGTCGCGTGTACTCCGCCGCGCGCATTTCTTCCGACGCTACTGGAAGACCGCGTCTTTTGGCTCGGGTGGATGTCACCCGAATTAGCAAAAAACAATTGACTAATCTGATATTTAACTGCAAGAATGACTATTATCGCCCTGTTTATTAATAAGACTTGCCCGCACAGGCGAAAGTTGGGGCGACACAGGGCTAATAGTCTGTACAGAAGAAGGTTCCGGGTCGCAGCCGGCAGCGCTTCGGGACGCCTCTCGGCATGATCCGTGCGCTCCGGTTCGAGTAGCACTGGCGCCGGGGCTAATGTCGTAAAATGCCTTCGCTATTCGGCAGATAGCCGGGCGTTGGCGGAAGTAGATCAGGGACGCAGAGGACCGGGAATGACGAAAGCGGGTTTTTGGAAGACCGACTGGTTTCTCGGCGTCGCCGTGGTCGTTTGCGTCGCCCTGTTCGCACGTGCCAGCGATCTTGTTCCCAGTCTCGAGCGCAAGGCCTATGACCTGGGCGTAATCGCGACATCGCGCACCCCGCTCGACAAGATCGCAGTTATCGCCATCGACGAGCAGAGCTTGGCCAACCTTGGCCGCTGGCCCTGGTCACGCGAGGTATTGGCGAAACTCACCGATAGCCTGGCGGCGGCGAAGGCGAAAGTCATCGCCTATACCGTGTTGTTCTCCGAGCCTCAGACCGACCCGGGCTACACCTACGTCACCAAGCTGCTCGACCTGACCGGGGCGGGCGCACCGGCAGCGGTTGTGCCCGCGGACGCGGCGCAGGCGCCGATTGCGCCCGTGACAGCGCCCGCGGCGGCGCCGGTGACGGGCGAACTCGCGCAGTTCATCGCGCTGCTGAAGGAGGCAGAGCAAAAGCTCAACACCGACCGCAGGCTTTCCGAAAGCTTTGCGCATGCGGGTAACGTGGTGCCAATGACATTGTTCGACCTCGGTGCCGCGCTGGGGAAACCGGACAAGCCTCTGCCTGAGTTTGTAGCTAGGAACAGTCTGCCCAAAGCCGTCAAAGTGACTGACGACTCGATATTGCCGACGCGTAAAATCGATTATCCGATTGAAATCCTGGGCAAGGCCTCGGCCGCGCTCGGATACCTCAACTCGACGCCCGATGTGGACGGCGGCACCCGCGCCGAGTCGCTGGTGCTGGATTATTTCGGGCAGATCTATCCGTCGCTGTCGATGATGGTCGCAGCTCGCAGTCTCAACCTCGGCGTGGGCGACATCAAAGTCCAGCCAGGTGAGAAGGTATCGCTGGGACGGCTCAACATAGTCACCGATCCGTTTACGCGGATGTACGCCTATTTCTACAAGGATCGAGACGGGCGGCCCGCGTTCCCGGTCGATTCGTTCTACGACGTCATCAGCGGCAAAATCCCGGTGAGCAAATATCAGGACAAGATAGTTCTGATCGGGCCCACTGCTCCTGGCCTGGGCAGCGCGGCCATCACGCCGGTGTCGCCCGCGATGCCGCCGGTGCTGGTGCTCGCGCATTCGGTGTCCTCGATTCTATCCGAGCATTTTTTCGTCGCGCCGATCTGGGGCTACTGGGTTGAGCTTCTGGTATTCGTACTCATCGCCGCTTATCTGATCGGAATCCTGCCGCGGCTAAAAGCCGGCATGGGCGCGATGATTACCGCGGCGCTGATCGGATTGCTGCTGATTACACACTTCGTGCTCATGACCACCAGTGCGATGTGGCTGCAACTGATGCTGCCGCTGGTGCTGCTGGTTATCGGCCATGTACTGCTGGTGACCAAACGCTTCGTCCTCACCGAAGCGGGCAAGGTCAAGTCTGACGCCGATTCGGCCGAGTCCAACCGCATGCTCGGGCTCGCGTTTCAGGGGCAGGGCCAGCTCGACATGGCGTGGGACAAGTTCCGCAAGGTGCCGCTGGATGATGGCGTAATGGACAACCTGTACAACCTGGCGCTCGATTTCGAGCGCAAACGCCAGTTCAACAAGGCGGAAAACGTGTTTCAGTACATGGCCAATCACAATCCGAAGTTCCGCGACCTGGAGTCGCGGCTGAATCGCGCCAGGGCGATGTCGGAGACGATAGTCCTTGGCGGGGCGTCCAGCCATCCCGGCGGCTCCATGTCGCTGGGCGCGGGCGCGGAAAAGCCCATGCTCGGCCGCTACCAGGTGGAAAAAGAGCTGGGCAAGGGCGCGATGGGCGTGGTCTACCAGGGCAAGGACCCGAAGATCGGCCGCGTGGTGGCGATCAAAACCATGGCGTTGTCGCAGGAGTTCGAGGCGGAGGAGCTGGTCGAGGTGAAGGAGCGATTCTTTCGCGAGGCGGAGACCGCAGGGCGGTTGTCGCACCCCAATATCGTCACCATTTACGATGCGGGTGAGGAGCACGACCTGTGCTATATCGCAATGGAACTGCTCAAAGGCAAGGACCTGATCCCGTTTACCAAACCGGACAACCTGCTGCCGATGGACAAGGTTGTGTCGATCATCGCGCGCGTCGCCGATGCGCTCGGCTACGCGCACAAGCAGAACATCGTTCATCGCGATATCAAGCCGGCGAACATCATGTACGAGCCGGAAAGCGACGCGCCCAAGGTCACCGACTTCGGCATTGCGCGCATAACCGATTCCTCCAAGACCAAAACGGGCATGGTGCTGGGCACGCCATCCTATATGTCGCCAGAGCAGCTCTCGGGCAAGAAGGTGGACGGACGCAGCGACCTGTTTTCGCTGGCGGTGAGCCTGTACCAGATGCTTTGCGGCGCGTTGCCTTTCGTCGGAGATTCAATGGCGCAGCTGATGTTCAAGATTGCCAACGAACCGGCGGCCGAAATCTTCCTGGTCCGGCCGGGAATACCGCCAGCGCTGGTGGCGTTCCTTGACAAGGCGATGGCCAAGGAGGCGGAGGATCGCTACCAGACCGGAGAAGAATTCGCCGCAGCGCTGCGCGCGGCGTTCGCTGCCGGTGCGGCACCGGTCGGCGGTGTCGGCACGGATGCCGGAGCCTAGGAAGCCCGCCGCATGGACCTGAGCCAAGCCCTGGAAGTGGCCAGCCATACCGACCCCGGGATGGTGCGCTCAAACAACGAGGACTCGATCGCTTCGGTCCCGGAACACGGCCTGGTGGTGCTGGCAGACGGCATGGGGGGCTACAATGCGGGTGAAGTGGCAAGCGGTATGGCCACAACGGTGCTTACCACCGAATTGCGGCAGATGCTTGAGGAGCACGCACCGCATGAGGTTGACCCGCAAAGCGGACAGAAGGCTGCGGCGAAAATGCTGCAGCAGCAGATTGCCAAGGCCAATTCGTCGATATTCCAGGCCGCGCAGAGTCAACCTCAGTACGCCGGCATGGGCACGACGCTGGTAGTGGCGCTGTTTTACGATAACAAGGTGATGGTGGCGCATATCGGCGATTCGCGCCTGTACCGTATGCGCGGCGACGAATTCAGCCAGGTGAGCAAGGACCATTCGTTGCTGCAGGAGCAGATCGATGCCGGCATGCTGACCAAGGAGCAGGCGAAGGGCTCGTCGAACAAGAATCTGGTGACGCGGGCAATGGGCATCGATCCGGCGGTGGAGCCGGAGATTCACGAATACGACACGCAGCCGGGCGATATCTATTTGCTCTGCTCCGACGGGCTCTCGGATATGGTGAGCGATGAAGATATCGGCATGGCGCTGCAGGCCCTGGGCGCCAATCTGAATCTGGCAGTGCAACAGCTGGTGCAGATGGCGAACGACAACGGCGGGCGCGACAACGTATCGGTGGTATTGGTGAAGATTCTGCGTGATTACCCGGCCGGACAGGGTTTGGCAAAGAAAATTTTCGGATGGTTTAGATAGCACGAGGACAACGCTATGGCGAAGCTAATACTCAGTATGGACGGTCTGGTGCTCAAGGAAATTCAGCTTTCCAAGGAGCGCACCACCATCGGGCGCAAACCGCACAATGATATCCAGATCGACAATCTGGCCGTCAGCGGCGAGCACGCTGTAATTGTGACCATACTCGCGGATTCGTTCCTCGAGGATCTGGGCAGCACCAACGGCACATTCGTCAACGGCAAAACGGTAAAGAAACATTTTCTGCAGAATAACGATGTAATCGAACTGGGCAAGTACAAGCTCAAGTACATGGCCGAAGCGCAGCCAGGCGCCGTCAAGGCCGCCGACTTCGAGAAGACCATGATTCTCCGCCCCGGCGCGATGCGAAAGCCCCCTGCGCCAGCTGCCCCGGCACCGGCCCACGTCGAGACCGCGCCCGCGGGCGCGGCAGCGGCAACGCCTCCAGCTGACGCGGCCGCCAGATCGCATGCCGCCACCCAGGTCGGCATAACCGCCGCATCTGTGGGTGTTTCTGCATCCACTCCGGCGTCAGTGCCGACGCCGACTCATGCGCCGTCTCCTGCCCCTGCCCCTGCCGCTCCGGCTCGGCACGCCATGCTGAAGCTCATGTCCGGCGGCAATGCCGGCAAGGAACTCGAACTGACCAAGCCGCTGACCACTCTGGGCAAGCCCGGCGTGCAGGTCGCGGTCATCACCCGCCGGCCACAGGGCTTTTTCATCACCCACGTTGAAGGCGCCAACAAGCCCATTGTCAACGGCAAACCGATAGAGCAGCAGGCGCATGCGCTCAATGACCACGACGTCATCGAGCTTGCCGGTGTGAAGGTGGAATTTTTCTTCAAACGCTGACCCGTCTCCCCCGGACTAGAAAGGAGACGACTTGAAAAAGCATATCGTCAGGATCGTCCTTAGCCTTGCTTTGATGCTGGTGTTCGTCGGCCATGTAGCCGAACTGTTCAATATCGGGCTCATCACCCGGCTCGACAACATAATCTACGACACGCGGCTCGCTCTCACCATGCCCGGTGGTGTGGACCCGCGAATCGTCATCCTCGATATCGACGAGCGCAGCGTGGACAAGACCGCGCTCGGGCACTGGCCCTGGCGCCGCGACAAGTTCTCCGCCCTGCTGAAGAAGCTTTTCGATGAATACGGCATAGTCATCGCCGGCTTCGACATCGTGTTCGCGGAACCCGACGAAGGCTCGGGACTGCCGGTGCTCGAGAAGCTCGCCAAGGGCAAGCTCAGGGATGTGGGCTCGTTTCAATCGGCGCTCAAGGAATTGCGGCCGGAACTCGACTACGACCGCATCATGGCAGAGACGATCAAAGGACGACCCGTCGTACTCGGATACTATTTCAACAGCGACGAAAACGCCGTGCGCTCGGGCGCACTACCCAAGCCGGTGCTGGAAAAAGGCGCGTTCCAGGGCAGGAATATCCGATTCACCCACTGGCGCGGCTATGGCGCCAATTTGCCGGAATTCCAGGCCAACGCTGCCAACGCAGGGCACTTCAATCCGCTGGTAGATAACGACGGTGTGTCGCGGCGGGTACCGATACTCGCCGAATACAACGGCGACTACTACGAAGCGCTTTCGCTTGCGGTCATCCGGGTGCTGGCGAACTACCCCAAGGTGGAGCCGGGATTTTCGTCCGAGAAACCCACCAGTGACGGTTACTCCGGGCTGGAATGGCTGAAAGTGGGGCCGGTAACCATTCCGGTCGATGATACCGTGAGCGCGTTCATTCCTTACCGCGGCACACGCGGCAGCTTCAAGTACGTTTCGCTTGCCGACGTGTATTTCGGGAAAGTACCCAAGGATGAACTGCGCGGCAAGATCGCGCTGATCGGCACCACCGCGCCGGGTCTGCTCGACCTGCGATCCACGCCGGTGGGCAGCGTGTTCCCCGGTGTGGAAATCCACGCCAACATGATCGCCTCAATGCTGGATAACAATTTCAAGCACAAACCCGCCTACATCCTCGGCACCGAGGTAGTGCTGCTGCTGATCGGCGGCGTCGCGCTGTCGTTGCTGGTGCCGCTGCTGAGTCCGTTCAAGGCCACTCTGGCGTCTCTGCTGGCGACGGCGCTCATTACCGGCCTCGACGTTGCGCTGTGGACCAAGGGCGGCATCATTCTGCCCCTTGCATCCAGTCTGCTGATGATTGCTGCCTTGTTTGCGTTCAACATGTCCTGGGGTTACTTCGTCGAATCGCGCAGCAAACGTCAGTTCACCGAGCTGTTTGGTCAGTATGTGCCGCCGGAATTGGTCGATGAAATGGCGAAGGATCCGCAGCGCTACAGCATGGAAGGCAAGAGCGAGGAACTTACTGTACTGTTCTCCGATATCGTCGGGTTTACTTCGATCTCCGAAAGCCTGTCACCAAAGGATCTGTCGCAGTTCATCAACGATTACCTTACCGCGATGAGTCTGGTGATCCGTAACCACCGCGGCACCCTCGACAAGTATATCGGCGATGCCATCATGGCTTTCTGGGGCGCGCCGGTGGCCGATCCCGAGCATGCGCGCCAGGGGGTGATCAGCGCCATGGCAATGCAGCGTGAACTCGACAACTTGCGCGCAAAGATGCTGGAGCGCGGCTGGCCTGACATACGCATCGGCGTCGGCGTCAATACCGGCAGCATGAGCGTCGGCGATATGGGCTCCAAGCTGCGCAAGGCCTACACGGTGATGGGCGACGCAGTCAATCTCGGATCGCGGCTGGAGGGCCTGACCCGGATCTACGGCGTCGGGGTTATCGTCGGCCCGAATACGAAAGTGGCGGTAAAGGATATCGTGTTTCGCGAACTCGATCGGGTGAAGGTCAAAGGCAAGGACGAACCGGTGGCGATCTTCGAGCCGATCGGCGTCGATAGCGAGGTCGATCAAAAGATCAAGGATGAAATCAAGCTGTGGCACAAAGCGCTCAAAGCCTATCGTGCGCAGAACTGGGACGAGGCGGAGATGAATCTGCTGAATGTGCAGCGCATGTCACCGGATTCCGTGCTCTACCAGATGTACTTCGAGCGTATTGCCCAGTGCCGTATCGAACCGCCCCCTGCGGATTGGGACGGCGTAACGACCTTCAAGACCAAGTAGCCGACGCGCGCGATGAAGCTGAGAATCCTCGGTTGCAGCGGCGGAATCGGCGGACGGCATCTGCGCACCACGTCGATGCTCGTCGACAATGACATCCTGATCGACGCCGGTACCGGGGTCGGCGACGTATCGCTGGCGGAGCTGATGCTGATCGACCACATATTCGTCACGCATTCGCACCTGGATCATATTTGCTCCATACCGTTCCTGGTCGACACCGTCGGCGGCATGCGCAACAAGCCGCTCACCGTGCACGCGACCGAGCCGACGCTGGAGATCATCCGCAACCATATTTTCAACTGGAGCATTTGGCCGGACTTCACGCAAATTCCCACACCGAGCAAGCCGTTCATGCGTTACGAGGTATTGGAGCTCGGCAAGACGGTGGAGCTGAAAGGGCGAAAAATTACGTCGCTGCCGGCAAACCATGTGGTGCCTGCAGTGGGCTTCCAGATCGATTCGGGCGACGCCAGCCTGGTGTTTACAGGCGACACCACGACACACGATCCGTTGTGGAAGGAAGTCAACAAGATTGCCAATTTGCGCTACTTGATTATCGAGACTGCCTTCTGCAACCGCGAGCGGGAACTTGCGATAACAGCCAAGCATTTTTGCCCGAGCCTGCTTGCTGAGGAGCTGGTAAAACTCGAGCGCGATGCGGAGATTTTCATCACCCATCTGAAACCGGGTGAGATCGAACTGACGATGCAGGAAATTGAGGATTGTGCCGGACAGTACAAACCGCGCATGCTGCAGAACAACCAGGTTTTCGAGTTCTAGCGGCACCATAAATACGTCAATCGCCACGGAAACGCGCATGGCAGTCACAAGAATCAGCGTGGAAGCTTTGGGTATGCTCGATCCGCTGTCGTCGCTTTCCGGCGCCCGGCTGAAGGAACTCGCCAAGCTGTGCTCCATCGAGCCTGTGCGCCGCGCTGCTGAGCCGTTTGGCCCGGGTTCGATCGCGGGTCAGTCGGTGTACCTGCTGAGCGGCGAGCTGGCCCTCACCTATGGCGAGGGCAGCTCCGAGGTCATCGTCGGAGGGTCCGCAGATGCGCGCCATCCTTTGGGCAAGCGGCGTGGTTTTGGCGCAGCCAAGGCGGTGACCGACCTGCGGCTACTGCGCATCGACGACGATCTGCTGGATGTCATGCTTACCTGGGATCAGGTGGCAATGCAGAATCAGCCCGGCATGGAGCCGCCCGCGTCAGCGTCAACGCCTGGAGCCAACTGGGGCGTCACCACGGGCCTGCTCGGCATCAACAGCCTGCGCTTCGGCGCCTTTTCCGAATTGCCACCGGCGCATATCGGCGAACTATTGCAGCGCTTCGAGCGCATCGAAGCGGGATCCGGCGACGTGATCATCAGCGAAGGCGCGGAGGGCGATTATTACTACCTGGTGGAGTCGGGAAGGTGCCAGGTGGAGCGCAGGGTAGGCGGCGTCAATATGACGCTGGCCGAGTTGAAGAGCGGCGACACTTTCGGCGAGGAGGCGCTGGTGTCGGATGCGACGCGTAACGCCACTGTCACGATGAAGACGCCGGGCAGCCTGTTGCGGCTGAGGCGGGAGGATTTCAACATGCTGCTGCGCGAACCCTTGCTGCACGCGATCAACATGGAGCAGGCAAAACAGAAAACTTTGAACGGCGCGCACTGGATAGATGTGCGCTATCCATCCGAATACCAGCACGACTGCCTGCCATGTGCGCGCAATATTCCTTTGTCAGAAATCCGCAACGCCTTCGGTGCACTGGATATCGGCGAGGAATATATCGTCTACTGCCAGAGCGGCAGGCGCAGTTCGGCTGCCGCTTTCCTGCTGGCGCAGCGCGGCTATCACGTTTTCGTGCTTGAAGGCGGGTTGTGGGGCGGGGATCGAGCGGCGTGAGTGCGGGAAGCGCGTCGGGCGTTCTTCACGACCGGGCGGTCGCGGCAGTGCGGAGCGCGGCCGGCTTTTTTTGACGTATAGTGTGAAATATGCCGTTGTAGGCGCAGCCGCCGGCTGCGCGGTTCTGGATCTAATGCCGAGGTCACTATGAGTGCAGTGCTGAATACACCACCGGCTGCGGCCACCGGGTCGGCTGACGTCAACGCCAGGCTGATGTTCTCGAAGAACCTGCAGAACGTCACCAACAAGATTCACGCGACCTCCAATATCGACGAGATCATGCTCGAGGTATCGTCCGACATCTGCAGCCTGTTCAACGCCGACCGCCTCACCATTTACATCGTCGGCGAAGACAAGCAGTCGATCGTATCCAAGGTCAAGACCGGGCTGAATTCGTTCAAGGACCTGAAGCTGCCGATCGCCGAGCATTCGATGGGCGGCTATGTCGCCTTCTCCAAGAAGATGATCAACATCAAGGACTGCTACGACGAATCGGAACTGAAGGCGATCAATCCCAACCTGCGATTCCTGCAGGAAGTGGACAAACGCACCGGCTATCGCACCAAACAGGTGCTGGCCGCGCCGGTGCTGGACGGCGACGAGTTGATCGGCGTGATCCAGATTATCAACAACAAGGCCGGTGTACCGTTTACCGCGCTGATGGAAGAGGGCGTGACCCAGCTGGCGCAGACCCTGGCGATTGCTTTCAGGCAGCGGCAAAAACCCCAGATTATCAAGACCAAATACGATTTCCTGGTCAGCGACGCGGTGATTTCTCCGGCCGAGTTCGATCTGGCGGCGCGTTCGGCGCGCAAGAAAGCGGTGGATGTGGAGCAGGTGCTGGTGGAGGAATTTCAGGTCAAGTTGCCCGCCATCGGCCAGGCCCTTTCGAAATTTTTCGGTGTGCCCTATGAGCCGCACAAGGCGGACCGCATCAAGCCGCCGGATCTGCTGAAGAACCTGAAACGGGAGTACGTCGAACAGAATCAGTGGGTGCCGATTGACGACGGCAAGGACGGCTTGATCGTGCTGTGCCTCGATCCGGAGCGGGTAAAAAGTTCGCGCATCGTGCAGAATGTGTTTCCAAAGAGCAAGCTGATCTACCGCGTGACCACCCAGCGCGAGTTCAAGGAAACGCTGAACATATTCTACGGCGCCGAAGTGCTCGACACCGGCGATATCGGCGACATGCTCTCCGGACTGGACGATCAGGACGACGCCGCGGGCGGCGAGAGTGCTGGCGACGATCTGTCGCAGGCGGCCGATAACGAGTTGGTGAAGCTCGTGAACAAAATCGTCATCGACGCATACAACCAGGGCGCCTCCGACATCCATGTCGAGTCCTATCCGGGCAAGGGCAAGACCGAGATCCGCTTTCGCAAGGACGGATCGCTGGCGCCCTACATCGAGATACCTGCTTCCTATCGAAACGCGATCGTTGCCCGGGTCAAGATCATGTGCGATCTGGATATTTCAGAGAAGCGCAGGCCGCAGGACGGCAAGATCAAGTTCAAGAAGTTCGGACCGCTGGACATCGAACTGCGGGTAGCCACCATACCGACGCAGGGCGGTGTCGAAGACATCGTCATGCGTATTCTTGCCGCGGGCGAGCCGATTCCGCTCGAAAAGCTCGGACTTACTCCGCACAACCTGGAGACGCTGAAGGTGGTCGTGAGCAAGCCCTATGGGCTGTTCTTTGTCTGCGGGCCGACCGGATCGGGCAAGACCACGACGCTGCACTCAGTGCTGAAACACCTGAATACGCCGGACACCAAGATCTGGACCGCCGAGGACCCGGTCGAAATCACCCAGAAGGGATTGCGCCAGGTACAGGTGAACAAGAAGGCCGGGCTGGACTTCGCCATGGTGATGAAGGCGTTCCTGCGCGCCGATCCAGACATCATCATGGTGGGCGAGATGCGCGACAAGGAAACCGTGGGAACCGGCATCGAGGCTTCGCTCACCGGTCACCTGGTATTCGCCACTCTGCACACCAACAGCGCGACGGAATCGATCATCCGTCTGCTCGACATGGGCATGGATCCGTTCAACTTCTCCGACGCCTTGCTCGGCATTCTCGCGCAGCGCCTGGCGAAGCGCCTGTGCGCCAAGTGCAAACAGGCGTACAACCCCGCCGGGGAGGAAATGAAAGCCTTCCTCACCGAATACTGCAGCGAGCTGACGAATACCTTGACATTCAAGCAGAATCCCAAGGAGGGCTACGAGAACGTGTACAAGGAATGGGTCAAGGACTACGCCAACGACAAGGGGCAGTTCACCATGTACAAGAAGATCGGCTGCGACACCTGCGGCGGAAGCGGCTACAAGGGCCGGGTCGGCCTGCACGAGCTGCTGGTCGGCACCGATCCGCTGAAAAAGCTGATCCAGGAGCACGCGCGCGTGGCGGAGATGCTGGCCTGCTGCCTGAACGAAGGCATGCGCACGCTGAAAATGGACGGTATGGAAAAAGTCCTGATGGGACTTACCGACATGCCGACAGTGCGCGCGGTTTGCATCAAGTAGCCGCAGCGCGCGCGGCGATGAGGAATTCCTGAGTGGAGGCGGAACACAGCGGGCAGACGATGGCGGTCCAGACGGTGGAAGACATGTTCCGGCGCCTGGAGCAGCTGAACGCGATTGGCGCGTCGCTGTCGGCCGAACGGGACATCAACCGGCTGCTGGAAAGCATCCTGCTCGCGGCCAAGACAATCACCCGCGCCGACGGCGGCACGCTGTATCTGCTGACTGAAGAAGACGGCTCCAAGCGGCTGAAATTCGAGATCATGCGCACGCAGTCGCTCAATATCGCCATGGGCGGAACCACCGGAACGCCCATACCGTTCTATCCGATTCACTTGTACGGCAAGGATGGCCAGCCCAACAACCAGATGGTGGCTGCGTTTGCGGCACTGACCGGGCAGACCGTCAATATCGCCGATGCGTATACCGCGGAAGGCTTCGACTTCACCGGCACGCGCAGCTTCGACAAAAAGACCGGCTATCGTTCGAAATCCTTTCTCACCGTGCCGATGAAGAATCACGAGAACGAGATCATCGGCGTTCTTCAGTTGATCAACTCCCAGGATTCGGTGAGCGGCGAGGTCGTGGCGTTTTCCGATCCGGACCAGCGCTTGGCGGAATCGCTTGCCTCGCAGGCCGCGATTGCGCTCACCAATCGGCAGTTGATAAACCAGCTGGAGGCGCTGTTCGAATCGTTCATCGCCATGATCAATTCGGCGATCGACGAAAAATCCCCTTATACCGGCGGACATTGTCAGCGTGTGCCCGAGCTTACGATGCTGCTTGCCGAAGCGGTGAACGAGACCAAGCAGGGTCCGCTCATGGATTTCGATATGAGCGACAAGGACCGCTATGAGTTGAAGATCGCGGGCCTGCTGCACGATTGCGGCAAGGTTACGACCCCGGTGCACGTGGTGGACAAGGCAACCAAGCTGGAGTCGATCTTCGATCGTGTTCACCTGATCGACACCCGCTTCGAGGTGCTCAAACGCGACGCCGAGATCGATCTGTTGAAAGACAGTGCCGCGCTGCTGCGGCAGGGGCTGGACGAATTGACGCTGCGCGAACGCAGCAATAATCTGGAACAGACCTACCGCGCGCGCCTGCGCCAGTTCGACCAGGACCGCGAGTTTCTGCGCAAATGCAATATCGGCGGGGAATTCATGCCGCCCGAGGCGCAGGCAAACGTGAGAAAGATCGCCGACTACAAGTGGCTGGACCAGTCGGGCAATACCGCACATTTTCTTACCGACGATGAAATCGAAAACCTAAACATTCCCCGCGGCACGCTTACGTCGAAGGAGCGCGAGGTCATCAACTACCATATTGTCGCGACGATCAAAATGCTCGAGGCGCTGCCCTGGCCCAAGCACCTTCAGCGCGTTCCAGAATACGCCGGCGGACATCACGAGCGCATGGACGGCAAGGGCTATCCGCGCGGCCTGACGCGCGAGCAGATGTCGGTGCAGGCGCGAGTCATGGGCATAGCCGATATTTTCGAAGCGCTCACCGCCAGGGACCGGCCCTACAAGAAAGGCAAGACGCTGACCGAATCGCTGCAGATCCTCGGGAAATTCAAAGAGGGAGGGCACATCGATCCGGACCTGTTCGACGTATTCATCCGGCAAAAAGTATACCTGCGCTACGCAGAGAAGTTTCTGGATGCGAACCAGATCGACCGCGTCGACGAGAGCAAAATTCCGGGGTATTGCCCCTGAGGGTGTGTTGAAAAAGGGGGCTCGCCCCCTTTTATATCCCCCAAACCGGAGGCCGCAGAAAAACGCGTCCCTCTGAGCGCGCGGATTAGAGTATGACCGCTGTTAGATCGGGACGCGTTTTTCAACAGCCTGGTAACACGAAGCTGGCGCCAGGCCGCCTGGGCGAGGTCTCAGGTTTTTGGAGACGGGCGTTTTGTGACGTAGACCACCAGACCTTCGGTGGCGACATCGATGAATTTTTCGTCGTAGCCCATTTCCTTGAGCTCCCACTTGAATTCGTTGCCCAGCTTGGCCTTCTTGTACCAGCCCAGCTCCTGTTCCCGGCTGAATTCGGAAGCGCGGGTAAACGCCTCTTCGAGAATGCCGGACAGGCGCTTTTGCGACACCATTTGCGCCGGATTATTGGCGATCGCAGGCGGATAGCGCTTGGCGACGTCCTGCGCCAGGCTCTTGGCAAATTCCGTAACCTTGCGCGTGGAAAAAAACTCTAAAATCATGATTCTCCCGCCGGGATGGCCAAGTATGGACCCGGCGCAAATTATACCAGTCCGACCGACGCGAATGAAGAGCGAATTGAGCAGCCACCGTGACTTATGTCCGCGACCGGCAACAGGGCAGCGCGCATTATTTTCGACCGGGGACAGGGGCAGAAATGATAGTTGTCGATGCACCAGAGGATAGATTGATCAGGATTTTTGTCGGATTCGATCCGCGCGAAACAGTCGCCTATCACGTGCTTGCGCGTAGCATCCAGGCGCGCGCCAGCGCGCCGGTCGCGATAGCGCCGTTGGCGCTGTCACAGCTCAAGCGAGTTCTTACGCGGGAACGCCATGCGCTGCAATCGACGGATTTTTCCTTTTCCCGCTTTCTAACACCGTATTTGTCGGACTATGCGGGGTGGAGCCTGTTCATGGATTGCGACATGCTGATGCGCGACGATGTCGCCAGGCTGTGGGATCTGCGCGATGAGCGCTACGCCGTACAGGTGGTCAAGCACGATCACAGGCCGAGGGAAACGACGAAGTTTCTCGGCGCCGCCCAGACCGCGTACTCGAAAAAGAACTGGTCCAGCGTGATGCTGTTCAATAACGCCAGGTGCAAATCATTGACGCCGGACTACGTCAATAGCGCGAGCGGCCTGCAACTGCATCAGTTCCAATGGCTGGAGAGCGACGCCATGATAGGCGAGTTGCCGCAGCGCTGGAATCATCTGGTGGGCTACGATGCGCCTGGCGCGGAAATTTCGCTCGCGCACTTCACGATTGGTGGGCCATACTTTCCCGAGTATGCAGATTGTCCCATGGCTGAAGAGTGGCGGGCCGAGCGCGACGCCATGCTCTATGCCGGTTCGCAGCGCTGAGCCGATCATCTGGCGGGACACCGGGACGTGTGGAAAAAGCTGAAAGGCTGGCTTGCGGGAGACAGCGCTCGCGTGCGCGACGAAACGCCTGCCGCCCGGACGCCTACGGAGCGAGGATCGCCGCAAGCGCGCACAGCGCTGGAACTGGCGCTGGTCGCCCGGCCAGACGACGCAGATCTGAATTGCCGCATGGGCCTCGTCCGCCTTGGTGAGGGTGA
Source organism: Betaproteobacteria bacterium (assembly GCA_007280315.1). Lineage (GTDB taxonomy): Bacteria > Pseudomonadota > Gammaproteobacteria > Burkholderiales > SG8-39 > 2-12-FULL-64-23. Next base: position 10,145 of record QYQC01000086.1, on the reverse strand, counting down.
CCCGGTTCAGGCACTGGATTACTTTCATCTGGCCTTGCACTACGCACCGGATATGTTCACTGCCTGCGCCGCGAAAGTGCGCGCGCAGAACGCTTTGGGCAAGTCGTCGGAGGCGGCTGACGCCTACCTCGACTTCCTGCGCTCCAATCCGGGACATGCCGGCGCCGCGCGCGAGCTCGCAGTCTGGCACTACGCTCGGGGCGAGTATGCGCCGGCGATGGAATTGCTGCGGCCTCTGACACAACGGCGCCCGCCGGACCGTGACGCCTGCAACCTGCTCGGCCTGATCCTCGGGCGTGAATTCGGCCAGTTCGACGAAGCGGAGCGATTGTTGCGGCAGGCGCTGGAACCCGACCCTGCATGGTCGGCCGCGTTGTGCAACCTGGGCTGGATCCTGCTGGAGAACGGCGACCATGCGCAGGGTCTGACATTGCTCGATGCCGCACTTCTGCGCAATCCGGATGACCACGAGACGCGCCTGGTACGCAGTTACATGAACCTCAAGCGCGGCGACTTCAAAAGTGGCTGGCGCGACTATGAAGCGCGACATCTGAGCAGTTTCGCATTGCGTCCGTCGTTTGATTTTCCGCCCTGGGATGGCGCAGAAAGCGCGAACACTCTGCTCATTTATGGAGAACAGGGATTTGGCGACCAGATCATGTTCGCGTCCTGTTTCGAGGAGGCAATCGCGCGGGCCGGACGCTGCATCATCGACTGCGACCGACGGCTGGTTGCGTTGTTCCGGCGCTCGTTCCCCGAAGCAATGATCGAGGCGAGCGCGCCCGCGGGGCAGCAATCCGCCTGGAGCGCCCGCGCGCACGGCGTCGACTGCCAGATTCCGATGGGCAGCCTGCCGCGATTGTGGCGCAATCGCCGCGAAGATTTTCCGCAGCATGCGGGATACTTGCGCGCCGCGCCCGAACGCGTCGCCTATTGGCGCGCCAGACTGGACGAACTTGGACCCGGACCCAAGATAGGGTTGTCCTGGCGCGGCGGCGTCGCCGCGACCCGCCGCCACCTGCGCTCACTGGCGCTGGGAGAATTCCTGCCGCTGCTTCGCCTTCCGGCCCGGTTCGTGAGTCTGCAATATGGCGATTGCGGCGACGATCTGAATCTGTTGCGCCGGGAGCATGGCGTCATCCTGCCGCATTGGCAGGACGCAATAGATGACTACGACGAAACGGCAGCGCTGGTTTGCGCGCTCGATCTGGTGATCAGCGTATGTACCGCCGTCATTCATCTGGCCGGCGCTTTGGGCAAACCTGTCTGGGTACTGGTTCCGGCGGTAGCGGAATGGCGGTATCTCGACCGGGGCGAGAAATTGCCCTGGTATCCCAGCGCGCAATTGTTCCGGCAAGCCGAGACCGGCCGGTGGCAAGATGTCATCACCCGTGTCAGACCGCAGCTGGAACGTCTCACGAATATCGCTGCTCAGGCAGCAGAGTGACGTTTTTTGTCACTTTATTCCCGTATGGGGCCAAAAGCGGCGTGCGTGAAAGTGTACGCGGCAATTTCCACTTTGCAATATAGGGTTAGCTACGTATATTTCGGGCCCGCTAATTGCTTTACAGAAGGATGGGGGCACAGAGTCCGGGTGCTGAACATTTTGTAACGGAAAGGAGACAGCTGAATGAAATCAATCCAGAAGGGTTTTACCCTGATCGAACTGATGATCGTGGTCGCGATTATCGGTATTTTGGCGGCGGTGGCATTGCCGGCTTATCAGGACTACACCGTTCGCGCCAAAGTTTCGGAACTGATGCTTGCGGCCAGCGGCGTTCGTACCGGTATTTCGGAGAAGTTTCAAACTGGTCCGAGCAATACCATCAGCGCCGGCGCCGGCGTGACCATTCCGATCGTCGGAAAGATCGTAACGGCTTCGGTGACCGATACCGGCACGGTTACGGTTACGGGAAGCACGCGTTCGACCAGTGTCGGCCAGGCTGTAACTGTCACCATGACGCCGACATACAACACATCGACGGGCACGATCACCTGGGCATGCGTAGGCACGCCGTCTAAGTACCTGCCAGCGACCTGTCGTTAATCAGTTCAGGGTGTACGAAAGCCCCTCTGCGGAGGGGCTGTTCGTTTCGGACCCCAGTTTGGCCTGAGTCGATTCAAAATTTGCCGTCGACTTACGTGGTTCCCGTGTTTCCGTTATCCTTGGGTGCAATGCCTGCGTTAACCAGAACCTCGCAGCCGGACCTGAGTAAATAATGAGAATGCTGTTCAAGTCGCTGCTGCGTAACATAGGACGTGCTTCCCCGAGCGCGGCACCACGAGTACGAACGACGGCGGAACTGATGGCCGAGGGGCGCGAACTATTCGACGCCAACGATCTGGTGCGGGCGCAGTTGCTGTTCGAGGATGTGCTTGAAATCGATCCTGGACACGCCGATGCACTGCATTTCATGGGGCTGACTGGGCACCGTATTCGCGATCTTGGATTTGCCCTGGAGTATTTCGAGCGCTCAATTCAAGCACGCCCGAACGACGCGGTGTTTCACAGCAACCTCGGCAGCATCTTGGTCCAGGCTGGTCGATCGGAAGAAGCGGTCGTGTACTTTCGCAAGGCGCTCGAAATCGATCCGGGGCTGCACGCCGCCCGCGCCAATCTTATTTTCATCCTGGTTTTGCTCGAAAGCGTGCGCCCTGAGGAGGTGTATGCGGAACATGTCGCCTGGGCGCGGATCCACGCCGACCCGTTCCTGGCGCAGTCCAAGCCCCACGCAAATTCGCGCGATCCGGAGCGGCGTCTGCGCGTCGGCTACCTGTCGGCCGATTTCCGCGAACACGCGCTGAGCTATTTCATCACGCCGGCGCTGGAGCAGCACGACGGCGCCGCGATCGAAGTGTTTTGCTATTACAGCGGCCGTATCGTCGACGACGCGACCCGGCGTCTGGCGCAGTATGCCGATCACTGGCATGACATCATCGATCTTGACGATGATCAGGCGGCCGAGCTGATTCGCGGCCACGGCATCGATATCCTGATCGACCTGTCCGGCCATTTGCGCGAGAATCGCCTGCTGGTTTTTGCGCGCAAGCCGGCGCCGATCCAGGTGACCTATCTCGCCTACCCCAACACCACCGGCATGCGCGCCATGGACTACCGTATTACCGATGGCGTGTGCGACCCGCCCGGCGCGACCGAGCGCTACTACCGCGAAACGCTGATACGCCTGCCGCGCTGCATGTGGTGTTACCAGCCGCGCTCAGACATGCCGGACGTATCGCCGTCCCCGGCGAAGAAGAGCGGCGGCGTGACCTTCGCCTCCATGAACGGCGCGAGCAAGGTCACGCCGCGCATGCTGGCCCTGTGGGCGCGCGTGCTCGGGGAGGTGCCCGGCTCGCGCATTGTGCTTACGACCGTGCCGGAGCAGGGGCGCGAGCGCATACGCGACGCCCTGACGCAAGCCGGCGTCGCCGCAGAGCGCTTCAGCCTGCACGATCGCCTGCCGACCAAGGATTTCTGGGCGCTGTACGCGGACATCGACATCCTGCTCGACACCTTCCCCATGAACGGCGGTACCACCACCTGCGAAGCGCTGTGGCTGGGCGTGCCGGTGATTACCCGCAGCGGCGCAATTTTCCAGTCGCGCGCCGGAATGAGCATACTCGGCAGCATGGGGCTGGATGAGCTGATTGCGCTCAGCGACGAGGACTATGTGCGCATCGCGGTCGATCTGGCGCACGACACCAACCGCCTCGTAGCCTTGCGTGCCGGCTTGCGCGAGCGCATGCGCGATTCATCGCTTACCGCGGCCCGCCCCTATGCCCGCGCGCTTGAGGCGGCCTACCGCGACATTTGGCGCAGCTGGTGCATCCGGCCGCTGCAGTGAATCCGACCGCTGGCGCCGCAATAGTGGCGCGCCCCCGCTGATGCTCGGACGCATGCTGCGGGCGCTCAGGCGCCGCGCCATCCCCGAACACGAGACCGGGCGCGCCGCAGAGGCGGCGCTGCTTTCCGACCGGGCATTGCAAAGTTATCGCGATGGCGACAAAGCCGGGGCCGAAGCGCATTGCCGCGCCGCGCTGGCGCTGGATCAGCGTCTGCTGCCGGCGTGGATCCTGCTCGCGCGCATCGCACTGGATGACGGGCGAGCGGAGCAGGCGCTCGACGCCTATGCGCACATACTGGCACAGCGCCCGGACGATCCTGAGCACCTGATCCACGCCGCGGAAATCAACCGCCGCACCGGTCATCTGGGTCGTGCCGTGGAGTTGAGCGAGTGCGCGCTGAAGCTGCGGCCCCGCGACGGTCGCGCATGGAAGGTGCGCGGCAATGCATTGGAAGAGCAGGACCGGCTGGATGAGGCGCTGGATTGCCTGCGCCATGAGCTGGAAATCAAGCCCGACAGTATCGACACGCACTCCAGCCTGCTGTTCCTGCTCAGCCGCTCCGACCTGCTGCCGCCGCAGCAGATCGCGGCCGAGTTCCGTCGCTGGGGCGAACTGCATGCGGACCATCTGTCGGCCGGCGCCCGACTGCACGTCAATTCGCGCGAACCGGAGCGAATGCTGCGCGTCGGATACGTGTCGGCGGATTTTCGCCGCCACGCCATGGCCTATTTCGTCGAGCCGTTTCTGGCGCGCCATGACCAGCGCGCGGTGCGCGCCTACTGCTACTCCAACTGCGTGCGGCCGGACGATGTCACGCAGCACCTGCGTGGCCTGGCGCACCAATGGCGCGATATCGCCGCGCTCCCCGACGATGCGGCGGCGCAGCTGATCCGGGAAGACGGCATCGATATACTCATCGATCTATGCGGACACACCGGCGGCAACCGGCTGCTGCTGTTTGCACAAAAGCCTGCGCCGATTCAGATGACCTGGCTCGGCTATCTGGGCGGGACCGGCATGGCGGCGATGGATTACCGCATCAGCGATGGCTACGTCGATCCGGAAGGGGAGGCCGACGCGCATTACCGGGAACGGCTGCTGCGCCTGCCACATAGCAAGTGGTGTTACCTGCCACCTGCGGCAATGCCCGCGTGCAACGCCTTGCCCGCGCTCGGGCGGGGCCATGTCACGTTCGGCTCGTTTTGCAGTTTCCCGCGTATCAGCAATGAAACCATGCACGCCTGGGCGCTGCTGTTGCAGCGCCTGCCTGGCGCCAGGCTGCGCGTCGTAACCGCACCCGGTGGCGAGAGCCTTGATCGGATGCTGGAGATCTTCGACGCGGCCGGCGTGCACGCCGATCGACTTGACCTGATCGGGCGTCTGCCATTGGATGAATACCTGCGGCAATACCTCGAGGTCGATATCGCGCTCGATCCGTTCCCGATGAACGGCGGCACCAGCACCTGCGAAGCGCTCTGGCTGGGGGTGCCAGTGGTCAGCCGTAGCGGCGGCAGCGCTGCCTCGCGCTCCGGCGTAAGCCTGCTTACCAATGCCGGTCTGCCGCATCTCATCGCGCGCTCCTGGGAAGGCTATGTTGACGTTGCGCTCGGCCTGGCCGCTGATCTGCCGGCGTTGGCACAGCTGCGCGCGACGCTGCGTGAGCGCCTGCGCGCTTCGCCGCTGCTCGACGCCGCGGTGTTCACCCGCGATCTGGAACATCTATATCGCGGCGCATGGCGCGAATGGTGCGCCCGCAACTTGCCGGGGCCATCATGTTGAAGGGACTGCTGTCGGGCATTCTGCGCAAGGGCACGCAGCGCGCCGCCGGCGACGCCACTGAAGCGCAAATCGAGCAGGCGGTCAGGCTGCTGCAATTGCGCGACGATGCCGGTGCGGCCGAGATCTGCGAACGGTTGCTCGAGCGCGATCCCGGAATGCTCAAGGCGTGGGAACTGCTCGGCGTTGCCGCGCTCAATCGGGGCGATTATCCGCAGGCGGCCGGGCACTTCGAGCGCGCGCTGGCGCTGGCGGGCGACGATGCGCAGATGCTCGCCAACGCGGCCGAGGCGAATCGGCGGGCCGACCGCTGTGATCGGGCTATGGAGCTCATCGCCCGCGCGCTTGCACTCAAGCCCGGTCACGCGCCGTTCCTGCATATCCAGGTACTGGCGCTGGAATCGTCCTGGCGCAGCGATGAGGCGCTTGGCGCCTGCCGCGAGGCGCTCGAGCTGCATCCGGAAATGCCCGCGCTGCATACCAGTCTGATGACCATGCTCAATCGCGCCGGTGCCGATCCCGCGCAAATTCTGGAGGCCCATCGCCGCTGGGCAAAATACTGCGCCGTGCCGCCTCCGATCGATGCGCCCCATGGTAATTCGCCACAACCTGAGCGCCGACTGCGCATCGGCTATGTTTCCGCCGATTTCCGACAGCACGCGCTCAGCCATTTCGTGCTGCCTTTGCTCGAGCATCACGACCCGGCGCGGTTCGAGGTTTTCTGCTATTCCAATACCGCGGTCACCGACGACATCACGCGCCGCTGCGAAACGCTGGCGGCACAGTGGCGCGATATCGCCGCACTGCCGGACGCGGCGGCTGAAGCGTTGGTGCGCAGCGACGGCATCGATATCCTGATCGATCTTTCCGGACATACATCGGGCAACCGGCTGGCGCTGTTCGCGCGCAAGCCCGCACCGGTGCAGTTGACCTATCTCGGCTACCCCGCGACCACGGGCCTGGCGCAGATGGATTACCGGCTTACCGATAGCCGGGCGGATCTTCCCGGCGTGAGCGAGGCGCGCTACGTCGAGCGTTTGCTGCGCCTTCCCCACAGCCTGTGGTGCTTCGCGCCGCCGCCGCAGATGCCGCAGGTTGGTCCGCTGCCTGCGGCGACGACCGGCCAGATCACGTTCGGTTCGCTCAATTCCGTGTTCAAGCTCACGCCGCGAATGCTGGCCCTGTGGTCGCGGTTGCTGCATGCCTTGCCTGGATCGAAGCTGGTGCTCGCCACCGTGCCCGAGGGCGCGCCGCGCGCGCGAATCACGCGGGTGTTCGAGTCGAACGGCACCGATCCGGCGCGGCTGGAATTCCATGGTTTTCTTTCCTGGGACGAATTCTGGGCCTTGCACGGCCGCATTGACATCGCGCTCGATTCCTTTCCCTGCAATGGCGGCGCCACGACCTGCGAAACGCTGTGGCTGGGTGTTCCTCTGGTCAGTCTGGCTGGCGACGCCTTCCTCGCGCGCGCGGGGCTGAGCCTGCTCACCGGCATCGGCCTGTCGGAATTGGTGGCGCAGAGCGAGGACGAATACCTCGAAATCGCGCGCGACCTCGCGTCGGACCAGCAGCGCCTGGCCCGGTTGCGAGCGGGCATGCGCGAGCGCATGCGCGCGTCGCCGCTGCTCGCCGCGGCCGCGTTCACGCGCGATCTGGAGGCTTGCTACCGCGCAGTCTGGGGTCGATGGTGCGAAAATCAAACCGCCGCACCGGATCGTTTGCAGCGTAGTCTCGCGCGCGGGGTGGCGCGCGCCGCGGCCGGCGACCATGCCGCAGCTGCGGATGCCTACCTGGAATGTCTCGAACTGCAGCCGACGGATTCACGGATCTGGTGCAACCTCGGTACCGAGCTGGATGCGACCGGGCGGACGGAGGAGGCGGAACGAGCGTACCGGCGCGCGCTCGAACTCGAACCCGCGCTGACGCAGGCCTGGTACAACCTGGGACGGCTGCTGCAGGAATCGGGTCGGGCGGCCGAAGCGGAAAACTGCTACCGCGAAGCCGCAGCGCGCGTCGATGCGGACGCCGAGCGGGCGCTGTGGTCGCTGATTTTCAGCAACTGGGGGTTGCTGCTTTATCAGCAAGGCCGCGCGGAGGACAGCGTCACAATCTATCGCAGGGCGCTGGCGCAACACGCTGACGCCAGCGACCTGGGCAGCAATCTGCTATTCACGCTGAACAGCGTGCCCGGCCTCGATCCGCGCGTGGTCCGCGACGAACACGCCGACTGGGGGCGCCGGCACGCGCTCGCCCATATGGGCCATGCCGGGCGCGCGTCGCGGCAGATCATCCGGCTCGGCTATGTCTCCGCGGATTTTTGCAGTCACGCGCTGGCGCCGTTCATCGAGCATGTCCTCAGGCGGCACGACCGGTCGCAGTTCAAGGTGTTCTGCTATGACAATGGCAGCAGGCGCGATGCGGTCACCGAACGTGTGCGCGCGCGCGCCGACGTCTGGCGCGACATCCAACACGAAGACGATGCCACCGTGGAGCAGGCGATACGCGCCGACGAAATCGACATCCTGGTCGATGTTTCCGGGCACAGCAGCGGCAATCGTCTGCAGCTGTTTGCGCGCAAGCCCGCACCACTGCAAGTAAGCTATCTCGGCTATCTGAACACTACCGGCCTGAGTGCGATCGACTACCGGATTACCGACGGCAGCGCCGACCCCGCGGGGCCAAGCGACGATGCGCACACCGAGCGCCTGCTGCGCCTGCCGCACACGCTGTGGTGCTATGAACCGCCGACGGACGCGCCGCCGGTGTGCGCGCCACCGGCGCTACAGCGCGGCTACGTGACGTTCGCCTCGTTCAATCAATTCGCCAAGCTGAACCCGCGGGTGCTGGAATTGTGGGCGAATCTGCTGCACCAGACACCAGATTCGCGCTTGCTCGTTCTCGCGCTGCCCGATGCGGCAGCGGCGGCGCGCCTGCGCGCCGCCCTGCCCGGGATCGATCCGGGCCGCGTGAGTACGCTCGGCCGGCTCGGGCGCGCGGAATACTGGAGCCAGTTTGCCAATGCGGACATCGCGCTCGATCCGTTTCCGTACAACGGCGGCGCGACCACTTGCGATGCGCTGTGGATGGGGGTTCCGGTGGTGACGCTGGCAGGCGATTACGGATTTTCCCGCTCCGGCGCCACCATCCTGCAGAACACCGGCATGCCGCAGCTGATTGGCCGCAGCGCCGATGAGTACCTGGCGATCGCGCGCCGGTTGGCCGCCGATCTGGACGGACTGCGACAGCTGCGGCTGTCTCTGCGCCGGCGCATGCTGGCGTCGCTGCTGCTGGATGCGCCCGCTTATATGAAGGCGCTCGAGGCGGGCTATCAGCAGATATGGCGTCAGTGGTGCGCTCAACAGGGCCAGCCGCGTGCTTAAACGGCTGATCAGGCAGTTGATCGGATCCGCCGGCTCCGCGGTCAGTCAGACGCCGGAGCCAGATCCGGAGTTCACTTTACCGCAGGCGCTGGCGCTGATGCGCTCCCGCGATTACGCCGGCGCCGCACGGGTGTGCGAAGAGCTCATCGCGCGCGATGCCGCTGTGCCGGGGCCGTGGGAACTGCTGGGCGCAATTGCACTCGAGCGTGGCGAGAACGATCGCGCGCGCGAGCGCTTCGACACCGCGCTTGGACTGGCGGGCGATACGCCGCAGGCGTTGTGCAATGCTGCCGAAGCCAATCGCCAGGCCGGGCGCCAGGCGCGCGCGCTGGAGCTTTGCGCGAGGGCACTCGCGCTCGACGCAGGTAGTGCGCCGGCAATGCACATCCAGGCGCTGACTTTGCAGTCCTGCTGGCGCATGGACGAAGCGCTGGCCCTCTATCAACGCCTGGTGCGCGAGCAGCCCGATGTTGCGCAAGCCTTTGCCGGCTACCTGTTTCAACTGGTGCTTCAGGGCGAGCATCCGCTGGAGGTGCGTGCGGCGCATTGCCGCTGGTCCGAAATTCACGCCGAGCCCCTGCGCGGGCCAAGCACCGGCTGGGCCAACGCGCCCGAAGCACAGCGGCGGCTGCGCATCGGCTATGTGTCGGCCGATTTCCGCGAGCACGCCGCCAGCAGCTTCATCGAGCCCATTTTCGCCGCGCATGATTCCGGGAATTTTGAAATCTACTGCTATTCCAACACCGAAAAGATCGATGCGGTCACCGAGCGGCTGCGCGTCTTGGCGGACTGCTGGCGCGACGTGCGCTGGCAGGGCGATGACGCCGTAGCGGGTCTGGTCCGCGCCGACGCCATCGATATCCTGGTCGATTTGTCCGGGCATTCCAGCGGTAATCGGCTCGGCATCTTTGCGCGAAAACCCGCACCGGTGCAGCTGACCTATCTTGGTTATGCTGCGACAACGGGCATGCGCGCCATGGACTGTCGTGTGTGCGACGCGCTGCTCGATCCGCCCGGTGTAGCCGATACCTACTACACTGAAAGGCTGCTGCGCCTGCCGCATAGTATGTGGTGCTTCCGACCGCAGGTGTCCATGCCCGACCCTGGGCCCCTGCCGGCACTGCGCGCCGGGATGATTACATT